>NZ_JBWJVM010000043.1:0-75295 GCF_056428985.1 Streptomyces sp. CA189 | reverse complement strand
GCGGGGGTCTGCCCGCGGGGCGGGCCGCGGGTCGGGGCGAGGGGCGGGGCGGGGGTGTCGCCGAGGGGGGGGTCGTCGACCTCGGTGTCGTCGAGCGGGGTGCTGCTGGCGGGCGTGCCGGTGCCCGGGGCGCCGTCCGGCGGTGTGTCGCTGCCCGGGGTGGCGCTGGCGGGGGTGCCGCTGGCGGCAGTGGCGTCGAGCGGGGTGCCGTTGACCGGCCTGCCGTGGGCCGGGGTGCTGGTGACCGGGGTGCTGGTGGCGGGCGTGCCGCCGGCGGGGGTGCCGTCGGTCGGAGTGGCGCTGGCGGGGGTGCCGCCGACCGGGGTGTCGTTGATCCGGAAAAGGGCGTCGGGCTCCACGGAGGCCACCCGGGGATCGGCCGCGAGTTCGGCGGCTCGGGCGGCGGTGGTACGGACGGCGAAGCCGCTCAGGACGGTGTCGTAGACGGCCCCGACCCGGTCACCGGCGGCCTCGGCCTCGGCGGCGAGGGCACGGGTGGCGGCGACCGCGGAGGCGCGGGTGGTGCCGTCCTTGAGGACGACGACGTAGGGGGCGGTGGGGGCGTCGGCGGCTGCGGCGGTGGCGGCGTACGGCGGCAGGGCGGTGGCCGCCGCCAGCAGGGCGGCGGCCGGGAGCAGCGCGGTGAATGCGGTCATGCCGCCGATGCTCGGCGAGGCACGGGCCGACCGCGCGGAGGGTGCGCCGACTGGCCCCACGACACGCCGCCCCAGGGGCGGTGGGCGGCTAGGGCGTGTCCTCCGCATCAGACCGGGCCCGCGGCGCCCGGCACCGGACGACGCAATCCGATCCGTCGGATCCGGCGGACAGGGTCTAGCGGGCGAAGGGCCAGCCGAGCATCCTGAAGACGCCCTCGTCGCGGGCGCCGGCCGCCCCGTACGTGGCCAGCGCGGCCTCGTTGTCGGTGTCGACGCCCACCCACATGCCGTAGCAGCCGCGCGACTCGGCCTCGGCGGCGAGCGCCTCGGTCAGGGCCCGGCCGAGGCCCCGCCGGCGGTGGGCCTCGTCCACGGAGAGCTCGTAGAGGCACATCTCGGTGCCCTTGTCGGGGTGGATCATCTCGATGCCGGAGACCATGCCGACGGGTACGCGGTCCACGTAGGCGATCAGCATCAGGTGCCCCGGGGCGGCGAGGAACCGCTGTGACCAGTCCTCGCGGCCGGGGCCGTCGAAGAGGGCTTCCGCGGCTTGGAGTTCGGCGACGGTGCGGGCGGGGCGGATGTCCATGGCGGTGACGATAGCGCTGCCGACGGCGGCGCCGAGCGAGGTGCCGAAAGGGGTGCCGATGGCACCGCCGAACGGGCTGGCGGGCAGCCTGCCGATGGCAGTGCTGAGGGAGGGGCCAGGAGAGGGCGATGGCGGTGCCGAGGGGAGTGACTTGGAGGGGGCTGGGATGGGGCGATGGCGGCGCCGAGGGGGCTGGGAGGGGTGGCGGAAGGGGTGCCGGTGGCAGTGCCGAAAGAGGTGCCGAGAGGGGGCCGATGGTGGTGCCGAGAGGGTGTTGGCCAGGTGCTGGAAGCGGTGCCGACGGCGGTGTCGGGAGAAGCGTCGAGGGAAGTGTCGGGAGGGGTGTCGGGAGGGGGCTGAGGGAAGTGCCGGAATGGGTGTCGGAGGGGTGTCAGGAGGGATGCACGGAGAACTGCCGGAGGGGCGTCGGGAGGGCTGCCGAGAGAACGGCCGGAGGGGTGCCGAGAGTGGCGTTGGGCGAGGTGCCGAAGGCTGCCGGCGAACGGGCGGCGGGGTGGCGACGAAGGTGGCGCGCGAGGGGCGGCGAGGTGGCGACGAAGGCGGCGCGCGAGGGGCGGCGAGGGGGCGGCGAACGGGCGGCGGGGCGGCGACGAGGGCGGCGGCGAGGGCGGCGGCGAGGTGGCGACGAAGGCGGCGCGCGAGGGGCGGCGAAGGGCCGGCGACCGGGCGGCGGGGCGGCCAAGATGCGGTGGAGGGCGGTGGCGATAATGGCCGGATGGGTAACGGGGAGCAGGGTTTCGACACGGCTTGGTGCGCTGCGCCCGAGCCTCTGCGGAGGGCGCTCGCCCTCGCCTACGAGGCGCTCGCGGCCGGAGGCCTTGCGGTGGGAGCGGTGCTGACGGACGCCGACGGGCAGCCGGTCGCCGAGGGGCGCAACGAGGCGTACGAGGACGGCCCGGGCGTCGGGCCGCTGCGCGGGACGCCGCTCGCGCACGCCGAGATGAACGCGCTGGGGGCCGCCCGCACGGGCTGGGACCTGGGCGCGGCGACGCTGTGGAGCACCCAGGAGCCGTGCTCGATGTGCGCGGCGGCTGCCGAGTTCACCGGCGTCGGGCGGGTGCGGTACGTGGCCCCGGACCCGTGGGCGCTGTCGAGCGGCAACGGAGCCGGCTCCGGCGCCGATCCGGGCCTGCCGCAATGGCTGCTGGTGGCCAACGCCATGTTCCTGCGGAGCGTGGTCGTGGCTTCGGAGGGCCCCGGGGAAACGCGGATCCTGACGCACCACCGGGCCGTCGAACCGGAGACCACGGCCTTCCACGACAGCCTGCCGGCGGGCCTGCCGACGGCCGCCTCACCGGAGGACTGGCTGCGCCCCCACTGGGCCCGTCTCACGGAACTCTCGGCTGCCCGCGAGCTGCGCACACCTCGCTGACACCCCGGGCGGCCCCGATCAGGGGGTCGTGGCCGACACCTGCCGGACCGGGGTGCCGTCCTGCGCACCCGCCCCGGGAGACGGGGTGCCGTCGGTCCAGGCGTAGACCTGCCTGCCGCGCACCGTGACCTGGTACTGGTGGGCGCCACGGCACTCGGGCCGCTCCTCGGAGCTGGTGCCGGCCGGCCACCACTTGGCCTCCAGAGCCGTCCCCGCGTGCTTGCTCGGCGTGCCCGCCGAGCACTGCGGGCCGTCCAGCGGGGTCGCGCCCAGCGTGAAGCGGAGCAGCCGCGCCTCACCGTCGGTGCGCGCCATTATTCGCACGTCGGTCGCGTCCTTCGGCACCCAGCGCGGCAGCACCCACGTAGCCTCCCCGCGCGCCGGCTCCCCGCGCGTCGGAGCGTCGGCGGCCGTCGCGAAGCGCATGCCCTTCTCCTTGAACACCTGGTCGTTGATCGCGTCGGTCAGGGGGTTGGGCGGGAGGTTGGGCAGGGCGATGGCAGCGGTGGCGAGGACTCCCGCGGTGGCGGCGACGATGACGAGAGGACGGCGGTTCATGTCTACGAGTATTCGCGGCGGCGGCCGTAGTCCGCGTCCCTCCCGAGGACCAACCGAATCTCTGCCGGAAGAGTGACATCGGCTCATACCTGAGTACCGGTCCCGCGCTCCGGCGCAGGTCAGGATCCATCCGGAGTCCGTCGACTCCCGGTAGGGGAGGGCACGGGCGGCGGTCCTGGCGCCCTCGGGTGCCACGCCGACACCCGTGGTGGCACCCCTCGTTAGAGGGTGCGTGCCCCACCGTCACGCCCCCGCACCACCCGCCCAGCCCCCCGCCCAGCCTCCCGCCCGGGCCGGAGCCAGGGCATCCGCTCTCGTCGCCGGCGCCCTGGCGGCCGTACTGGCCCTCGCGCCGGCGGCGTCCGCGGCTCGGCAGGCCCCGCTGCTTCCGGAGGACAAACCTCAGGTGCTCAGCGGCTGGACGCAGCCGGGCGCGGTCAGCCAGAGCGCCTGGGTCGCGGCGCGCGGGAACCGGGGCGAGTGGGACCCGTACGGCTTCGACTGGTCCACGGACTACTGCACCACGTCCCCGGACAACCCCTTCGGCTTCCCCTTCCGGACGGCCTGTGCCCGGCACGACTTCGGCTACCGCAACTACAAGGCGGCGGGGGAGTTCCAAGCGGCCAAGACCCGGCTGGACGACATGTTCCACTCCGACCTGAAGCAGGTCTGCGCACGCTACTCGGGCGCCCGCAAGGCCTCCTGCGACGGCACCGCGTGGACCTACCACCAGGCCGTGAAGGCCTTCGAATAGCCCTCCGGACCTACGCCCCTGCCACCACCACCGCCACCGCCACCGCCACTGCCAACGCCACCGCCCGGTGTGGTCACAGTGAGACGGGGCCGACGTCAGCGGCGGTCCGGGCCAGTGCGCGGATGGTGGGGCTGTCGGCGGTGGAGCGCCAGATCAGGGCCAACTGGAGGTCGGGGGCGTCGTGGAGGGGAACGAAGACGATGCCCGGATGACTGTTGTAGCGGGCGGCGAGCACGCCCAGCGGGTGGACGCACAGTCCGGCGGCCACCAGGGCGAGGATCTCGTGGAAGGTGTGCGCGGCCGGGCCGCGGGGGATTCGGCGGCCGAGCGGCGTGCGTGTGGGGACCATGGACGCGATCCAGTACTCGGGTGCGTCGGGGCCGAGGTCGGCGACGTGGTTGTCGGCGAGATCTTCCAGGGACGCAGTGCCGAGACCGGCCAGCGCATGCCCTGCCGGCACGGCCAGAACGCGGCCTCCGGTGGCCACGGTGGGGCCGATGGTGAGGTCCGGTTCGGCCACGGGCAGCCACAGCACGTTCACGTCCGTCTCCCCGGTGCGCAGCGAGGTGAACGGGTCGCTGCCCACGACTTCGGTGAACTGCACGTCGCTGCCGGGATGGCGGCCGCGGAACGCGTCGAGGAGAGGACGCAGTTCGTATCCGAGCATGCCGATGACGCCCAGCCGTATCCGCCCCGCGCCCAGACCCGCCGCCTCGGCGCGGGCGAGTCCCGCTTGGAGGAGGTCGTGGGCCTGCTGCAGATCTTCGCGGAGGCGCCGGCCGACCGGGGTCAGGGCCACGCGCCGACTGGTGCGGTCGAACAATGCCGCGCCGATGCGCCGCTCTTGCTTGCTGATGGCCTGACTGACGCGCGCCTGGGACACGTGGAGCCGTTCGGCAGTCCGGCCGAAGTGCAGCTCCTCGGCCAACGTCAGGAAGATCTCGATGTCTCGTAGCTCCACGAATAACTCCAGCGTTATCGATCGCCCCACGAACCCTACGTTGTTCCGTGTATGACCTCCCTTGATGCTGGACGACAAGGAAGCCGACAAAGAAGGGACCCCGATGAGCAATTCGACGAGCATCCCTCAGCCCATCGCCGACCGCTTCGAGATCGAAGCCCTGCGCGGCGAGCTCAGCGACGCGGTGATGAGGCGCGACTACGACCGCGTCGAATCGCTGTTCACCCCCGCCGGCGCACTGCGGTGGCCACACATCGGCAAGGAGTTCGTCGGCCGGGACGAGATCCGCGCCGGGGTCGAGTGGGGGCAGGGCCTCTGGGAGTTCTTCGTGCAGAACGTCCACCCCGGCACCATCCAGTTGGACGGTGACATCGCGGTCGGCCGTGCGTACGTCCAGGAGTTCGGGCGCATGCGCGACGGCAGCTCACACGCGAACCACGCCGTGTACCACGACCGGTACCAGCGCACCCCCGACGGTTGGAAGTTCGCCGAGCGCGTCTATGAGGTCACCTACCTCGACTTCACTCCCCTGGCGGGCTCGCCGCTCCCCGCAGCGCCCGACGCCTGACGACTGCCCCCGCCACGATGGAAGATCACCCCGACGAACAGGGGCGACTGCCGCGGGACTTCGCGCCCGTCCCGGTGCGCCTACTCCCCGCGGAGTAGTGGCACCGCCTCCCGCTGCCGGACGACCGCGCCGCTGTCGCAGCGGCATTCTGACTGTCACCGGGGCCCCTGCCCACACCGCCCGCGCCGGGGTCCCGGGTCCCACGACGAATCCCTTCACCGACGAACCAGGAGCTGTCATGCCCACATCAACCACCGAGCCCCGCACGGCCCCGCTCCGGGGCGCGGCCCCGCGCCCGCGCGGAGCCGTCGCGCTGCTCACCGTCGCGCTCTCCTACGCCGCACTCACCGCCGCGTACGTCGTCACCAACCTCGCCGCCCCGCGGCCCGGCACCCCCGGCCGCGACATCCTGAGCCAGTACGTGCGCGACCACGGCACGGCGATCGACCTGGGCGCCTTCCTACTGCTCGTCGCCGCCGTGCTCATGGTGCCCGCCGCCGCCACCCTGGCCCGGCTGGTGCGGCGGGGGCAGGGGCGGGATCAGGGCGCCGCCCCGGCGACGGCGCTCGCCGGCGGACTGCTGGCCAGTGGCGCGCTGGCCTCCAGCGCCGCGCTCAGCTGGACCCTGGGCCGGCTTCCGGAAGAGGCGCCCGCGGACCTTGCCCGCGCCCTGGCGGACCTGTCCTTCCTCGCCGGCGGTCTCGGGTACGCCGTGTCCTTCGCCCTCCTGGCGGCAGGCACCTGCCTGGCGGCCCGCGGGAGCGGGCTCCTGCCGCGCGCCTGCCTCGTCACCGGGTTCGTCATCGCCGCCGCCGGACTGGCCGCCACCCTCACGCTCGTCGTCTTCGGCTTCGGCTACCTGCTGCCCGTCGTCCGTTTCGGTGGCACGGCATGGCTGGTGTGGGCCGCGTTCGCCCTGCTCCGCCCCCGCCCGACCGCACCGGGGGTGAACGCGTGACCGCCGCCTCGCCGTTGAGCAGGGCTGCGGACCCCGCCGCAAGGGGTGGTGGAGCGGCCAAGGGATGGCGAAGGGGTTTACGCGAACGCTACGGAGGTCGCGCTAAAGTGCCGCTGACCTGGGTGAAAGCCCTCCGGGGAGACAGCCCTCGGGGTGGTGGACAAGAAGTGCCCCCGGCAGGACTCGAACCTGCGGCCAAGTGCTTAGAAGGCACCTGCTCTATCCACTGAGCTACGGGGGCCGGAAGGTGGCCGTGGTGGCCTGGAGCCCCTTGATGGGGGTGGGGCTGTGGTCCGTGCCGGGTCAAGGATAGGGCTCCGGTTGCCTTGTCCCGGTTGCTTCACCCGCGTGCCACGATGTGGAGGTTCGGTGAAGCGGTCCCGATAATCGCAGGCAGGTGCGATTCGCGCACCGCTTTTGCGCCGTGGCGCCCTGGGTGTTGTGCACTCGTTATGCCTGCGCCCCACTCGTCCGCTGTGTCCGGGATGTGCCTGCTGGAGTCGCGCTCGGCGCGCAGAGGACGTATAAGCTTCAAAAATGCTCCTAAATTGGGCATTCTTCGCATGTGGTGACCTTGGATGTTCGGCCTCAGCTGCTCGATGCCCTGTCCGCCCTGCGCGACCGGGTCGCGTCCGTGCGTCTGCCGCTGCCCCTGCCCGGCGCCCCCCGCGCCCGCCAGACCAGAGCCGAGCTGCTCGCGCAGCTCGACGACTATCTCGTACCCCGGCTGAAGGCGCCGGAGGCGCCGCTGCTCGCCGTCGTCGGCGGGTCCACCGGGGCCGGTAAGTCCACCCTCGTCAACTCCCTCGTGGGGCGCCAAGTGAGTGAAGCCGGAGTGCTCCGGCCCACCACGCGCACCCCCGTCCTCGTCTGCCACCCGGATGACCACCACTGGTTCGCCGGGGTGCGGGTGCTGCCCGATCTGATGCGGGTCTGGGCCCCCCAGGACGACGAAGACACCCCCGCGTCCGCCCGGACGGCCTCCCGCCGGCCGGGTGACAGACACGGACGCGGATACCCGTCCACCACCCGCGAGGTGCGGATCGAGACCGTCTCCACCCTGCCCCGCGGCCTCGCCATCCTCGACGCCCCCGACATCGACTCCCTCGTGGTCGACAACCGGACGCTCGCCGCCCAGCTCATCTGCGCCGCGGACGTCTGGGTGATGGTCACGACCGCCTCGCGGTACGCCGACGCCGTGCCCTGGCACCTCCTGCGCACCGCCAAGCAGTACAAGGCCACCCTCGTCACCGTCCTGGACCGGGTCCCGCACCAGGTGCTCGCCGAGGTCTCCCGGCAGTACGGCGCCCTGCTCACCCGGGCCGGGCTGGGCGAGGTGCCCCGCTTCACGGTCCCCGAACTGCCCGAATCGGCCGGCGGGGGCGGGCTGCTGCCCGCCAGCGCCGTGGCCCCGCTGTTCGCCTGGCTCGCGCACCACGCGCAGGACCCGGCCGCCCGCCAGTACGCCGTCGGCCGCACCGCGCTCGGCGCGCTCGACTCCCTCGGACGCCGGATGCCGGAGCTCGCGTCGGCCGTCGCGGCCCAGCACGCCGCCGCCGTACGGCTGACCTTCGCCGTCGAGGACGCCTACAAGCGGGAGGGCAAGCGGGTCCGGGGCCGCCTGGACCGGGGCGCCGTACTCGCCGGCGACGCGCTGACCCGCTGGCGCGGCTACCCGCTCGACACCAGCGCCGACGAACTGCTCGACTCCCTCGCGGAATCCCTCGCGGCGCTGCTCCAGTGCGCCGTGGCCGCCGCCGACGAACGCATCGCGGAGGCCTGGCGGCGCGAGCCCGCCGCCGGCGCGGTCTCCCTGCCCGCC
Organism: Streptomyces sp. CA189; assembly: GCF_056428985.1. Classification (NCBI taxonomy): domain Bacteria; kingdom Bacillati; phylum Actinomycetota; class Actinomycetes; order Kitasatosporales; family Streptomycetaceae; genus Streptomyces; species Streptomyces sp. CA189. The sequence continues at coordinate 67,036 of NZ_JBWJVM010000043.1, read as the reverse complement.
CCCGACCGCGAGGCGGCGGAACGTATCGGCATGGCCGTACGCCGCTGGCGGCGCGTGCTGGAGGAACTCGCCGAGGAAGAGGTCGCGCGGCTCGACAAGCAGCCCGCGCCCGACCCCGACGGGGTCGCCGCCCTGCTGGTCGCGGCCCTCCTCGGCGGCAAGCGGGCCCGGCCGGCCGGGGAGAAGCTCGCCGAGCGGATCGGAGTGCAGGCCGCCGTACGGCTGCGCGACCGGGGCGGCGAGCTCGTAGCCGAGCACCTCGACCAGGTGCTGCGCGCCGAACGCGACCGCCGCCTCGCCCCGATCGAAGCGCTCGAAGTGAGTCCCGAACCCCAGGCCGAGCTGATCGCCGCGCTGTCCGTACTGCAGAAGGAGAGGTGACGCGGTGACCGCCCTGACCGACCGCACCGACGACCGCTGGGACGACGGACTGATCGCCCGCTCGCGCCCCCGGACCAGCGAAGACGACTGGCCCGCGAGTGGGGACGAGGAGGGCGACGAAGCACTCGTACGGGCGGTTTCCGGCGCCGGAAGTGACGGCGGCAAGGCCCCCGCGCCCCCGCTCAGCCCCGAGGCGCAGGCCCTGCGCGTCCGCCTCGACGCGCTGCGCCAGCTCATCGGGCTGTCCCGGACCAGGATCCTCGACGGAAAGACCCTCGCCGAAGCCGGCCGCGTACTGGACGAGGCGGCAGCGCGCCGCGGCCTGTCGGCGCAGCACACCGTCGTCGCCATCGCCGGAGCCACCGGAAGCGGCAAGTCCACGCTCTTCAACTCGCTCGCCGGAGTGCAGATCTCCGAGACCGGGCTGCGCAGGCCGACGACCGCCGCACCCATCGCGTGCAGTTGGTCCGACGGAGCCGCGGGACTGCTCGACCGGCTGGAGATCCCCGGACGGCTGCGCCGCCGCCCCCGCGAGACCTCGGAAGCCGAGGTGCTGCGCGGCATGGTCCTGGTCGACCTGCCCGACCTGGACTCGGCGGTCGGCGCCCACCGCGACCACGTGGACCGGGTCCTGGCTCTGGTCGACGCGGTCGTGTGGGTGGTGGACCCGGAGAAGTATGCGGACGCCGTCCTGCACGAGCGGTACCTGCGGCCGCTGGCCGGGCACGCCGAGGTGACCTTCGTCGTGCTGAACCAGGTGGACCGGCTGCCCGGAGAATCCGCCGATCTCGTACTGGACGACCTGCGCCGGCTCCTCGACGACGACGGGATCGCACTCGGCGAACACGGCGAGCCCGGGGCCACCGTGATCGGACTTTCCGCCCTTACGGGTGAAGGCGTCGGGGAACTGCGCGAGATGCTCGGACAGTTCACCCAGGAGAAGGGCGCCGCGACCCGCCGCATCTCCGCCGATGTCGACAAGGCCGCGGCCCGCCTGCGGCCGCTCTACGTGGCCGACGGCCACGCCGGGCCGGAGATCGGGGAGACCGCGCGCGCCGAGTTCGAGGACCGGCTCGCCGAGGCGGTCGGGGCGTACGCGGCCGGGCTGGCCGCCGAGCGGGCCTGGCGGCGCAACGCCGGGAAGGCCTGCGGCACCCCGTGGCTGCGCCTGTGGCGCTGGTACGAGAGCCGGCGCTCCCCGCGCTCGCTGGCCGGCCTCGCCGCCCTGGCGGCGATCGGGCGTTCCCCGGTGGCCTCCGAGGCGCCGGTCGAGGAAGAGGTGACGGCCCGCCAGCGGGTGGAACAGGCCGTGCGCACCGTCGCCGACGAGGCGGTCCTCGGCCTGCCCGACCCCTGGGCGCAGGCCGTACGGGAGACGGCGGTCCGCGGCGCCGAAGGGCTCCCCCAGGCGCTGGACGAGATCGCGGTGACCCTCGGGCCGGCGGTCACGATGCCCAGCACCAGACCGCCGCGGCCCTCGTGGTGGCCGGCGGCGGTGCTGGCGCAGGCTGCCATGACCCTGCTCCAGATCTACGGCGGCCTGTGGCTGGTCGGGCAGATCGTCGGTGTCCTGGAGCCGAGCCTGATGCCGCCGGTCCTGCTGATGGTGGCCGGCATCATCGGCGGACCGCTGGTGGAGTGGGCCTGCTCGATCGGGGCCCGGGGTCCGGCGCGGCGCTACGGGCAGGACGCGGAGCGGCGGCTGCGGGAGGCCGCCGCCGGCTGCGGGCGGGCCCGGGTGCTGGAGCCGGTGGCGGCGGAGCTGCTGCGCTACCGGGAGGTGCGCGAGCAGTACGCGACGGTGGCGAAGTTGTCCACAAGCCGTCAGTAGTCCACAGGCTCCGGCGGGTTGCGGCGGCCCGGGCCAGCATGGTCGTACCTCGTGCGGATGGTCCGTGCGGGTACGGAAATGCGGGTCGGGCGGCGCGTGGTCGAGCAGCGCCGCCGGGCCCCGGTAAGGACGGCCGGGATGAACGACACCCAAGTGACGCTGGTGGGCTACGTGGCCACGCAGATCGACTACAAGGACACGGCGAGCGGCCCGGCGGCCCGGTTCCGCTTCGCGGTCACCCCGCGGTACTACGACCGGAAGAAGGAGAGCTGGGCGGACGCGCCCACCAGCTTCTACACGGTGTGGGCCCGGCGCGGCCTCGCCGTGAACCTCGCCGGATCCGTGTCCGTCGGTGAACCGCTGGTGGTCCACGGAAGGCTGCGGGTGCGCGAGGACCCGCCCGACGGGGAGGGAAACCGGTGGTTCTCGGCGAACATCGACGCGACCGCCATCGGGCACGACCTGAACCGCGGCACGGCGGCCTTCCGGCGGGTCGTCAGGACGGACGTGCCGCTGATGGGCACTCAGAAGGCGGCGGTGGTCTGAGTGTTCGAGGAGGCTAGGATTCCCCGGTACTCACGGGCACCTGGGCCTTCGGCCCGAAGGGGAAGACTGTGTCGATTGCCGTTCCCGCACCCTCCGCTCCTGCCGCCGCCGTTGGCGTTGCTCCTGTCGGCGCTCCTGCCGGCGCTCCGGGCGGTGTTCCGGTTCCCGCTGCGGCGCAGGCCTGCGACGCACCGGCGACGCGCACCACGGTCGCCGCGGCCATACGGGACTCCGTGCGGCGGCCGATCGCGGTGGCCCTGCTCGCCGTCGCGCTGGCCGGGGCCCCGGGGGCGGTGGCGGCCGCCGACGCCGGCCCGGCCGCGCCCCGGACGCCGGAGGGAGCGAGCGCCGTCCTCGACGGGCTGAAGACCTACGGACAGGCCGTCCTGCACGGCACGGACGGAACCGTGCGGCAGATCCCGGCCGGGCTGTACGAGATGCGGGTCGACGGCGGCGGCATGCTCCAGACGTACGGAGTCGGCCTCACGGGCAACGCGCAGCCCCAGGCCCGGTTCACGGAGATCGGGTGGAGCGGCACGCCGCTCGCCGGGAACGCCGAGGCGGGCCGGATCCGCTGGGTCCTGGAGCACTCCTACCCCCAGCTGAACGATCTGGCCGGGCTCGCCAAGGCGGCCGGAGCCGCAGCGCTCACCGCGGAGAGCGCTGCGGCCGGGACCCAGGTGGCCATCTGGCGGCTGGCCGAGAGCGCACGGGTGGAGGCCGTCGACCCGGAGGCGGAGAAGCTGGCCGACTACCTCCAGCGGGAGGCGCGGCGGCTGCCCGAACCGCCGGCGTCGCTCGCGGTGGATCCCGGCGAGGTGTCGGGGCCGCTGGGCACCCGGATCGGGCCGGTCACCGTGCGGACGGGCGCGCAGAGCGTGAGCGTGACCCCGGACGCGGAGGCCGTGGCCATGGGGGTGCGGGTGGTGGACGCCCAGGGCCTGCCGGTCACCTCCGCCGTCAACGGCGCGAAGCTGTTCTTCGAGGTGCCGGAGGGGACGCCGGACGGCAGCGCCGAAGTCACCCTCCGCGGGTCCACCCGCGTGCCGGTCGGCCGGGTCTTCACCAGCGGGGTCCCGGCGCAGGTCCAGATCGTGGCCGGCTCCAGCGAGTCCGCCGCCGTGGCCACGGCGACGGGGAAGTGGCCGCGGGTCCCCGCCGACCAGCCGGCCGACGTTGCGGCCTCGGGCGGGGCGATGACCGCGCTGGGCGCGGCGGGCGCGTTGTCGGAGGCTGCCCCGGCCGTGGATCCGGACACCTCCGAGGAACGGCTGGCCGCCAGCGGCAGCTCGGCGGCCACCCCGGTGATCGCCTCCCTGGCGGTGGGCCTGGTCGTCCTGGGCGGCCTGGTCGTCCTCCTCCTGCGCAAGCGCCCCTTGGAGGACGGCCCGGGCCCGGAGCGGTCGATGGACCGGGAGTAGGACGCACGGCCTGAGTAGAACGCACGGCCGGAGTGGGACGTGCAGGGAGAGCCGGCGCTCCCCTGCAGGCCCCGGGCCGACCACGGGCCTTGTGCCGGCCGTGCCTCGCCGGCTCTGGTCGGGCCTCGCCGGGCCTCGCCGGGCCTCGCCGGGCCTCGCCGGGCCTCGCCGGGCCTCGCCGGGCCTGGCCGGGTCAGGACTGCCCGGGCCTGCCGTTCCGCCGCGACCGGAGGGGCGGGGACTCCGGGCGGCCCGGGTGGGGGCTGGTTCGGATGCGGGGGTTCGGGTAGGGGCAGAGGATGGCTGATCAAGAGCTGACCTGGCGGGGCGCGGTCGCACGAGGGGACCGTTGGCTGTTCGACGTCGTGGCCCGGCGGCACTGGCCCGGGGCCGACCGGGTGCTGCCGCGGCTCGGGCGGGCCGCGAACCACGGGCTGCTGTGGGGCGGGGCCGCCGTGGGGATCGCCGTCCTCGGCTCGGCCGGGGCCCGCAAGGCCGCCGTGCGCGGGGCCGCGTCGCTGACGCTGGCCTCCGCGACCATCAACACCGTCGGCAAGTGGTCCGTGCGCAGGCCGCGCCCGGTGCTGGACGGGGTGCCCCCCGTGCGGCAGCTCGCCACGCAGCCGCGGACCACCTCCTTCCCGTCGGGGCACTCCGCGTCCGCGTTCGCCTTCACCGCCGGAGTGGCGCTGGAGTCCCCGCTCTGGGGCGCCGTACTGGCTCCGGTCGCCGTCTCCGTCGCGTTCTCCCGCGTGTACACCGGCGTGCACTACCCCTCGGACGTGCTTGCGGGCGCGGCCCTCGGGGTGGCGGCCGGATTCGTCGTCCGCCGCCTCACCCGGGACGTCGAGGAGGCACGGATCGTGCCCGGCGACGAGCGGGCGGCCGCGGGGGCGCCCGCGCTGCCCGACGGGGCCGGGCTCACGGTGGTGGTCAACACCGGATCCGGCACGGCCGCCACGGCGGGGCTCGACGTACTGCTGCGGGAGCGGCTGCCGAAGGCCGAGCTCGTCGAGTGCGAGGGGCCGGAACTCGCCGCGGAACTGGCCGCGGCCGCCGAGCGGGCCACCGTGCTCGGCGTGTGCGGCGGCGACGGCACCATAAACGCCGCCGCCACCGCCGCGCTGCGCGCCGGGATCCCCCTGGCGGTGTTCCCCGGCGGCACGCTCAACCACTTCGCGCTCGACCTCGGCCTCGCGGGAACCGAGGACACCTGCCGTGCCGTGGCGGCCGGCCACGCGGTCCACATCGGCGTCGGCCGCTTCACCCCGGGCCCCGGCCCGGACCCCGAGGACACCCGGGCCGGGTACTTCCTGAACAACTTCAGCATCGGGGCCTACCCCGAACTGCTCGGCCACCGGCTCCGCTGGGCACCCCGGATCGGAGGCGGCCCCGCCGCCCTCCTGGCGGCCTGGCGGGTGCTGCGCGCCGAGCGCCCCGTACGGCTCAAGCTCGCCGGGAAGCCGCGCAGCGTCTGGCTGCTCTTCGCGGGCAACGGCACCTACCAGGGCACGGGCCCGGCGCCCCGCTACCGCAAGAGCCTGGGCGAGGGCCTGCTCGACGTCCGGCTCGTCCACGGCGGCGGCCGCCCCGGCCCCCGCCTGCTCGCCGCCGCCTTCGCGGGCCCGCTGACCCGGTCCCCGGTCCACGTGGCCACCCGGCTGCGCAGCCTGCGCGTGGGCGACATCCCCGCCGGCACCCCGCTCGCCTACGACGGCGAGTACGCCCAGGCCCCCGAGGCCCTGGTCCTCGACGAGCTCCCGGACGCCCTCACGGTCTACCGCCCTCGCTGACTCCGCCCGCCCCGGCCCCGCCCCGTCCGGGCAGCCGTCACGGACCCGGGGCCGGGCCGGGCGGGGACGGCGGCCGCGCCACCGCAACGGCGTCCACGCCCAGATCGGCCCGCATCACGCCCCGCATGACGTCGGCGCGCGTCGTGAGCTCGGTGAGACGGGTGTGGATCTCCTCGAAGGAGCCGTCCGGATTCGGGGTGCCCTCCGCCAGCCGCATCGTGCGGGCGTAGGCCCCCGCCATGCCCCGCGTCATGATGTCCAGCTGGGCGAGTACGGCCTCGGAAGCGATCATCTGGGCCTCCGCGAAGACGGTGTGATGGACGTTGCGGACCTCCTCCAGCGCGGCCCGCTCCTCCGGGGTGACCTGAGACCTGTGGACGAGCCACAGGAAGGACATGAGGCCGATCCGATAGCGCCGGTACGCGGCGTTCGCCGCCGCGTAGCACTCGCGCCGCCGGGCCAGCTCCGCCAGCTCCTGTTCCCGCAGCCACCGCGTGCGGTCCACCAGCTGCTCCCGGTCGAACTGCGCAGCCTGCACCCGCGCCAGCATCCGCTGCGAAAGCACCGTCGCCAGCAAAGTTCCGGCCACGCCGACCAAGGCGGCCCCGAGCGCGATCAGTCCGCTGTCCATACGTCCCCCCACCTCGGCCGCAGCCCCCCGGCCGCGCCCTCGTCGATGGCATCCTGCCGTGCGGCACAAGGGCTCGGGGCGGTTTCACAGACCTCGGTCGGGTGGTCGCGGGGCCGAACGGGTTTCCCCCCGGGGATGGACGTCAGGCAAGATGGGGTGTATCTGCCCACCCATCGATCTGCCGGACGGTTTCTCTTGGCTGAGTTCATCTACACCATGCGCAAGACGCGCAAGGCGCACGGCGACAAGGTGATTCTTGATGACGTCACCCTGAACTTCCTGCCCGGCGCGAAGATCGGTGTGGTCGGCCCGAACGGCGCCGGTAAGTCCACCGTCCTCAAGATCATGGCGGGGCTGGAGCAGCCGTCCAACGGCGAGGCGTACCTGTCTCCCGGCTTCACCGTCGGCATCCTCATGCAGGAGCCCAAGCTCGACGAGTCGAAGACCGTACTGGAGAACGTCCAGGACGGCGCCGCCGACATCATGGCCAAGCTGAAGCGCTTCAACGAGGTCGCCGAGGAAATGGCGACCGACTACACCGACGCGCTCCTGGACGAGATGGGCAAGCTCCAGGAAGTCCTGGACCACGCCAACGCCTGGGACCTCGACGCCCAGCTGGAGCAGGCCATGGACGCCCTGGGCTGCCCGCCCGGCGACTGGCCCGTCACCAACCTCTCCGGTGGCGAGAAGCGCCGCGTCGCGCTCTGCAAGCTGCTGATCGAGGCCCCGGACCTGCTCCTCCTCGACGAGCCCACCAACCACCTCGACGCCGAGTCGGTGAACTGGCTGGAGCAGCACCTTTCGCAGTACAAGGGCGCCGTCGTGGCCGTGACCCACGACCGGTACTTCCTGAACAACGTCGCCGAGTGGATCCTCGAGCTCGACCGCGGCCGCGCGCACCCCTACGAGGGCAACTACTCCACCTACCTGGAGAAGAAGGCCACCCGTCTCAAGGTCGAGGGCCGCAAGGACGAGAAGCGCCAGAAGCGCCTCAAGGAAGAGCTCGAGTGGGTGCGGTCCAACGCCAAGGGGCGTCAGACCAAGTCCAAGGCCCGCCTCGCGCGCTACGAGGAGATGGCCGCCGAGGCGGACAAGATGCGGAAGCTGGACTTCGAGGAGATCCAGATCCCGCCGGGCCCGCGTCTGGGCTCGATCGTGGTCGAGGTCAACAACCTCTCCAAGGCGTTCGGTGACAAGGTCCTGGTCGACGACCTGTCCTTCACGCTGCCGCGCAACGGCATCGTGGGCATCATCGGCCCGAACGGCGCCGGCAAGACCACGCTCTTCAAGATGCTCCTGGGCCTCGAAGACCCGGACTCCGGCTCCGTCAAGATCGGCGAGACCGTCAAGATCTCGTACGTCGACCAGAGCCGCGCCAACATCGACCCCAAGAAGTCCCTCTGGGCCGTCGTGTCGGACGAGCTGGACTACATCAACGTCGGCCAGGTCGAGATGCCGTCCCGCGCGTACGTCAGCGCGTTCGGCTTCAAGGGTCCGGACCAGCAGAAGGCCGCCGGCATCCTCTCCGGTGGTGAGCGCAACCGCCTCAACCTGGCGCTGACGCTCAAGGAGGGCGGCAACCTGCTGCTCCTCGACGAGCCCACCAACGACCTCGACGTCGAGACCCTGTCCTCGCTCGAGAACGCGCTCCTGGAGTTCCCGGGTGCGGCCGTGGTCATCTCCCACGACCGCTGGTTCCTGGACCGAGTCGCCACGCACATCCTGGCGTACGAGGGCGAGTCCAAGTGGTACTGGTTCGAGGGCAACTTCGAGTCGTACGAGAAGAACAAGGTCGAGCGGCTCGGCGCGGACGCGACCCGTCCGCACCGTGCCACCTACAAGAAGCTCACCCGAGGCTGAGGGCCGAGGACACGGGCCATGGCCAGACACCACTACCGATGCCCCCTCCGCTGGGCGGACATGGATGCCTTCGGGCACGTCAACAACGTCGTCTTCCTCCGCTATCTGGAGGAGGCGCGGATCGACTTCATGTTCCGCCTCGCGCCGGGGGAGGGCAGTGAGTCCTTCACGGGCGGTTCCGTCGTGGCCCGCCACGAGATCGACTACAAGCTGCCCCTCGTGCACCGCCACGAGCCGGTGCTCATCGAGTCCTGGGTGACCCGGATAGGCGCCGCGTCCCTGACCATCCGCTACGAGGTCAAGGACGAGGCGACCGAGGACGCGCCCGAGACGGTCTACGTGCGCGCCGAGACCGTGGTCGTGCCCTACAACCTCGCCGAGGGGCGGCCCCGCCGCATCACGGCCGAGGAGAAGCTCTTCCTCCAGGAGTACCTGGACGAGCCGAAGGCACAGCCGAAGACCGGTGCCCCTGCCGGAGGCATCGCGGCATGAACCAGCAGCTGCACTTCGCCGACTCCGGGGAGGCGGCCGACCTCGCCGCCTTCCTGGGCCGGCTGGTGCACTACGACCGCGCCGCCGCCGTCCGCCTGCAGGCGCAGGCCGGCGGCGGCGCGCTCGCCGTCTTCGGGCGGCCGCCGTCCTTCGACGTCCTGGCCGTCCGTACGGTGCGGCTCGCCGCGCCCGTCTCCGCTCCGCTCGACCTGACCGTCTCGGCCGGGGAGCTGCTGGAGTCCGTCGACGAGGGCGAGCGGGCCGGCGCCGTCGTCCCCGCGGCCGTCACCGGACCGCCCTGGGCCGGCGTGCTGCCGCCCCGCGGTGGCTGGACCCCGGTCGCCGGGCTGCCCGGCCCCGGGGAGATGGCCGAGGCCCTGGCCGCAGCCGTCGCCGAGTTCCGGGCCCGGGACGAGGCCCTGCCCCCGCAGCACCGGACCCGCTCCGAGCGCGACCGCATCGGCCGCGAGATCTGGTCCCGCACGCTGGGGGACACCGAACTTCCGCTGCGCGCCGTGCACGCCGCGCAGTCCCTGGGCTTCCTGCGGCCGGTACGGTCCACCGTGCCCGCCGCGCCCACCACCGCACCTGCCGGGGCCAGCGCCCCCGAACTGGTGGCGCTGTTCGCCTCCGGGGGCTGGCTGCGGCTGCGCACCCCGTACGGGTCCGTGGCCACGCGCCGCCCGGGCGGCCTGGGCACCCTGCTCGTCCGGCCGGTCTAGCCCGGCCGTCCCGTACGGGATCCCCGCACGGGATCCCGTACGCCCTAGCCCGCGGTGTTGATCATCGACGCGGCGGCGTACGTCAGGTACCGCCACAGCTGCGCCTCGTGCTCCGGCGCGAGGGCGAGCTCGTCCACCGCCACCCGCATGTGGGCCAGCCACGCGTCGTGCGCGGCGGCGTCCACCTGGAAGGGCGCGTGCCGCATGCGCAGGCGCGGGTGGCCGCGGTTCTCGCTGTAGGTGTTCGGGCCGCCCCAGTACTGCATCAGGAAGAGCGCGAACCGCTCCTCGGCGGGACCGAGGTCCCCCTCCGGGTACATCGGGCGCAGCAGCGGGTCCTCGGCGACCCCCTGGTAGAAGCGGTGGACCAGTCGGCGGAAGGTGTCCTCGCCGCCCACCAGTTCGTAGAAGGTCTGCTCCTGGACCGTGCCCCGCGGAATCTCATTCACCCGACCATCGTCTCAGACGCCCGGACGGAGGACCCCGGTCCTAGGACCTGCCCCTCGGACCTGCCCCTCGGGCCTGCTCCCGGGGCCGCAGCGCGGTCGCACCCGGGACGTGTCCGCAGGACAGTGGAGACATGGGCGCACACGCCGAGGTACGCGACGTGCGGGAGACCGCGCACGCCGCCCAGGTACGGGAGCTGACCGCCACCGGGGCGCTGGAGGACCCGCGCTGGCGGGCGGCCTTCGCCGCCGTGCCCCGGCATGTGTTCGTCCCGTACTTCTACACCGGCCGCGGCGCCGGACACGAGCGGCTCTGGGCGGAGGACCCCGACCCCGAACTGCGGGCCCGCTGGCTGCGCGGGGTCTACACGGACGCCCCGCTCGCCACCCGGCTGCGCGACGGAGAGCTGGTCTCCTCCAGCAGCCAGCCCTCGCTGATGGCGAAGATGCTGGAGGCCCTGGACGTGCGCGACGGGGACAACGTGCTGGAGATCGGTGCGGGCACCGGGTACAACGCGGCCCTGCTGTGCCACCGGCTCGGAGACGGGCTGGTCACCACCGTGGACCTGGACGAGGAGATCACCGAGTCGGCGCGCGGGCACCTGGACCGGCTCGGCTACCACCCGGCGGTCGTCACGGGCGACGGGGCGCGCGGTTGCCCCGCCCGAGCCCCCTTCGACCGGATCCTGGTGACCTGCACGATCCCGCTGATCCCGCCCGCCTGGCTGGGCCAGTGCCGGCCCGGGGCCCGGATCCTGGCCCCGCTGTCTACCGGGCTGATCGCGCTCACGGTGCGGGACGCCGGGTTCGCCGAGGGGCGCTTCCTGCACACCTCGGCCTACTTCGTGCCGCTGCGCGGGGCCACGGCCGCGCCGCCGGGCACGTACGGGATGCCGCAGGGGCTCCCGTACGAGCTGGTGGAGAACGAGCGCTTCCAGTTCATGCTGGTGCTCACCTCGGGGGCGCTGCACCCGAGGGAGGCGCTGGACCTGTGGCGGCGCGAGGGCCGGCCCGCGCGCGAGCGCTTCGGGGTGACGGTCGGCGAAGCGGGGCAGTGGTCCTGGCTCGACGATCCCCAGGGGCCCTACGTGTGGCCCCTGGGGGAGGCCGGTGGGGGGACCGGGACGCCATAGGTCGGCTATCGACATATGTCGGCTGCCGAGCTATGGTCGGGATGTGAATGATCAAGCTCTCCGCGAGCCGACCCTGCTGATCCTCACGGCGATCGCCGATGCCCCGCGGCACGGTTACGCGATCGCCCAGGAGGTCGAGAAGATTTCGGAAGGCCGCACCAAGATGCGCACCGGAACGCTCTACGGAGCCCTGGAGCGGCTCCTGGAACAAGAACTCATCGCCGTCCACGAGGAAGAGGTGGTCGACGGACGCAGGCGGCGCAGCTACGCGCTCGCCCCCCGCGGACGGGAGACCCTGGCCGCCGAGGCGGCCCGGCTCGCGCGCACCGCGCAGGAGGCGACCCGGCGGCTGGGTCTCGGCGGGGCGGAGACCTCCTTCGGCGCCTCCTACGGCGCCTCCTACGGCGCTTCCTTCCGAGCCTCCTTCCGCGCTTCCTTCCGCGCCGGCGGTGCGGTGGTGGGCTCGTGACCACGCTGCTGAGGCTGTACCCCGTCGCCTACCGGCGGGAGTTCGGCGACGAGATCGCCGACGCGTACCGGGAGGCCACGCGCGGGGCGGCGATGCCCGCCCGCGTACGAGAAGGCGCCGACGTGGCCGGACACGCCCTGCGCATGCGGCTCGGCCTGGGCTCCGCGGGACGGCCCGGCCGCCTCCTGGCGGCGCTGGCGCCGTTCGCCCTGACCGCCGTCGCGGCGTGCGCGTCGGGCTGGGTCGGACTGATGCGCCACGCCCTCGTCTACGGGGGACTGGACCAGGTCGGCCCGGGTTTCACGGCGCTGATGGCCGGATACCTCCTCATGCTGGTCGGCGTGTTCCTCGCCCTGTCCGGCCGCTGGTCGGCGGGCAGCTGGACGGTGCTGGCGGGAGTGGCCGTGGAGCTGGCCGCCACCACGGTCCGGATGGGCATCAGCGCCCTCGGGACCTCGGCGCTCTCCACCGGGCCGGTGCTCGTCCTGGGCCCGACCCTGGCCCTGGCCCTGGTGGCGGTGGCGTGCCCGCCGGACCTGAGGCCGGCTCCGCGGATCCGTACCCGGGCCGGGGCGGCCGCCGTGACGGCGTGGACGCTGGTGCTGGCGGGTGCGGTGCTGATGGTCCCGCTGGTGTACCCGTTCACCCAGCTGCGCTTCGTCGTACCGGTGGCCGCCGGACTGCTGCTGGCCGGACGGGCGGCCTTCGCCCGGCTGCGCACCGCGCCGGCCGTCCTGCTCGCGGGGCTGCCGTTCCTGTACTTCGGTGCCATGCCGGGGACGCTGCCCCCGGTCGCCCTTGCCGGTCTGCTCGTCCTGCTGCTGGTCGCCGCCGCGGTGGTGAGCGTGCGGCGCCGGCGGAACGCGCGGGACCCGCTGGTCGGCGGCTGAGCATCCCCGGCATCCCCGACACGACGAAGCCCTCCGGTGTCACCGGAGGGCTTCGTCGTGTTCGGCTGCGCCGCGTTCGGGACCCGCGGCCGCGCGGGGTCAGCCGCGCCGGACGGTGATCGTGGTCCAGGCGCCGACGTGGACGCGGTCCCCGTCGGCGAGCGGAACCGGCACGTAGGGCTGGATCGAGTCCTCGCCGCCGTTGATCGTGGTGCCGTTGGTGGAGTTCTGGTCCACCACGGCCCAGCTTCCGTCGGGCTGCTGGACGAGCACCGCGTGCTGGTGCGAGACCCCCGGGTCCTCCGGGGGCACCGACAGGTCGATGTCCGGGGACTCGCCCGTCGAGGCGCGGCGGCGGCCGATGGTGATCTGGCCGCCGGCGAGCGGGAGGTGCTGCTCCGGGGAGTACGCGGGCAGGTCGAGCCCGGCGGCCTCGGGGCCGCTGCGCTGCATCATCGCCATGAAGTACGTGCGGTCCGGACCGATGGTCGCGGTCCAGGACCCGCCGCCCTGGGGCTGGTAGGGCGGCTGCTGGTACGGCTGGGGCGCCTGATGCTGCTGGTGCTGCGGGGGCGCCTGGGGCGGCTGGTACTGCCCGGTCCGGGAGGGCTGCTGCTGGTACGGCGGCGGCGGGGACTGCTGCGCCTGCGGCTGCTGGTGCGGCTGCTGGTGCTGCTGAGGGGGCGGCGGAGGCTGCTGCTGGTACGGGGGCTGCTGGTAGTCCTGGCTCGCCGGAGGCGGCAGCATCCAGTCGTCCTCGCGCTGCAACGGCTCGGCCGGGCGGTTGACCCGGGACGGCCGCGAGCCCTGGTAGTCGAAGTGGTCCTGGGAGTACGCCGGCGGAGCCGCGGGCATGCCCGGCGGCGGGGGCGGTTGGGGCAGGTCCGGGGAGAGCGGCGTGTACGAGGTCGCCGTGCGCGTCAGGAAGTTGTACCGGCACTCCTCGCAGTACGGGGCCATGGCCTCGCGCGGAGTCCGGCACTGCGGGCAGAGCTCGGCCTGTGCGGTCGGCTCGCCGGTGGGAGGGTAGCCGTAGCCGTAGGAGGGCGCCCCGGGGGTGCCCGTGGGGGTGGCCATGCGGTGGCCGCAGACCTCGCACCAGTCGTCGGAGGCGGACTGGTGCCCGTTCGGGCAGGTCGGCATCGCGGCGCTTCCTCCTTCTTCCTGCGTCAACGAGGCAGGTTCTTCTTCTTCGCGTCTGATCCGCGTCTGATCAGAGCGTCAAGCTTTACGTCAAGATTTTCGCACTCGAACGGTTTGAGTGGAACGCGTTTCTAGTGTCATCTCGTCCGCGTCGGCGACCTTTGCCTTCAACCGCACAGTACCCGCCGCCGCGTCGACGACATCCACCACCTTCGCGAGCAGCTTGGCGGTGTCGGCGTTGCCCGAGGAGCTCGCCAGCTGCACGGCCCTGCCGAGCTTGGCCGTGGCGCCGCCCACGTCCCCCAGTTTGCGCGCCTCCAGACCCTGCTGGATGGCCTGCGCGAGCTCCGCCTGCCCGGTGTAGTGGGCCACCTGCGGGTTGATGGCGGTGGACGCGGCGAGATCGTCCGTCCAGACGGCGCGGACCAGGCCCTGGGCGAGAACCGCCGGGGCCTCACCGGGCGCTCCGGGCATGACGAGGGCGGCGCGGGCGGCGAGCATCTCCTGGCCGACGGAGGCGCCGGGGACCCGTACGCACACGTGGTACTCGCGGGACTCGTCGCCCCAGGAACCCGTCGGATAGTCCCCGGCGCGCGGGGACGCCTCGGTGCGGCGGCCGGTCAGGTCCTGCACGGCGGGAGCGACCTGCTTGACGTACAGGACCTCCGCGCCCACCGGGGTCCACAGGCGCAGTGAGACATCCGCCACCTCCTTGCCCATGACCTTCTCCATCATGTGCGTGAAGTCCTCGGTCAGCCGGGCCGGATCGGCCACGATGTCGGCCGTGCCGAGCAGCGCGCTCGCGATGCCGGTGACCTCCTTGACCTCCCAGTCGGTTCCCACGCCGCGGGCGTCGCAGGTGAAACGGCCCGCGCAGACGTCGAGCGTGGCGCGGAGCACGGCCGGGTCCTCGTGCTCGTTGCGGCCGTCGGTGAGCAGGATCCCGTGCCGGATGGCCGCGGTGGACCCGCGCAGCAGGCCGTCGGCGAGGCGCAGCCAGGTGCCGATGGCGGTGCCGCCGCCGGAGGACAGGCCGCGCAGGGCCTCCTTGGCCTGGGCGCGGGTGGCCGGGTCGGCGACGGCGAGGCGGCCCTGGCCGGGGTACACCTCCTTGGCCACGTGGGTACCGGCGATCACGGCGAAGGCGGTGCCGTCGCGGAGGGTGTCGACGGCGGCGGCCGTCGCCTCGCGGGCGCCGCGCATTTTGTCGGGCGGGTACTCCATCGAGCCGGAGCAGTCGACCATGATCACCACGGCGGCGCCGCCCGGGGCGACGGCCGTCCGGGTCGCCGTGGCTCCACCGGTGGAGGTGACCGTGACGATGGCGTGGACGTCGCGGGCGCCCTCGGCGAGGAACTCGTTCTGGTACACCTCGACGCTGAAGCGCGGGGCGCTCGGCTTGGCGAAGTTCGCCATCGGTCGGTACTCCTCGGGGACGGGGATCAGGCCTGGGCCTGCGGGCCTGCGGAGCCTGTAGGGCCGGTGGGGCCTTCCGGGCCTGCGGGCGGGGGCGGCGGGGTCTGGGCGGTCGGCAGGGTCGCGGCGAAGGGGACGACGGCCACGGTGACGTTGTCGTGCCCGCCGCCGTCGAGGGCGTGCCCCACCAGGACCTGTGCACTGTGCAGGGGCCGGACGGCGGCGTCGTACGGGAGCACCTGCGCCAGATCGCGCGCGGACTCGGCGTAGTTCCACAGCCCGTCGGTGCAGACCACGACCACGCCGTCGTGGTCGGGCTTGAAGGTGGCGGTGTGCGGTTCCAGGTCGTACGCGTCGGCCCCGAGCCAGCCGGTGATGGCGTGCGCGCGGGCGTCGGCGTAGGCCTCGGCCTCGCCCATCAGGCCCGCCGCGACCATCTGGGCGGCCCACGAGTCGTCCTCGGTGAGCCGGCGGGGCAGGGCGGCGCGGTCGTCGGGTACCCAGTACGCACGGCTGTCGCCGACCCAGCCGATGGTCAGCAGGCCGCTGCTGACCACGGCGCCGACCAGGGTGCAGGCGGGGGCGTTCTGGGCGCCGGGCACCTCGGGGGCGAGGGCGTTCACCGCGGCGGCGGCGGCCAGGATCGCCTCGTGCATGGCCTCCTGGGGGTGGGCGCCGCGGGGGAGGGCGTCGAGCAGCGCCTCGTTGGCGGCTCCGGCGGCCGCCGCGGAGGCCTCGTCGGGGCGGCTGGCGGAGGAGACGCCGTCGCAGACGATGGCCACGGTGGCGGCGGAGCCGTCGGGCAGCGCGGTGGCCGCCACGGCGAAGGAGTCCTCGTTGCGGTGGTGGCGCAGCCCGCGGTCGCTGACGGCGGCAACGCTCCCGAGCTCCTCTTCGAGGTGGTCCCGCTCCCGCGGCTGCGCGTGGCCGCAGTGCTCGCAGTACCCGTCGGTGTCCACCCGCCCGGCCCGGCAGGCCACACAGGTCTTCCCCCCGGCGTCACCCTGCGGGGCGGGGCTGCCGTACGGGTCCTCACCCTCGGGGGCGTGGCCCTGCGGGGCGTGGCCGCCGCCGTACGGGGCTTCGTGCCCCGGGCCGGGTCCCTGGGGGCCGGTGGCGTGCTGGGAGGGGTCGTGCCCGCCGGGGGCGGCGCCGTACGGGGTCTCGCCGCCGGGTTGTCCTTGCGGGGCGGGATCGCCGTACGGGGCTTCGCCGCCGGAGTGCTGCCCCTGCGGGGCGTGGTGGTCGTAGCGGGCGGCGTGCTCTTCGGGGTCCGGCGTGCCGTGGCCGGCGGGACCCGGGCCCTGCGCGCTCGCGCCGTAGGGCGTGGTGTCCGCGGGGTGCCGGCCGCCCTGCGGGGGTGCGGTGTACGGGATCTCGGGGGCCGGAGGCGTGCCCTGGGGGTCGGACCAGCCGCCCGGGCCCGACACCAGGGTGGGGGCGGCGGTGGAGACGCTGCCCCAGCCGGGCGCGGCCTCGCCGGCGTACCCGGGGGCCGCCGGTTCGGCGTAGCCGCCGGAGTGCCGGGGCGCGGGGGCTTCGTCGGGCGACGGGCGCCCGCGCGTGGCGGGGGTCCCGGCCGGGCTGCCGCCCGCCGGGGCGGTCCGGCCGGTGGTACCCGCGTGAGCCGCCGCGGCCGTGGCGGATCCGGCGGCCGGGGTCACGGGGGCCGCCGGCCCTTCCGGGGCTCGGGGTTCCGTGGCGGCGGAGGCGGTGAGGGCGTAGCCGCAGAGGCCGCAGAAACGATCACCCTCCTCCAGCGGTTCCGCGCAGCTGGGGCAGCCCGACAGCCGATGCATCGACATCAATCACACCCACGTCCGGGGACGGAAACGGTTTGCCCGCTCCACCAGTTCGATCCTCTCCTCGCCCCGCTGCGCCAGCCGTGCCAGCACGCGGAACGAGCGCTCCAGGCCGAAGCGCAGCCCCCGCTCGTCCAGTTGGCAGCCGAGCAGCGAGGTACGGCCGGGGTCGGAACCCCGGCTGCCCGACAGTACCCAGTCCAGAGCCGAGCCCAGAACTTCCGCCCTGAGCCGCTCGTGGCGCACCGAGTCCAGGCCGAACCTCCCCAGCGCCTCCACCTGCGCCGCGGCCGCCGCCAGATCGGGCAGCAGCGCCTCCTGGGCAGACCGGTCGCGCAGGCGTGCCCGAACGGCCGCCACCCGCGCGGCGGTGTGGTGGATGGAGGCCTCCGGCACTGACTCCAGCGTGCGCACGGCTCCGGCCCGGTCCCCGGCGGCCAGCTGCACCCGGGCCAGCCCGAACGCCGCCCCGACGAACCCCGGATCCGTGGCCCACACCAGCCGGTAGTACTCGGCGGCGTTGTCCAACTGACCCAGCACCTCCGCGCACAGCCCCAGCGCCAGCTTCGGCGCCGGCTCGCCCGGGAAGGCGTCGTAGACGGCGTCGAAGGACAGGGCCGCCGTCTCGTCCTCCCCGGCGGCCAGCGAGGCGATGCCCCGGGCCCACACCACGCGCCAGTCGTCGGGGTGCCGCGCCTCCAGCCGGGTCAGCGCGTCGGCGACGAGCGGCGCGTCGGCCCCGCCCAGTTCGAGCCGGGCCCGCAGCTCCCGCAGCCGCAGCTCCGCGGATTCGGCCGGCGCCGAGCCCAGCGCGGCCAGCAGGTCGGCCGGCGCGGAGGCCAGCAGGCCCGCCAGGAAACCGGCGTTGGGGTCCCCGGCGTCGACCAGCGGCACGGGCAGTGCCAGCGCGGCCTCACGGGTGTCCAGGGTGGACAGCTCCGGCCGCCGCGCGGCGGTGATCCCGACGGGCGGCAGCGGCGCGGCCGCCGGGGCCCGGCGCGGGGCCGGCACGCCGGGACCGGCGGCCCGGTGCGTCGCCGTGGTGACCAGCCCGGTCGTGCCGTACCCCGTGATCGGCGAAGCCGCCGGAGGAGCGGCGGGAGCCCCCGCCGCCACGGCGGCGGCCGGATACGGAGCCGGTTCCGGGGCCGGCACGGCGGCCGGCACCACGGCCGGAGCCGGACTCCGGCCCGCCCGCCACCGCTTCACGGGCCGCTCGCCCAGCCGGGACACGTGCGCGCCCGACTGGTCGTCGGTGAACAGCCGGTCGTCCGGCACCCGCAGCTCGGGCCCGAACAGGGTGGAGACCTGCGGCCTCGGCAGGCCGGTCTGGAGCGCGACGACCTCCCGCAGCACCCCCGTCAGCTGGTCCGCCATCTCCTGCGCGGACGCGAACCGCCGTCCCGGATCCGGGTCGGTGGCCCGTACCAGCAGCCGGTAGAAGGACTCGTACCGCCCGAACACCTCGATGTGCTCCGGGTCCGGCAGCGAGTCCACGAAGACGTTCGTGTAGCCCTGGAAGTCGAAGGTCAGCACGGCCAGCGTGCGCGCCACCGTGTACAGGTCGGAGGCGACCGACGGGCCGACCTCCGCGACCTCCGGCGCCTGGTAGCCGACGGTGCCGTAGATGGCCGACTCCTCGTCGTCCATCCGCCGGACCGCGCCCATGTCGATCAGCTTCAGCTGGTCGGCCTGCTGGATGGCGTTGTCGACCTTGAAGTCGCAGTACAGCAGGTTCCTGGTGTGCAGGTGGCCGAGCGCCTCCAGCGCCTCGATGCCGTACGCGCACGCCTGCTCCACCGGCAGCGGGTCGCGGCGGCCGTCCGGCCGGCGCCGCTCGTTGGCGATCTCCTTGAGCGATTTGCCGCCCACGTACTCCATGACGATGTACCCGTCCAGCGAACCGGTCCGCTGGTCCAGGTGCTCGACGAAGTTGTAGATCCGCACGATGTTGGAGTGCTCGATCTCCGCGAGGAAGCGCCGCTCCGAGATCGCGGCCGCCATCGCGTCCTGGTCCCCGGTGTCCAGCAGGCCCTTGAGCACCACCCACCGGTCCGACACGGCCCGGTCCACCGCGAGGTAGACCCAGCCCAGCCCGCCGTGCGCGAGGCAGCCCGCGACCTCGTACTGGCCGTGGACGAGGTCGCCCGCACGCAGCTTCGGCACGAAGGAGTACGGGTGCCCGCACTTGGTACAGAAACCTTCCGTCCGTCCCGGCCGCTCCCCGCGGGCCCGCCCCACGGGCGCCCCGCAGTCGGAGCGCGAGCAGAACCGCTTGCGCTCCGGGACCTCGGGATTCTCCAGCACCGCCGCCGAGGGATCCGGACGAGGCACCTCCGGTACGTTGACCAGCCCGGCTCCCAGCCGGCTGCGGCCCGACCCCGAGGCGGCCGAACCCGAACTGCGCACCGACACCGACCGGGTGGACGCGGCCCCCGTGAGGGCGCGCGAGAGCCGGCCCGACACGGAGCGCCGCGACGAAGACGACCGGGACGACCGCGAAGCCCGCGAGGAGGAGGACGAGGAAGTGGAAGCGGACCGCCCGGACCCGTGCGAGCCCTGGGATCCGCGCCCCTGAGAGTCGCCGTGGCGGGCCGCGCTCGTCATCGCCGTCGGCACCGACACCAGCTCCTCGGCGCCCGCCGCGACGGCGCCGGCCGGCGCCAGCCCGCAGGTGTCGCAGTAGACCTCGCCGCCGCCCATGTCCTCGTACGTCCCCGGGCAGCCGGGGCGCATGCACGCCGTTCCGATCAGACTCACGCGTCCCCCTCCCTCGGCCCGTCGGGCCGCTCACGCACCGGTTGGTGCCCCTGCTGGTCCTGCTGCGCCGGCAGCGCCTCGGCGGCCGCCCACTGGTAGCGCAGCACCGCCTGATCGGCGGCCCGCAGGTCGCAGGGCGCGCTCCACAGCATCCGCCGGGCGGTGTCGTACCGCTCCATCAGCAGCGGATCCTCCGCCATGCCCAGCCGGGCCACCTTCGCCCTGTAGGCGTCGAGCCGCCCGCGCAGCTCCGCCCGTACCGCCAGCGGCGCCGTCACCGCGGTCAACGATTCGCGGGCCCGTCGCAGTTCCTCCTCGGCCCGCTCCTCCAGCGACTCCAGCAGCGGGGACAACCGGTGCCACTGGGCCCGGCGCCGGTACTCCGCCGCCGCCGAGAGCTGCTCCTGCAATGCCGTCGGCGGGCCGCTCACCGCGGGCACCTCGGACGCCGCGATCTTCGCCAGCACCTCGCCCCGGGCCACCCGGGCCTCCGCCAGGGTCCGGTCGGCCCGCGAGAGCACGTCCCGCAGCGCGATCAGCCGCTGCTCGGCGTCCTGCCGGACGTCCAGCACCGCCTCGACCTCCCGGCGTACGTCCTCCAGCGCGAGCGCGGCCCGGTCGTACCGCCCGGTGTCCGGACGGCCGCCGCCCGGCGCGGAGCTCCCGGCCACCGCGAACCAGAACGCCAGCGGGTCCTCGATCACCCGGGCCCGCAGGTCCGCCAGCTCGGCCGTGATGGCCTCCAGGTCGTCCCCCGAGGGGTGTTCCCCCGGCCGGACGCCCACCGAGTGGGCGAGGGCGCGGGTGCGGTGCAGTTCGGCGGAGAGGAGGTCGATCCGGGCGGGCAGCGCCGACCAGACGGAGTCCGCGGCGACCACCACGTCCAGGGAGCTCGCGTACAGCTCGTTCATGCGGCCCACCAGCTCGGCGAGCGAGAACCGCTCCGCGAGCGGGGCCCCCTCCACCGCGGCGCCGGAGATGAGCACCCCCGGACCGCGCAGCCGGTCGGTCAGCTCGACGAGGTCCTCGCGGCTCGGCCAGCGGCGCCGCTCGCGGATCGCCCGGGCGGCGCCCAGCGCCCCGCTGTAGGCGTCGAAGTACCGCCACAGCCGGGTGATGGACGCGTCGGCCCCGGCCCACCGCTCCTTGGTGACCCCGGTCAGCCCGGCGCCCTCCAGGAGCCGTCGGCCGGAGTGGTCCTGGAGCGCGAGCAGCGAGGTCTCGATCGCCTCGTGCTCCGCGCCCAGCCGGGCCAGCGCCCGGTCCACACCGTCCCGGTCCATCACAGCCGGCTGTCCCACCGAAGACTGGGCTCCCCAAGCCTGGGCCCCCAAAGGCTGGGCCCCCAAAGGATGTGCCTCCACCGATCCCGCCTCCGGTCTCGTGACATCGGGCTCAGAATCCGCCACCGGCCTCAGTCCCGGTACTTGGGAGCGGGCGGGCCGCCCACGCCGGGCAGCACGGGCTCCAGATGGGCCTTGTAGGCCGTCATCCAGGGGCTGTTGTCACCGCCCGCGCGGTAGTCCTCCAGCACCTTGTTGACCCGGCGCACCAGGTCGCCGGCGTCCTTGTTCATGGCCACCCCGTAGAACTCCTTGGTGAACGGGGAGCCGACGAGGCTGATCGAGGGGTCCTGCGCCGCCTGGCCGGCGGCGAGGGCGTTGTCGGTGATGATGCCGTCCACCTCGCCCAGCTGCAGCCGGACCAGGCAGTCGAGCTGGTTGGGCACGCTGACCGGAACGGCGCCGTAGGACTGGGCGGTCAGTTCCGCCTCCGCCGTGGAGCCGGCCGCCGTGCAGATGCGGCGGCCCTTCAGCGAGGCGTCGTAGCCGGTGATCGCCGAGCCCTTGGGGGCCAGGACCTGCTGCCCGGCCTCGAAGTACGCCGTCGAGAAGGCGACGTCCTCCAGCCGCTTGCAGTTGACCGTCATCGTGCGCACGACGATGTCGACGGTGCCGTCCTTGAGCGCGGGGATGCGCTGGCTGGTGGGGACGGCCCGGTAGATGACCTTGCCGTCCTCGCCGAAAATGTCCTTCGCTATGGCCTTGACCAGGGCGATGTCGAAGCCGTCGAGTTCCCCGGCCGGGTTGCGGTAGCCCCATTTGAAGCTGTTCTGGTCCACGCCCGCGACGAGGTGGCCCGCGGCGCGGATCCGCTGGATGGCGGAGCCGTCCAGCCCGTTGGGGCGCAGGCTCGCCTCCGGGTTCTCACAGGTGTCCCCGGGCGTCTGCGGAGCGACGGCCATCCTGGCCGGCTCGCGCACCAGGGAGGACGGTCCCGAGCCGCCCGGGGCGGCCTGGGCCAGGGGCAGCAGCACGGCCGCCGCCGTCAGCGCGCAGGCCGCGGCCATCGCCCCGACCCCGCCCCAGCCGCGCAGCCGGCCCGTCAGCCGCCGCAGGCCGCGTGGCTCTTGGACCTCCGCGGTGCCCTCGGCCGCGCCCTCGGCGGCCGCCGCGTGGACCACGGTGCCCCCGGCCCCGCCGGACCCCCCGGAACCCACGTATCCCTTGTCCGTGCGCTTCACCCGTCCCGGCATCGCTCTCACCTGTACTCCGAAAGCCTGCGCCCGATGCCGAGCAGGGCGGCCACCGCGCCGACGACCGCCAGGGCCCCCGTGCCTGTCACCAAACCGTCGAGCGCCCCGAGCCCGTCCCGCGCCGCCCGGGTGAACTCACGCTGTTCGTGGGCCACCGCCCGTTCCAGCGAGGCGTCCACCGTGTCGAAGGCGGACCCCGTGGGCTCCTTGTGGTCCTTGTCCCCGATGACCTGCCCGACGGCGCCCTGGTAGTCGCCCGTCAAGTCCGTCTGCCGGGCCGCCGCGTGCAGTTCCTTCCACCGCTTCACGCCGGCCGCGGCGCCGGCCACGGGCCCGCGGCCCGCCGCGTCGTCGGCCAGTTTCGCCGCCGTCGCCAGGCCCGCGTCCAGGTCCTTCATGTCGTTCGAGAAGTCCACGTCGTACTTGTCCGACTTCTTGTCCTCGGCCAGTACGGCGCCGCGCGAGATCAGCGTCAGGTTCTCGCTGGCCCGCGCCTGGAGCGAGGCGATCCGCGCGTCGTTGAGCACCTTGAGGGACTCCTGCCCGTCCGTGCGGGCCTCGCTCAGCCCCGACCTGGCGACCGTGTGGCCTGCGGCCAGCCACAGCAGCAGCACCAGCGAGGCGGCGGTCGCGGCGGCGAGCCCGTGGTTGAAGACGCGGTTCGTACGCCGGTAGTTGCGCCGCTGGGCCCAGACCAGGGCCGCGAGTGCGAGCAGGCCCGCCCCGAACGAGGCCAGGGGCAGCGCGCGGGCGTCGTCGTAGTCCGTGTAGAGGCGGCCGGTCTCCGCCTCGTAGAGCCGCTGCGCGGCGGGCAGGAGCTGGGTGCTCATCTGCTCGTTCGCGTACCGGAGGTAGGCGCCGCCGAGCGGCAGGCCCTGCTTGTTGGTGGCGCGGGCCTGCTCGATCAGGCCGGTGTAGCGGGGGAGCAGCTCGCTCAGCAGGGTGATCTGCTTGCGGGAGTCCTCGCCGGCCGTGGTGCTGGCGGCCGCGTTGACCAGCAGCCGGGACGCGTTGGCGATGTCCTTCTCGTACCGGCTGCGGACCTCGCGGGGCTCGTCGCCGCCCGCGAGGAAACCGCTGGAGGAGGCGGTGTCGGCGTCCGCGAGGGAGCGGTAGATGCTCGCCGCGTCGGCGCTCAGCGGCTGGCTGCGGCCCACGACGTCGTCGGCCGCGGACACCCGGCCGGAGATCTCCCAGACGGCCACCGCGCCGAACAGCAGGACCAGCGCGGCCAGGGCCGCGCCGATGATCCGCAGCCGGCCGGGCTCGGTGGTGGCCGCCGCGCGCAGCCGCTCCACGCCCTCGGCCCAGGCGGTGCCCCGCCGGGGCAGCGCGTCGGGCGGCGGCGCCGGCGGCCCGGAGGGCGCCGAGACGCCGCCGGGCGCGGGCGCGCGTGATGTGATGGCCACCCTGACCTCCCCCTCGGTCCTTCGTGCTTCGCAGCAGTATGGCCTTAGTGGCGGTCGTCCACAGCACCCGGTCCGGGATCAGACACGATCCGCCCCGATCCGTCCCCGGTGCCGCTCCGGCCCTTCACCGTCAATACGCCTCACGGGACGCGATGGTTCCGCCGCGGCCCCGGTTCAACCGAAATGGGCACGCAGCTTCCCGTAGGCCTCGGGGCCCGCCCCCAGCGCGTCCAGACCCAGCAGGCCGGCGCCCAGGACCGGCGGAGCCGTGACCACCGAGACCCGGGCGTGCGGGGCACGTTCGGCCAGCAGGGCCTCCACCCTGCCGTTCAACTGCGGGTGCCGGGCCGCCAGGACGCTGCCGCCCAGCAGGACGGGCGCCTCCTCGGCGAGCAGCCCGAGCCGCTCCAGCGCCACCGAGGCCAGTGCCACGACCTCCTCGGCCTGCCGCTCGACGAGGGCGGCGGCGACCGGATCGCCGGCCGCGGCCACCGCGAACAGCACCGGCACCAGCTCGTGCATCCGTACGGGCTCGACGGATCCCAGGTGCACCGCCTCGATCAGCGCGTACATGGACTCCAGCCCGAAGTGCCCCGGCAGGGCCGCCGCGAGCGCGGTGGGACCGCCGCGGCCGTCCTCGGCGCGGGCCGCCCACCACATGGCCTCGGCGGCCAGCCCGCCGCCGCCGCCCCAGTCGCCGGAGATCTGCCCGAGCGCCGGGAACCGGGCCGTGCGCCCGTCGGGCAGCATGCCCACGCAGTTGATGCCCGCCCCGCACACCACCGCGACCCCGCGCGGGCCCCCGGCGTCCTCGCCGAGTCCGGCGCGCAGGATCGCGAAGGTGTCGTTGCGCACCTCGGTGGCCGTGCCCCAGCCGCGCGCTCCGATGGCCTCCGCGAGCCGGGTCTCCTCCACCGGGAGGTCCGCGTTGGCCAGACAGGCCGAGACCCGCTCGGCGTACGGACCCGCGTACGGGGCTCCGGCCGCGGGCCCCGGCAGTCCGGCGGCCTCGGCCGCCTCGGCCACGGCCCGCCCGAGCACGTCCACCGCCGCCCCGACCCCGACGCGCGGGGGCTGGAAGCCGCCCGCGCGACCGGTGCCGAGGACGCGGCCGTCCGCGGCGATCAGCGCCACGTCCGTCTTGCTGTTGCCCGCGTCGACGGCGAGGACGGCTGCCTTCGGGGGCCGGCTCACGCCCATGCCAGGTGCTCCTTGTTGTGCGCCAGGAGCCGGTCCGTGAGCCCCTCGGCGAGGTCGAACTGGCCCACCAGCGGGTGCGCCAGCAGCGCCTTGAAGACCCGCTCGCGGCCGCCCCGCAGCGCCGCGTCCAGCGCGAGGTCCTCGTACGCCGTGACGTGGGCGATGAGCCCCGCGTACAGCGGGTCCAGCCGGGGCACGGCCAGCGGCGAGGCCCCGGCGCGGTCCACCCGTGCCTGCACCTCGACGACCGCGTCGTCGGGGAGGAACGGCAGGGTGCCGTTGTTCAGCGTGTTGACCACCTGCACGGCGCTTCCGGCACTTCCGGTGCTTCCGGCGCTCCCGCCGTCGCCGAGCAGGGCCGCGGCCAGGTCCACCGCGGCCTCCGAGTAGAAGGCGCCGCCCCGCTTGGCGAGCAGTTCCGGCTTCTCGTCCAGCGCGGGATCCCCGTACAGGCCGAGGAGTTCCTTCTCCATCGCGGCGACCTCGGCGGCTCGCGAGGGCTTGGTCCCGAGCTCCCGGACCACCTCGTCGTGCGCGTAGAAGTAGCGCAGGTAGTACGAGGGGACCACCCCGAGCCGGTCCAGCACCGCGCGCGGCAGGTGCAGGTCCGCGGCGATGGCGTCGCCGTGCCGGGCGATGAGCTGCGGCAGCAGGTTCTCGCCCTCGGGGCCGCCCTTGCGCACCCCCAGCTCCCAGGTGAGGTGGTTGAGGCCCACGTGGTCGAGGTGGATGTCGGCCGGGGTCAGGTCCA
This sequence comes from Streptomyces sp. CA189, assembly GCF_056428985.1. NCBI lineage: Bacteria > Bacillati > Actinomycetota > Actinomycetes > Kitasatosporales > Streptomycetaceae > Streptomyces > Streptomyces sp. CA189. Next base: position 41,404 of record NZ_JBWJVM010000043.1, on the reverse strand, counting down.
GCATCGCGGCGAACTTGCGCTGGAAGCCGATGGCCACGTTGCACAGCCCGACCGCCTTGTGCCCGGCCTGGAGCAGGGCGCGGGTGACGATCCCGACCGGGTTGGTGAAGTCGATGATCCACGCGTCCGGGTTGGAGCGCCGGACCCGCTCGGCGATGTCGAGGACCACCGGGACCGTGCGCAGCGCCTTGGCGAGGCCGCCGGCGCCGGTGGTCTCCTGGCCCACGCAGCCGCACTCCAGCGGCCAGGTCTCGTCCTGGAGCCGGGCCGCCTGCCCACCGATGCGCAGTTGCAGCAGGACCGCGTCCGCGCCGGCGACGCCCGCGTCGAGGTCGGAGGTGGTGGTGATCAGGCCGGGGTGTCCCTGCTTGGCGAAGATCCGCCGGGCCAGGCCGCCGATCAGCTCCAGCCGGTCGGCGGCCGGGTCGATCAGCACCAGCTCGCTGATGGGCAGGGTGTCGCGCAGTCGGGCGAACCCGTCGATCAGCTCGGGGGTGTAGGTGGAACCGCCGCCCACCACTGCGAGTTTCATGATGTCTAGCCTTTCACGCCGGTCAGGGTGACGCCTTCGACGAACGCCTTCTGGGCGAAGAAGAAGAGGACGATCACCGGGGCCATGACCAGCACGGTCGCTGCCATGGTCAGGTTCCAATTGGTGTGGTGGGCGCCCTTGAAGGACTCCAGTCCGTAACTGAGGGTCCAGGCGGCCGGGTTGTCGGAGGCGTAGATCTGCGGGCCGAAGTAGTCGTTCCAGGCGCAGAAGAACTGGAACAGCGCCACGGCCGCGATCCCGGGCTTCGCCATCGGCAGGACGACCCGCAACAGGGTGCGCAGCTCGCCGCAGCCGTCGACCTTCGCCGCGTCCAGGTACTCGTCGGGGATCGTCAGCAGGAACTGGCGCAGCAGGAAGATGGAGAAGGCGTCGCCGAAGGCCATCGGGATGATCAGCGGCCACAGGGTGCCGGACAGGTCCAGCTGCTTGGCCCAGAAGAGGTACATCGGGATGACGACCACCTGGGGCGGCAGCATCATCATGGCGATGACCAGCAGCAGCGACAGCCGCCGGCCGCGGAAGCGGAACTTGGCGAGCGCGTAGGCGACGGGCACCGAGGAGACCACGGTCAGCAGGGTGCCGAGGCCCGCGTACAGCAGGGTGTTGCGCCACCAGGTCAGGAAGCCGGGGGTGTCCCACACCTTCGCGTAGTTGCCCCACTCCCAGTCGCGCGGCCACAGGTCGCGGGTCAGCGCCTGCTGGTCGCTCATCACGGAGGTCAGGAAGAGGAACACGAAGGGGAGGACGAAGAAGAGCGCCGCCGCGACGCCGAGGGAGTGCACGGCCACCCAGTGCAGGGCGGCCCGGCGGCGCGCGGTGCGCACCGCCCGCGCGGAATCCGGTGCGGGTGGCGCGGCCGGACGCGGGGTCCGGCGCGGGCCGCGGGTGAGGGTCTGGCTCTGGTTCTGGCTCATGGCCGTCAGTCACCTGCCTGGATCAGGCCGCCGCGCCGGCGCATCAGCAGTGCGGTGAAGGCCATGGAGAGGGCGAACAGCACCAGGGCGACCACGCACGCGGTGCCGTAGTCGAAGCGCTGGAAGCCGACGTTGTAGATGACCTGGGGCAGGGTCAGCGTGGACTTGTCGGGGTACCCGGGCTCGGTCGGCTGGCCCGAGCCGCCGATCACGCCGGAGGCCACCTTCCCCGCCACCAGGGGCTGCGTGTAGAACTGCATCGCCTGGATGACCCCGGTGACCACCGCGAACAGGATGATCGGCGAGATGTTCGGCAGGGTGATGTGGCGGAAGCGCGCCAACGCCCCGGCCCCGTCCAGCTCGGCGGCCTCGTACTGCTCGCGCGGTACGTCGAGCAGCGCGGCCATGAAGATGACCATCAGGTCGCCGACCCCCCACACGGCGAGCGCGGTCAGCGCCGGCTTGGACCAGGCGGCGTCCGTGAACCAGCCGGGCGTGGGCAGCCCGACCGCGTCCAGCAGGGTGTTGACCGGGCCGGTGCCCGGGTTGAGCAGGAAGACGAAGGCCAGGGTCGCAGCCACCGGAGGGGCCAGGTAGGGCAGGTAGAACAGGGTGCGGAAGACGCCCGTACCCAGCTTGATCTTGGTGATGAGCAGGCCGATGCCGAGGCCGAAGGCGACCCGGCAGGCGACCATCACCACGACCAGCCACAGGGTGTTGCGCATGGCCGGCCAGAACATCGGGAGGTCGGAGAAGACGTAGGTCCAGTTGTCCAGCCCGTTGAAGACGGGCGGGCGGAAGCCGTCGTACTTGGTGAAGGAGAAGTAGACGGTGGAGACGAGCGGGTAGGCGAAGAAGACGCCGAACCCGATCAGCCAGGGCGACATGAAGGCCGCCGTGCGCAGCGCCGACCTGCGGCGCCTGGTGCGCAGGGCGGGGGAGAGGGTGCCGTCCATCGGGCTACTTGGCCTTCGCGATGTCCGTGTCGATCTGCTGGTCGGTCTTGGCGAGACCGGCCGGGATGTCCGCGACCTCGCCCTTCTCGACCGCGTACGCGAAGTCGGTGAAGGTCAGCTGGTAGGTGCCGCCGTCCACCTGCGCCGGGGTGGTGGTCGACTTCGGGTGCTTGGCGATGTCGATGAACGTCTTGAACTCCGGGCTCACCTGGAGCTTGGGGGAGTCCAGGGCGGCCAGCGTGGAGGGCACGTTGTGGATGGCGTTGGCGAACTCCACGACCGCGTCGGTGTCGGTCGTCATGTACTTCGTCAGCTCCCAGGCGGCGTTCTGCTTCTTGCTGCCCGAGGCGATGCCCATGATCGTGCCGGAGAGGTAGCCCTTGCCGTACTCGGCGATCCGGTCGTCCGGGACGGGCATCGGCGCGGTCCCGATCTCGAACTTCACCCCGGCCTCCTTCGCCATGGGGGCCCGCCACTCGCCGTCGATCTGCATGGCCACCAGGCCCAGGTGGAAGGGGTGCTCGGCGCTCCACTCGTCACCGAAGGTGGTGCGGAACTTCTCCAGCTTCTCGTACCCGCCGAGCTTGCCGACCAGGTCCTTCTGCGCCGTCAGCATCTGTGCGAAGCCGGGGTCCTTGGCCAGGTTGGACTTGCCGTCGGCGTCGAAGTACGCCGGGCTCCACAGGGCGGCCAGGCGCTGGGGGGCGGTCTCGTAGCCGTGGTAGGTGGGCATGATGCCGAGCTGCTGGTACGAATCCCCCTTGGAGATCGTCAGCTTCTGCGCGGCGGCCGTGAACTGGCTCCAGGTCTTGGGCGGTTCGGTGATCCCGGCGGCCTCGAAGGCGGTCTTGTTGTAGACGAGGCCGTACGCATCGTTCAGCAGCGGCAGCGTGCACTGGTTGCCGTTGAACTGGGTGTACTGCATCAGGGTCTTGGGGAAGACCTTCTCCTTCTCGATCCCGGACTTCTTCAGGAAGGGGTTCAGGTCGGCGAAGGCGCCGGTGTTGCAGAACTTGCCGACGCTGTCGGTGGTGAAGGAGGAGACCACGTCGGGGGCCTTCTCCCCGCCGGCGCGCAGCGCCTGGTTGATCTTGTCGTCCGTCATGTTGCCCGTGACGTTCACCTTGATGTTCGGGTGGGCCTTGGTGAACCGGGCGATGTTGTCCTCGATGGCCTTGATCTCGCTGGGGGCGGACCAGCCGTGCCAGAAGTTGAGGGTGACGTCCTTGTTCGGGTCGTCGGCGGCCGTGTGGGAGGCGGAGCCCGTACACGCGGTGGCGAGTACGGATATCGCGGCGACTGCGGTGGCGGCGGCGGTCAGGCGGCGGATTCCGGGCATGGCGGAGTCACTCTCTGCGCGGGGGGACTTCCTGGAGGGGTGGGGAGGAGCGGTGTGGGCTCACGCGGGGGAGGTGCGGTGCGGGGCAGGTGGTGCGGGTGTGCTGTACGAGGCTGCGTGCGCCGGGGCTCGTGCGGGGGGATGCGGTGCGGGGTGATGCGGTGCGGGCTCGTGCGGGGTGGTGCGGGTGGTGCGGTTCAGCGGCGGGAGGTGTCGAAGACCTCGTCGCGGGTGGCGGCGAGGGCGTTCTCCAGTGCCCCGCGCAGTACGGGCCGTTCCCGCACCTCGCCGGTCACCAGCCGGGGCCGGGACGGGGCGAGGTCGGCGAGCTCGGCTTCGAGGAGCTCGCGCAGCGGCTCCCCGCCCGCGATGGTCAGCGCGCCGGAGAGGATCACGATCTCCGGGTCCAGCACGGCGACCAGCGAGGCGAGTCCGGTGGCGAGGGCGGTGGCGTACTCCCGCAGGAGTTCCAGGTGGGCCCCTTCGGGTGCGGCGGCGGCCTGGGCCAGCAGCGCGGCCGCCGCTTCGACCATGGCCCCGGACTCGGCCCCGTGCACGGCGCCGTGCACCGAACCGGCCCCGGCCGCGGCGGCCGGCGGTGCGTCGACGCCGAGCCGGGCCGCCATCGCGGGCAGCACCTGCGCGCCGGCCAGCTCCTGGTAGCCGCCGGAGTTGACCCGGGTGACCTGGCGGACCAGCGGATGCCCGGCGACCGGCAGGAAGCCGATCTCCCCGGCGCCGCCGGTCCAGCCGCGGTGCAGCCGGCCGCCGAGGACGAGGGCGGCGCCGAGGCCCTCCTCGTTCCACAGCAGGACGAAGTCCTCGTGGCCGCGGGCGGCCCCGAGCCGCTGTTCGGCGACGGCGGCGAGGTTCACGTCGTTCTCGTACTCGACCGGCATCGGCAGGGCCGCGGCGAGCTCGTCGAGGAGCGTGGGGGACTGCCAGCCCGCCAGGTGGTCGGCGTAGCGCAGCACCCCGGTGCGGGGGTCGAAGGAGCCGGGGGTGGCGATGACCACCCGGTGGATGTCGGCGAGGTGCAGCCCGGCGTCCTTGACGGCTTCGCCGAGGGCGCGGGTGACCTGCTCGACCGGTCCGGTGCCCTCCGCGTACGGGAGCTCGTGGCTGCCGATCACCTCGCCGGCGAGGTCGGCCACGGAGGCGAGGATCCGGCCCGGGGTGACGTCGAGTCCGGCGACGTGGGCGGCCCGCGCGTTGACGGCGTAGAGCTGCGCGTTGGGGCCGGGGCGGCCGGTGGCGGTGCCGGTGGCGACGACGAGCCCGGCGGCCTCCAGGCGGGCCAGCAGCTGGGAGGCGGTGGGCTTCGAGAGGCCGGTGAGATGCCCGATCCGGGTCCGGGACAGCGGGCCGTGCGTCAGCAGGAGCTCGAGGGCGGCCCGGTCGTTCAGGGCGCGCAACAGGCTGGGCGTACCGGGGGTGGCGGGCATGGGGTGGCTTCTCCCTCACCGAGATGAACTGTTAGGTAAGTTTCCTATTGGTGGGTCGCTCGTGTCAATGGGAGTGCGTACACGACTGCCCCCGCAGATCGGATCTGCGGGGGCAGTGCCACACATGTGTGTGCGGGGCGGCTGGGAAGGCGCCTACTTCGTGATGCGCGGACCGGAGACCGCGCCGCCCACGGCCGGCGGCGGGATCTCCGCGGTGGCCAGGGACTGCGGGGAGGTCGGGTTCGCCAGCGCCGACGGCGGGGCGACGGAGGCCGAGGGGTCGGCCGGGGCCGCGTCCTCCTCGGGTGCCGGCAGGCCACCGACGATCCCGATGCCCGCGGCGTCGAAGGCGTCCTTGATCCGCCAGCGCAGCTCGCGCTCCACGGCGAACTGCTGGCCCGGCATCGTCTTCGCCGACACCGACACCGTCATGGAGGCCAGCAGCACCTCGTCCAGGCCCAGCACCTCCACCGGACCCCACAGCCGCTCGTCCCACGGGGACTCCTTGGCCATGGTGTCGGCGATCCCCTTGATCACCTCGCGGATGCGGGAGAGGCTCTCGGTCGGCTTGACCTGCACGGCCACGCCGGCCGTGGCCCAGCCCTGGCTGAGGTTGCCGATCCGCTTGATCTCGCCGTTGCGGACGTACCAGATCTCGCCGTTGTCGCCGCGCAGCTTGGTGACGCGCAGACCCACCTCGACGACCTCGCCCGAGGCCACACCGGCATCGATCTTGTCGCCGACGCCGTACTGGTCCTCAAGGATCATGAACACGCCGGAGAGGAAGTCCGTGACCAGGTTCCGGGCGCCGAAACCGATCGCCACACCGGCCACACCGGCGCTCGCCAGCAGCGGTCCCAGGTTGATGTCGAGCGCGCCGAGCACCATCAGGCCGGCCGTGCCGAGGATCAGGAACGAGGCCACCGAACGCAGCACGGAACCGATGGCCTCGGACCGCTGACGGCGCCGCTCGGCGTTGACCAGCAGCCCGCTCAGGGCCGTGCCCTCGACGGCGTCGGCGCCGCGGTTCATCCGGGTGATCAGCTTGGTCAGCGACTTTCGGACCACCGAACGCAGGGCGAAGGCGATGACCAGGATGAGGAGGATCCGCAGGCCCAGGTACAGCCATCCGGCCCAGTTCTCCTCTATGAAACTGGCCGCGTTCGTGACGCTCTCGTGGGTTTCTCTGATCGTTTGGGACGCGTCCGGGTTGTCGGCTGCGAGCGGGAGCAGTGCGGCAGGCCAGGGCACGGCGGGAACCTCCAGATGTGGCGTCCTGCCCGCGGAAGGGGTGGGGCGGGCAGACCATCCACCCTAACGGGGCACTTGCCCGTACTTGTTGCCATGTTCGAGGGAGAGACCAGACTCACGCGGGGATGAAGCGGGTGTGGTTGAAAACACCTCGGACCCGTTACGGGCGCGTGGTGGCGCTTCGACCAGCCGTAAGGGGAGACTGGAAAGCAGATCGTCCCGGCGCGAGCCACGCGCCGCCGACGTACAAGGAGGCAGTCCGTGCCGCACGTCCTGGTCCTCAACGCGTCGTACGAGCCCCTCGGCGTCGTACCGCTCCGTCGCGCGCTCGTCCTCGTCCTGGAGAACAAAGCCGTCTCCCTGGAAGAATCCGGCGCCTTTCTGCACAGCGCGACAAGGGCCGTCCCCGCGCCCAGCGTGGTTCGGCTCAAGCGCTTCGTGCGGGTCCCCTACCGGGGGCCCGTTCCACTCACCCGGCGCGCGTTGTTCGCCCGGGACGGCGGCCGCTGCATGTACTGCGGGGCCGTCGCCACCAGTGTCGACCACGTCGTCCCGCGCAGCCGGGGAGGGCAGCACGCCTGGGACAACGTCGTCGCCGCGTGCCGCCGCTGCAACCACGTCAAGGCCGACCGGCACCTCGTCGACCTCGGCTGGCGGCTGCGGCACCAGCCGGCTCCGCCGTCCGGGCTGGCCTGGCGGATCATCGGGACGGGGCACCGGGATCCGTGCTGGATGCCGTACCTCCAGCCGTTCGGGGCGGAGGATGCGCTGGACCGCATCGGGCTGCCGGTCGCCGCGGCGGCGGTCGCGTCGTAATCCCTGAGCCGGGCCCCGGCTGCGGGTGTCCCGCTGCGCGGGGCGAAGAACGCCGGCGAGGCTGGATTTGCCGCTGCGCGGCAAAATTCAGCCCGTCCGGCGTTTGAGGACCGGGTCCGGGCGGAGCCCGGGGAACGGGCGAAGGGCGGGTAGGGGACTGCCCCGCAGGGTTGCCCGGCCCCCTACGGGGCCACCGCGAAGGCTTCCGCGCCCAGCAGGCTGCAGCCGTAGCGGGTGGCGCGGGTCTCGCAGGTGACGCGGACGAAGCGGGCCGGGGTGGCCGCCGGATCCAGGTGGACGGAGTCCACCCCGCCGCGGGAGGCGACCGTCGCCGACGGGTGCCAGGCGACCCCGTCCGCCGAGGTCTCCACCCGGAACCGGGACGGGTAGGCCTCCTGCCAGCGCAACCGCAGCAGCCCGATCCGCGCCGGAGCCGGCAGCTCGGCCTGCCACCAGGCCCCGTCGGCCGCGGGCGAGGACCAGCGGGTCGCCGGGGAATCGTCCAGCGCCCCCGACGCGGGGAACGCGGGGGTCTCGTCGGCCGAGGACGAGGCCACGGCGGAGCGCAGCAGGTTCGGGCCGGCCGTGCGCGGATGGGCGCGGACCTTCAGCGTGTGCGTCTGGGATCCGAAGGTGACCGGAACCTCGTAGGTGCCCGGCGCCGTGCCCGCGGCCACCGTGACCTCCACCGGGACGGTCGCCGTCGTACCGCGCGCGGCCGCGGCCGTCTCCGGCAGGCGTACGGAGACCCCCGGCGGCGGCGTCGCCGACAGGGGTCCGCGGACCTCGCCGGGACGCAGCGCGGACAGTTCCGCCGGGATCCGCTGCGGGGCCCCGCCGATCTCCGCGTCCACGGTCTCCGCCAGCTCGAAGCGGCCCTCCGGGCCGTCCGCCGTCCACGGGACCACGCTGTGCACGGCCGGAGCCGGCCCCGACCAGACGAGCCGGACCGCGTCGGCCCGCAGGCCGCCCACGTCGGCCTGGGTCCAGCCCGAAGCCGCCGCTTCCGCGACCTTGCGCCAGCCCTCTCCCGGTACGTGGGCCTCGATCGCGGCGCCCCGGCTGCCGGGCGGCAGCGGGTCGGTCATCACGGTCACCACCGACACCGGCCGGGCGGCGGCCAGCGCGACCGTCCAGGCGTCGGGCTGCCGGGTCACCGTGCCCGGCCGGAGGGCCGCGCCGGTCCACGCGTCGGCCTCGGCCGCGGCCCGCGCCAGGAAGGGGTCCAGCACGGCCTTGTCGACCCGGGCGGCTTCCGCCCCGGACAGCGCCGCGCGGGCGGCGGTGAAGGCCTGCGAGGCCTGCCAGGCCGCCGCCCCGTCCCCGCGGGCCTGCGCCTGGAGGACGTCGAGGGCCAGTTCCCCGGCGGCTCCGTAGCGCGCGAGCCGCGACAGCCAGGGCCCCGCCTCCCCGGCGAGCGCGGGCAGCCGGTCCGGGGCCTCGCGCAGGACGCGGAAGGCGGCCCGCAGCCGGTCTCCCGCCGCGGGGTCGCCGGAGCTCCGGGCCCGCCAGAACTCCTCGATCACAGGGACCAGATAGGCGGACTCGGGCTGGGCGAGGCCGGAGGAGGCGTTGTTCCCGGCCAGCGCGGCCAGTGCCTCGCGGGCCTTGGGGTCGGGTCCGGCGAGCGAGGACACGGCCGCCGCCCAGGAGTCGGCGGCCCGGTAGCCGCGCGGGTTCCACGTGAAGTCCGCCGCCGTGAACAGCGGGATGCGCGACAGGGTGCCCTGGGGCATCGCGTTGGCCAGCACGGCCGCCGAACCGCCCGCGACCACCGGGTCGCGTCCCGCGTACGGGCCGAGGAAGATGCGGCCCGGATCCCAGTCGTTGACCGGGTAGTTGTCCATGGTGACCAGCGGATGCCACCCGAGCGCGGAGCGCGCCCCGGTCATCTCCTGCCCGGTGATCGTGCGCGGCACCACGCCGACGCCCGTCCAGGCCACCTCCACCCGGTCGTCCAGGGCGTCGGTCAGCGCGCTCCGGTAGGGCGTCGCGCCCTCCTGGTAGTACTCCGTCGGCAGCAGCGACAGCGCGGGCGCCCCCGGATAGCGCCGGGCCAGGTGCGCGGCCAGCTCGCCGGCGACCTCCGCGTGCGCCTTCGCGGCCGCCTCCGGGCCCGTGCCGTACCGCTCCCGGTCGGCCCGGCAGCCCCACTCGGTGTAGCTGACGTCCTGGAACTGCACCTGGAACGCCCGGAATCCGAGGTCCCACATGGCGTCCAGCTTGCGGGCGAGCGCCGCCCGGTCGGCCGAGGAGGCCAGGCACATCGACTGCCCGGGCGCCACGGCCCAGGCGAGCACCACCTGGTTGGCGCGCGCCCGGCCGGCCAGCTCCCGCAGTTCCGCCGCCTGCGGCGCCGGGTAGTCGCGGCGCCAGTCCGTGGTGCGGTACGGGTCGTCGCCGGGCGCGAGGAGCAGCCGGTTCAGCTTGGTGCGGCCCATGAACTCCACCTGCGCGAGCCGCTGGGCGGCCGTCCACGGAGTCCCGTAGAACCCCTCCGTGATCCCGCGCACCGGGGCGGACGGCCAGTCCCGTACGAGGACGCCGGGCACCTTCCCGCCGCCCTGGGCCAGCAGTTGACGCAGCGTCTGCGCCGCGTGGAAGAGCCCGTCGCCGCCCGTGCCGGCCAGCGCGACGGTGTCCCGTCCCTCGGCGCGGCCCACCGCCAGCCGGTAGCCGCCGGCCGGCAGGTCGCCGGCCGCGTCCGCGCCCAGCGCCCGCAGCGCCCGCTCGGCGGTCCCGTCGGACGGCCCCTGGAGCCGTACGACGGGTCCCGCCGCGGGCAGCGGATCCCCGTCGGCCCGCTCGTGCAGGGTCCGTACGCCCGCTCCGCGCAGGGCGTCGCGCACCACCTGGGCGGCGTACGGGTCCACGTCCGCGGGCAGCACCAGCACCGCTTCGGCGCCCAGCGGCACCGCGCGCGCCGGGTCGGCGGCCATCGACTGCGGCCGGGGCCACACCGCGGGCCCCTCGGCGGCGGTGCGCGCCGGATCGGAGCCGGGGTCGAGCACGGGGGCGGGTACGGGAACGGGCGCGGGGTCGCGCAGCGCCGCGGGAACCGCGGCGGTGCCCGGCCCGGCGGGTGCGTCCTGGGCGTCCGGCGCGGTGGGTGAGGTCGGTGCGGCGAAGGCGGTGGGGGGACCCACGACCGCCGAGCCGCTGAGCAGTGAGCCGATGACGGCGACCGCCGCGGCCGTGGCCGTGGCCCGCTTCCTGCCCCTGATGTGCACGGAGCCACCCCGTCCCGAGTCGTCCCCCGCTCGTACGAACGAGCCAGAGCCCACCATCCGTACGGCAGGGGTGTCAACGTCTGCGGGTGATCTGACCTGGATCGGCCAGGAATGCGGTGCGGCCGACTGGGTATGGCTGGGATGTTCTCCGGGGCGCGCGCCGGAGGGTGTTCCCGGCGATCCCGCACGCCAGGGCCGAAGGCTCCGGGTGTGCGGTGATCGGCGCGGACCTCCGCAACACCTCCCGCGCGCGGCCCGAACGCAGGCACGTCTGTACGGATTCACGGACCGCACAGGAGAATTTCCGCTGTCGGTGGTGCGCGCACTACGCGCGGACCGACACAGTGGGAGCCGTCCGCGGGTCCTGATCGATCCTCACGCACGAAGGAGTGCCTGCCGGTGAACACCGAGGCCGTGAAAACCGAGAACGCCACCACCTCCATATCCACGCCCACCCCGAAACGGCGTCCGCCGCTCGCCCACCTGCCGGCGCAGTCCGGACCCGACGAACGGCCCCTCACCAGCGAGCCGTCGCTCGCCGACGCCGCGCACGCGCCGTTGACCAGTGAGCCCCCGCTCGCCTGCGAGGCCCCGCTGACCAGCGAGCCGACCACCCATGCCGCGGCGGCCGCCGCGGGTGACTAGACGACAAGGAACCTGATGGACGACCTCGCCCGGCTCGCGGCCCTGCACGGAGTCGCCACCACCTACCAGCCCGCCGAGGACGTCACCCTCCGGGTCCCGGAGGCCACCGTGGCCGCCGTGCTGCGGGAGTTGGGGGTGAACACGGACACCCCGGAGTCCGTACGGGCGGACCTGGCGGCGGCCGAACGCGACGCGGCGCGGCGGCTGTTGCCGCGCGTGCTGGTGTGGTGGGCCGGGGCCAGGCCGCCCGTGGAGCTGGCCGCGCTGCCGCCGGGGACCCGGACCCTGCTGGAGGCGGAGGAGGACGGGCCGCCCCGGGCGGCGGGCCGCGCGGCCCCCCAGGAGCCGCCGGTGGCCTGGGGCGCGGCCGGCGCGGGGGAGCCGCCGCTCGGCGTGCACCGGATTCGCGCGCAGGCCCCGGACGGCCGCACCGCCACCGCCACCCTGATCGTGGCCCCCGACCGGGCCCCGGCGGCGCCGGAGCGCACGCACGGGCTGCTCGTCCAGCTCTACTCGGTGCTCTCCGAGCAGTCCTGGGGCATGGGTGACCTGGGCGACCTGGCGGAGCTGGCGCGCTGGGCGGGCCGCGTCCACGGAGCCGGCTTCGTCCAGGTCAACCCGCTGCACGCGGCCGTGCCCGGCACCCCGACCGACCCCTCCCCGTACCGGCCGTCCTCGCGCCGTTTCCCCGACCCGGTGCACCTGCGGATCGAGGACGTCCCCGAGTACGCCGACTGCCCGGACCGGGCCGCCCTCGCGGAGCTGGCCGACCGGGGCGCGGAGTTGCGGCGCGAGGTGCTGGAGAAGGGGGCGCTGATCGACCGGGACGCCGTCTGGTCCCTCAAGCGGGCCGCCCTGGAGCTGCTGTACGCCGTCCCGCGGACCCCCGAACGGGAGGCGGCCTACGGGGAGTTCCGCGCCGACCAGGGCGCGGAGCTGGACCGGCACGCCGCCTGGTGCGCCGGGCACGCCGGGGAGGACCCGGAGGCCCGGGCCGACTTCCACCGCTGGCTGGTCTGGCTGACGGACGCCCAGCTCGCCGCCGCCCAGCGGGCCGCCAAGGAGGCCGGGATGGCGGTCGGCATCGTGCACGACCTGGCCGTCGGGGTGCACCCGGAGGGCTCGGACGCCACCGGAGCCCCCTTCGGGGCCCCCCACTACGCCCGGGCCGTCTCCGTCGGCGCCCCGCCGGACGCCTTCAACGCGCGCGGCCAGGACTGGGGACTGCCCCCGTGGCGGCCCGACCGGCTGGCCGCCACCGGGTACGCGCCGCTGCGGACCCTGCTGCGGGGGGTGTTCCGGTACGCCGGCGCCCTGCGCATCGACCACGTCATGGGACTCTTCCGGCTCTGGTGGATCCCGGAAGGGGCCCCGCCCGCCGAAGGCGCGTACGTCTCGTACGACGGGGAGGCGATGCTCGCCCTGCTGGTCCTGGAGGCCCACCGGGCGGGGGCCCTGGTCATCGGCGAGGACCTCGGCACCGTGCAGCCGGGGGTCCGTCAGGCGCTGGCCCGGCGCGGGGTGCTGGGCACCTCGGTGCTGTGGTTCGAGCGGGACTGGGGCGGGGACGGGGAGCCGCTGGAGCCGGAGCGCTGGCGGTCCGACTGCCTGGCCACCGTGACCACCCACGATCTGCCGCCCACGGCCGCCAAGCTGGCCGGCTCCCACGTGGAACTGCGCGACCGGCTGGGCCTGCTGACCCGCCCGGCCGAGCGGGAGCGCGCCGAGGACGCGGCCGACACCGCGCGCTGGCTGGACGTACTGGAGGACCTCGGGCTCGACACCAAGGGCGAGGAGGCCGCCGTACGGGCCCTGTACGGGTTCCTGCTGCGCACCCCGGCCCGGCTGCTCGGGGTCTGGTTGCCCGACGCGGTGGGGGACCGGCGGCCGCAGAACCTGCCCGGCACCTGGGACCAGTACCCCAACTGGCGGCTCCCGGTCGCCGACGCGGAGGGCCGGCCGCTGACCCTGGAGGCACTGGCCGCCTCGCCGCGGGCGAACGCCCTGCTGGGGGCGGTGCGGGGGGCGGCGGGAACCCGTACGGCACCCCCGGGCGCGCGCGGTGTTTAGGTGTTCGCTACGTTTGCACCGTGGACAAGAAGAACGCTCTGCGCGCCGGCGCCGTCACGGCCGGAACGACGCTGATGATGCTGCTGATGACGTCTCCCGCCCTCGCGCTCACCCGTGACGACGGCGACGACCCGGGTCCGGGCCTGAGCGTCGCCGAGACGCTCGGCCTCTACGTGGCCGCGCCGATCGTGCTGTTCCTGGTCATCGCCGGTCTGGTGATGGTCGGCGACAAGTCGCGCAAGACGCAGAACGAGAGCTGACCGAAGACCGAACGTAGGCGCCGGGGGTCCATGAGGACCCCCGGCGCCTTGTCGTGCCCCGGCCCGGTTCCGCGGGGCGCAGGGCGGCGTTCATCGTGGGCCGGCACCGGGGCCCGGCCCGGGGTGCGCGGGGTGGCCGCCACCGGAGGCGTGGCGTTCGGCGAGCAGCCGCTTGCGATGGCCTCTGCGGCGCAAGGCGGTGACGAGGACGATGGCGGCGCAGATGCCGATTCCGAGGACGGGCAGAGCGATGGCCAGTATCAGCCAGCCCGCGAACGCGAACATGCCTCCGGAGTCCCCGATGGCGTACGTGGAGAGTGCTCGGGACGAGCAGGTGATCTCGTAGTCACCTGCTCGTGGCACGTCGATGGTGTGGAGCGGATTCCAGGTCTCGTCACGGGTGAGGAACACGTCGGTTCCCGGATCGGTGAGACCGGGGTCGCCCGGCCCGGTGATGCTGCACTCCGGGGCGGCCGACGGACCGAATTCCTGGTCCTTGATCCAGATCGTCTTCTCGCTCCCCGGCTCGAGCCGCAGGGCGACGGTGGCACCGTTGGTGAACTGATGGGCGGTGTCCACCGAGTCGATCACGTTGTAGAACCGGTACACACCGATGGCCGCACCCAGCACGATCAGCAAGACGGCGATCGCGGCCGCTGTGGCATACCAGTGACGGCCGGGCCGGAGCTCGTTCGCCGGTATCTGCGGCGGAGCGGAGGGCTGCATCGGCACACCCTAGATCGTCCTGCCTGGTCGGCGAGCCGCCGGGTCCTGCCCGGCGGATCATGCGACATCAACGGGATCCACGTCCGGCTTCGCTCATGATCCGCCGGACACCCCCTAGCTAGTAGCTAGCTAGGGGACCCCTGCCATCACCTTGCGCAGCAGGCCGATGAGCGCCGTGATCTCCGCCTCGTCGAGCCCGGTGAGCGCTTCGCGCTGTGCCTCCAGACCCGCCTCGACCGCCTCGTCGATGAGCGCGAGGCCCCGGTCGGTGATGGTCACCCGGAGTCCCCGCCGGTCGTCCGGATCGGGGCTGCGGCGGAGCAGCCCGGCCTTCTCCAGCTTGTCCAGCCGTCCCGTCATCCCGCCCGTGGTGAGCATCAGCGTGGCCGAGAGCTGGCGGGGCGAGAGGGTGTACGGGGTTCCGCTTCGGCGCAGCGTGGCCACGACGTCGAACTCCCCGCGCGCGATTCCGTAGCGCGAGTAGGCCTTGTCCATCGCGTCACCCATGGCTTTGGAGATCCGGAAGACCCGGCCGAAGACCGCCATGGGCGTGGTGTCCAGATCGGGTCGCACCGCGTACCACTGGTCGGTGATCGCGTCGACGGGGTCCTTGTCGGTCATGGGCGCAGTATCCGGCTTCCGCTTGTCCCTTCGCAAGAAAGTTGCTTACGGGAAAGTGGCTTAGTGCTAAGCTACTTTCGAGTGAGCTACTCGTTCCCGCCGGAGGAGATCAGCCGTGAAGCGTGCCGCGACCATCGCCCTGACCGCCCTCGCCCCCATCTCCTGGGGCTCCACCTACGCCGTGGCCTCCGAGCTGCTGCCGCCCGACCGGCCGCTGTTCACCGGGGTGATGCGGGCCCTGCCCGCCGGGCTGCTGCTCACCGTCCTCGCGCGGAAGCTGCCCACGGGCCGGTGGTGGGGCAAGGCCGCCGTCCTGGGCGGGCTCAACATCGGCGCCTTCTTCCCGCTCCTGTTCCTCTCCGCCTACCGCCTGCCCGGCGGGGTGGCGGCCGTACTGGGCTCCGCGGGACCCCTGTTCGTCGTGGGGCTCGCCGCCCTCCTGCTGGGCGAGCGGGCCCGGCTGCGGACCGTGCTCGCCGCCGTCGTGGCGGCCTTCGGCGTCAGCATGGTGGTGCTGACCGCGGAGGCGGAGCTCGACCTGGTCGGGGTGGTGGCCGGGGTCGTCTCCTCGGCCTCGATGGGCGCGGGCACCGTCATGACCAAGCGGTGGGGGCGTCCGGAGGGTGTCGGTCCACTGGCCATGACCGGCTGGCAGCTCACCGCGGGCGGCCTGATGATCATCCCGGTCGCCGTGCTGGTGGAAGGGGCGCCGCCGGCGCTCGACGGCAAGGCCTTCCTCGGCTACGGCTACATGATGCTGATCAACACCGGCATCGCCTACTGGCTCTGGTTCCGCGGCATCGGGCAGCTCACCGCCACGTCGGTCACCCTCCTCGGCCCGCTCTCGCCGCTCACCGCGGCGGTCATCGGCTGGGCCGCCCTGGGGCAGGCGCTGTCATCGGTGCAGGTGCTGGGCATGGTGATCGCCTTCGGCGCCACGGTCGCAGGGCAGCTCGCGGCGGGCGCGCCGCGGCCGAAGGCCGGACCGTTCGGTTCTGCTGAAGAAACCGATCGAAATGATTCGATGGACCTGACGGGTCACCCGGTGCGACGGTAGACCAACGAACCGAACCGACACTCCGAATCCCGAGGGGGAGACACACAGTGGCCGTCACGGACCGCGTCCGCACCGTCCCGCAGGAAGCACTGCCGCAGGAAGCACTGCCCGGCAAGACGAAGAAGGGGGCCGCCGGTCTCGGCATCCTCCTCGCCCTGCTCGCGACGGTCGTCTGGTCCGGCAGCTTCGTGGCCACCCGGGGCATGGCGGACAGCATCCCGCCCGTCCAGGCCGTCTTCTGGCGCTGGGTGATCGCCACCGTGGCCGTCGCCCCCTTCGCCGCCCGGCAGGCCTGGCAGCAGCGGGCCCTGATCCGCAAGCACTTCGGCTACATCGCCCTGGCCACCCTCTTCGGCGTCACCCTCTACAACACGCTCGTGCACCAGGCCGGACTGACCACCTCCGCCTCCAACATGGGCATGATCATGGCCGCCTCGCCGGTCATCATGGCCCTGTACGCCCGGCTCGGCGGCGAACGCCTGGGCGCCCGGCGCACCTTCGGCCTGGCCCTCGCGGCCGTCGGCGTGCTCCTCCTGGTCGGCAAGGGCTCGATCCGCTTCGACTTCGCCCCCGGCGACCTGTGGATGTTCGGCGCCGCCCTGTCCTTCGCCACGTACAGCGCGCTCCTCAAGCGCAAGCCCGCCGAACTGGGCGGCCTCGCCTTCCTGCTCACCACCTTCGTCCTCGGCGCGCTGATGCTCGCCCCCGCCTACGCCGTGTCCGTCCGCGTCCAGGGCGGCTTCCAGGTCACCCCCTCCACCGCCGGAATGCTCCTGTACGTCGGCGTCTTCTCGTCCGCGGTCGCCTTCTTCGCCTGGAACAAGGCCGTCGCGATGATCGGCGCCGCCCGCGCCGGAGTCGTCTACTACCTCCAGCCGGTCTGCGTCGCGGGCCTCGGCCTGCTGCTCCTCGGCGAGACGACCGGCCCGACGCAGCTCCTCTGCATGGCGCTGATCCTGGGCGGCGTGGGTCTGGGTGCCCGGCGGTAGGTTCGGTCCCATGATCGAGTGGGACATCAAGAAGCTGCGGATCCTGCGGACCCTCGCCGACCGGGGGACCGTGACCGCGACGGCCGAGGCGCTGCACATGACGCCCTCGGCCGTTTCGCAGCAGCTCACCAACCTGGCCAAGGCGCTGGGGGTCCCGCTGCTGGAGGCCCAGGGCCGCCGGGTCCGGCTCACCGACGCGGCCCACCTCGTACTGCGGCACGCGGAGGCGGTGTTCGCGCAGCTGGAGCGGGCCGACGCGGAGCTGGCCGGATATCTGGCCGGGGAGGCGGGGGAGGTGCGGATCGGGGCCTTCTCCACCGCCGTACCGGTCCTCGTGGTCCCGGCGGTCGCCGCCCTGCGGCGTTCGCACCCCGGCGTGGAGGTCCGCGTACGGGAGACCGAGGCGGCCGAGTCCTACGAGCTGCTGTCCGCCGGGGTCGTCGACCTCGCGCTCTCCCTCGCGGCCCACGCCCCGACGGCCCGCGATCCCCGCTTCACCCGCAGGACCCTGCTGGAAGACCCCCTCGACGTGGCCCTGCCCCCGGACCACCCGCTGGCCGGCGCCGCGGAGCTGCGGCTCGCGGACCTGTCGGGTGCCGCGTGGATCTACGGCGGCTCCGGGCCCTGGTCGGAGATCACCCGCAACGCGTGCGAGGCGGCCGGGTTCGTCCCGGAGCAGGCCCACTCGGCGTCCGGCTGGACCGCGATCCTCGCCATGGTCGAGGCGGGCATGGGGGTGGCCCTGGTCCCCCGCATGGTCGCGAGCCGGGCCTCGGGCGTCGCCGTCCGCGTACTGTCCCACGACCGGCCGACCCGGCACGTCATCGCGGCCCTGCGCAGCGGCTCGGAGGCCGCCCCGGCGCTGGCCCACGTCCTGGCGGCCCTGCGGGCGGTCGCCGCCGCCCGGCCGTAGCCGTCGCCGCGGGTGGTCGGCCCTGCAGGGCGGAGTCCCCTACCCGCCCTTCGCCCGTTCCCCGGGCTCTGCCCGGGCCCGCGCCTCAAACGCCGGCGGGGCTGAAATGGCGCTGTGCGCCATTCAGGCCCCGCGCCCGGCGGGGCTGGGTTGCCGCGCAGCGGCAACTCCAGCCTCGCCGGCGTTTGAGGCGCGGGGTCTGGGGCGGAGCCCCAGCAGCGGGCGCGAGCCCGTCAGGCCCGGGAGTCGGCCGCCTGGGCGGTCAGCGCTCGCTCGACGCCCGCGCGGGACTCCGAGACCAGGCGGCGCAGGGCCGCGTTCGGCTCGGCCGAGGCCAGCCAGGCGTCCGTCGCCGCGAGGGTCTCCGCGGAGACCTGGAGGGACGGGTAGAGCCCCACCGCGATCTGCTGGGCGATCTCGTGGCTCCGGGTCTCCCAGACCTCCTTGACCGCCGCGAAGTACTGCGCCGTGTACGGGGCGAGGAGCTCGCGCTGGTCGGTCTGGACGAAGCCCCCGATCACCGCCTCCTGCACCGCGTTCGGGAGCGAGTCGCCCTCGACGACCGAGGCCCACGCCTCGGCCTTGGCCTCCGCCGTCGGACGCGCCGCCCGGGCGGTCGCCGCGTGCCGCTCGCCCGCCGCGGTCTTGTCCCGCTCCAGCTCGGCCGCGATGGCCGCCTCGTCGGCGATCCCGGTGGCGACCAGGCGCTCCAGGAACGCCCACCGCAGCTCGGTGTCCACGGCCAGGCCCTTGACCTCCGCCGAGCCGTCCAGCAGCGCCGACAGGTAGGTCAGCTGCTCCTCGGTGCGGGCCGTCGCCGCGAAGGCGCGGGCCCACGCCAGCTGGTGGTCGCTGCCCGGCTCGGCGGCGCGCAGGTGCTCCAGCGCGGCCTCCGTCCAGGTGGCCAGGCCCTGGTCGCGCCAGGCCGGGTCGGCGTACAGGTCCACGGCCAGCTTCACCTGGCGGTGCAGCGACTGGACGACGCCGATGTCCGACTCCTTGCCGATGCCCGACAGGACGAGGGCGAGGTAGTCGCGGGTGGCCAGCTCGCCGTCGCGGGTCATGTCCCAGGCCGAGGCCCAGCACAGCGCGCGCGGCAGCGACTCGGTGAAGTCGCCCAGGTGCGCGGTGACGTTGGCGAGGGACACCTCGTCCAGGCGGACCTTGGCGTACGACAGGTCGTCGTCGTTCAGCAGGACCACGGCCGGACGGGTCCGGCCGATCAGCTCCGGTACGGCCGTCAGGCCGCCGTCGATGTCCAGCTCGATCCGCTCGCCGCGCACCAGCTTGCCGTCGGTGAGGTCGTACAGGCCGACCGCGATGCGGTGCGGGCGCAGGACAGGCTCGCCCTTGGCGCCGGCGGGCAGCGCCGGGGCCTCCTGGCGGACGGCGAAGGCGGTGATGGCGCCGTTCTCGTCCGTCTCGATCTCCGGGCGCAGGATGTTGATGCCGGCCGTCTCCAGCCACGCCTTCGACCAGGCGGTCAGATCGCGGCCGGAGGTCTCCTCCAGGGCGCCCAGCAGGTCCGACAGGCGCGTGTTTCCGAAGGCGTGCGCCTTGAAGTACGCCTGCACGCCCTTGAAGAAGGCGTCCTGGCCGACGTAGGCCACGAGCTGCTTGAGGACGGAGGCGCCCTTGGCGTACGTGATGCCGTCGAAGTTGACCAGGACGTCGTCCAGGTCACGGATGTCGGCCATGATCGGGTGCGTGGAGGGCAGCTGGTCCTGCCGGTACGCCCAGGTCTTCATGGAGTTGGCGAAGGAGGTCCAGGCGTGCGGCCACTTCGAGCCCTCCGCGTACGCCTGGCAGGCGATGGAGGTGTAGGTGGCGAACGACTCGTTCAGCCACAGGTCGTTCCACCACTCCATGGTGACGAGGTCGCCGAACCACATGTGGGCGAGCTCGTGCAGGATCGTCTCGGCGCGCGTCTCGTAGGCCGCGTCCGTCACCTTCGAGCGGAAGACGTACTGGTCGCGGATGGTGACCGCGCCCGCGTTCTCCATCGCGCCCGCGTTGAACTCGGGCACGAAGAGCTGGTCGTACTTCGCGAAGGGGTAGTCGTACGCGAACTTCTCCTGGAACCAGGTGAAGCCCTGCCGGGTCACGTCGAAGATCTCGTCGGCGTCGAGGAACTCGGCGAGCGAGGGGCGGCAGTAGATGCCGAGCGGGACGGACTGTCCGTCCGGACCCTCGTAGGAGCTGTGCACCGCGTGGTACGGGCCGACGATCAGGGCCGTGATGTACGTGGAGATGCGCGGGGTGGGCTCGAAGCGCCAGACGTTGTCGGCGGGAGCCTCGGCCCCCTGCGGAATGTCGCGTGGGGAGTTCGAGATGACCGTCCAGCCCGCGGGGGCCGTCACGGTGAACCGGAACGTCGCCTTCAGGTCGGGCTGCTCGAAGCTCGCGAACACGCGGCGCGCGTCCGGGACCTCGAACTGGGTGTACAGGTACGCCTGCTCGTCGACCGGGTCGACGAAGCGGTGCAGACCCTCACCGGTGTTGGTGTACGCGCAGTCGGCGACGACGCGGAGCTCGTTGGCCCCGGCGGCCAGGTGCGCGAGCGCGATCCGGGAGTCCCGGAAGACGGCGGCCACGTCGAGGGACTTGCCGTTGAGGACGACCTCGTGCACGGCCGGGGCGACCAGGTCGATGAAGGTCTCGGCGCCGGCCTCGGCGGACTGGAAGCGCACGGTGGTCACGGAGGGGTACGTGCCGCCCTCCTGCGCGCCGCTGAGATCGAGCTCGATCTCGTACGAGTCGACACTGAGCAGCTTTGCGCGCTGCTGAGCCTCTTCACGGGTCAGATTCGTGCCTGGCACGCGGTCATCTCCTTCGATGGTGACGTTGCCCGCCATCCTTTCACGGCCGACCCGGCCCCCGCCGGGCGATACGTTGAGCTACAGGTGCCCACGATGAGCCATGAGGATCAGCCTGGACCTGCCCGCCCCGGACATCGAGTTCCTTGACCAGTACGCAGCACGGCACGGTGTTCCGTCCCGCTCCGCGGTGCTTGGGATCGCCGTCGGCCTGTTGCGCGAACGCGAGGTCGGAAACCTGCCGGACAGCGGCGTGCGGCGGCGCGAGGGTGGTGGGCATGACCATCAAGTACCGGGCGAGGCCCATCGAGGAGGCGGCGCTCAAGGAGCTCCGCGTACGTGACGACGCGGGGCGGGAGTGTGCCCCGTACGCCGACCGAGAGGGCGGTGCACCACTGAGGTGCTGCCTGCGGCCGAGCGAGACCGGGGAGCGCATCGCGCTCGTCTCCTATGCGCCCCTGCGGCGCTGGGCAGCCGCCGCGGGCGCGGATCCGGGGGCGTACGACGAGCAGGGGCCCGTGTTCGTCCACGCCGAGGACTGCGGCGGGCCGTCCGAGGGACGGGGGTACCCCTTCGCCCGGGCGGGTGTACGGCGCACCGCGCGGCGGTACAGCGCCCGCGGGCAGATCCTCGGCGGGCGGGTGCTGGACCTCGGCGAGGATCCAGACGGTGTGGTCGAGCGAGCCCTGGACGAGGCGTTCGCGGACCCCGAGGTGGCCCTAGTGCACGTCCGGGCCGCCGAGTACGGCTGCTTCCAGTACGAGGTGCGGCGGCCCTGGCACGCCGAAGGGGTGGCACCGTAGCGGTACCACCCCCCCTCGGTGTGCGCGCGACCGGGGTCAGCCCTGGCGGAGCTCCTCCGCGACCAGCTCCGCGATCTGGACCGCGTTCAGCGCGGCGCCCTTGCGGAGGTTGTCGTTCGAGAGGAACAGCGCGAGGCCGTTCTCGGTGGTCTCGTCGACCCGGATGCGGCCCACGTACGAGGCGTCCTTGCCGGCGGCCTGCAGCGGGGTCGGGATCTCCGAGAGCTCGACGCCCGGGGCGTCCTTCAGTAGCTCGTAGGCGCGCTCGACGCTCAGCGGACGGTCGAAGCGGACGTTGACCTGGAGGGAGTGGCCGGCGAAGACCGGCACGCGCACGCAGGTGCCCGAGACCTTGAGCTCCGGGATCTCCAGGATCTTGCGGGACTCGTTGCGGAGCTTCTGCTCCTCGTCGGTCTCGAAGGAGCCGTCGTCGACGATCGAGCCCGCGAGCGGGATCACGTTGTAGGCGATGGGCCGCTTGTAGACGGCCGGCTCGGGGAACTCCACCGCGTCGCCGTCGAAGGTCAGCTGGTCGGCGGCCTCGGAGACCGCGCAGGCCTGGCCCTTGAGCTCGGCGACGCCCGCCAGGCCCGAGCCGGACACGGCCTGGTAGGTAGTGGCGATCAGCGCGGTCAGACCGGCCTCGTCGTGCAGCGGGCGCAGCACCGGCATCGCGGCCATCGTGGTGCAGTTCGGGTTCGCGATGATGCCCTTGGGGCGGTTCTTGATGGCGTGCGGGTTGACCTCGGAGACGACGAGGGGGACCTCCGGGTCGCGGCGCCAGGCGGAGGAGTTGTCGATCACGACGGCGCCCTGCGAGGCGACCTTCTCGGCGAGGGCCTTGGAGGTGGCGCCGCCCGCGGAGAAGAGCACGATGTCCAGGCCGGAGTAGTCGGCCGTGGAGGCGTCCTCGATGGTGATCTCGCGGCCCTCCCATTCGAGGGTGGAGCCGGCCGAACGGGCCGAGGCGAACAGCCGCAGCTCGTCCACCGGGAACTTGCGCTCGGCCAGGATGCCGCGCATGACTCCGCCGACCTGTCCGGTGGCTCCGACGATTCCGACCCTCACGGTGACTCCTCTTGGTACGTACGACGCGGGCGCGCGTGAAGCCATCATGCGTTCGACCCCACGAGCCTTGTCCAATCCATTGTCCGAGGAGCGGACGGTGTTCTCCGTGTGAACCCCCGTGACAACTCCGTGGCGGGCGTGTTGCACCGCCGCCCGACACGCGTTTCGCCTGGTCGAAGCCGGTTACGGTCCCGTCTGTCCCGTCCGCAATTCGGACGGGCGTTCCGCACTTCGAACTCGGGAGAAACACCGTGCGCGCCATCCGCCACCGCCGCCGGTCCATACCGGCGCTCGCCGCCCTCGCGGCCGCCGCCGTCGCCGCACCCGTCCTGCTGGCCGCCGCGCCGGCCGCCGCCCACCCGCGCGACGGCCGCCTCGCCCGGGAGCTGGTGGAGGAGGTCACCGCCCGCGGCGCCTACCGCCACCTGGCGAAGTTCCAGCAGATCGCCGACGCCAACGGCGGCAACCGCGCCGCCGGCACGCCCGGCCACGCGGCTTCCGCCGCCTACGTCCACGACACGCTGAAGAAGGCCGGGTACGAGGTCTCGTACCAGGACTTCGACATCTACGACGCCCGGACCAGGACGGAGCGGACCACCGTCCTCGGCGGGGCGGGCGGCGAGGCTCCCCGGGAGCTGGCCACGGCCGCGTTCACCTTCACCAAGTCCACCCCGGCCGGCGGGCTGACCGCCCCGCTCGCCCTCGCCCGGGTCGACGAGAGCCCCGGCTGTGACGCGGACGACTACGCGGCCGGCGCCTTCACCGGGAAGATCGCCCTGGTCAAGCGGGGCAGCTGCACCTTCGTGGAGAAGCAGCGGGCCGCCGCCGCGGCCGGCGCGCTCGGGGTGATCGTCTACAACCACAGCGGGACCGCCCCGGTGCGCGGCACGTTCTCCTCGCCCGCCGAGGGGATCATCCCGAGCGCCGGGATCACCCTCGCCGACGGGGAGGCTCTCACCGCCGCCGCGGCGAAGGGCGAGGTGGGCGTGCGGCTGGAGCTCGACCAGGAGCACGTCAAGAAGACGACGCGCAACGTGGTCGCCGAGACCCGGGGCGGCCGCGCCGACCGCGTGGTCACGGTCGGCGCCCACCTGGACTCGGTCCCCGAGGGCCCGGGCATCAACGACAACGGGTCCGGCTCGGCAGGCCTGCTGGAGGTGGCCCTCAAGCTCGCGGAGGAGGGCGCCAACAAGAAGGGCAAGGGCAAGCAGACCGCCAACAAGGTCCGCTTCGCCTGGTGGTCGGCGGAGGAGCTCGGCCTGCTGGGATCCGAGCACTACGTGGAGCAGCTGTCGGAGCGGCAGAAGAAGGACATCGCGCTCTACCTGAACTTCGACATGATCGCCTCGCCGAACCCGGCGCAGTTCGTCTACGACGGAGACGACTCGGACAAGGTGGGCGAGGGCGCCGGCCCGGCCGGCTCGGCGCAGATCGAGGCGCTGATCAACGGCTTCCTCGACCGGAAGGGCAAGCCGCACGAGGGCAGCGACTTCGACGGCCGCTCCGACTACGGCCCGTTCATCGCGAACGGCATCCCGGCCGGCGGCACCTTCACCGGAGCCGAGGGCGTCAAGACGCCCGAGCAGGCGGCGCGGTACGGCGGCACGGCCGGGGCCCCGTACGACCCGAACTACCACGGGGCGGGGGACACCCTGAAGAACATCGACCTGCGGGCCTTCGACACCAACCTGGACGTGATCGCCCACGCGGTGGGCACGTACGCACAGGACCTGGGCTCGCTGGGGAAGTAGCCCGCCCGGAGGGGGAAACACGAGGGGGAAACAGGAGGGGCGGTGCTCTGACGAGCACCGCCCCCGCTGTTTTCAGGCTCCTACCGGGTTACGGCAGGACCTTCTCGATCTGCACGCTGCCGGTGCCGGCGGCGGTGCCGCGGGCGTTGAGCAGCTTGACCTCGCCGAAGAACTGGCGGCCTTCCGGAGCGGCGCTGTTGACCAGCACGTTCGCGGAGACGGTCGCCGAGGCGCCGTTGGCGAGGTTGACCGCGGCGGCCTCGTCGACCTGGACGGTGCCCAGGGCGGCCGAGTAGTAGACGTCGCGGTAGTCGTACGTGGTGGAGCCGGACGGGACCGCGTAGCCGAACACCTCGATGGTGTAGGTGCCCGCGGCGGGCTTGACGAGGCTCACGGCCTCCTCGGAGTCGCCGTCGGCGGAGGAGCCGACCTTGATGCCGTCCTTGTACACGTCCAGGTCGAGGTCGGCGCCGGTGTCGGAGACCTTGCCGATCGCGATGTCGAGGCGGGAGACGCCCTCGCCGATCGTGACCTCGGTGGTGTGGGTCTCACCGTTGGCGATGGTCGGCTTGGCGACCTTCGCCGAGCCGAGCGGACCGCCCTGGAGCTTGCCGCCGGTGATGGCGGCCCCGTCGTTCTTCACGGTCCACTGGACCGGCGCCGGGGTGCCCTGCTTGACCTCGGGCAGGACCTTGACCGCGGGGTCGAAGGCCGCGCCGAGCACGGAGACGTCCAGCTTGAACGGGTTGTCGAGCAGCGCCGACGTACGGCGCGACTCGACCTCGATCTCCCAGACGCCCGGCTGCGGGTTCGGGTACGAACGCAGGTCGGGGCGGCACTGGTTGGCCGGGTTGTCGTAGTTCGGGTAGCACTGGGTCGTCGCGCTGTCCTCGACGCCCACGCCGTACGGGTGGATCGAGATGAAGCGCGTCTGGCTGCCCGCCGCGATTCCGCCGAGGGAGACCTCGAGGGTCTTCGCGCCCGCCGGGACGGTCACGAAGTACGACTTGTGGCTGTTGCGCTGCACGGAGGAGGTCTCCGAGATGCTGTACGAGGGCGTCGCCAGCGGGGCGGAGACGACGACCGTGGAGAGGATCTGCTTGTCGATGCCCTCGGAGAAGGGGTCGTCGAGCTGCAGGATGCCGCTGTGGACGCCGGCCGTCTTGGCCTTGGCCTCAACCTTGATGGTGACCGGCTTGTTCAGCGGCAGGGTGACGTAGTCGTAGCCGCCGATGACCTTGAACGTGCCGTCGTTGTTGCGCCAGCTGAGCTGGTGCGGGGTGCCGTACTTGACGCCCGTGGTGCGGGTGACGACGACGTCGTAGACCTTCTTCTGGCCGACCTTCAGGCCGCCCTCGCGGTCGTAGACGCCGGTGCCGAAGCCCGGGGTCTTCAGGAACTGGTCGATCGCGGTGTCGACCGGGGCCTTGACGGTGAACTCGTTGGCCTTCGCGCCGCGCTGGATGGACTCCCACGCGCCGGGGATGTTGATCAGGCCCGCGCCCTGGGCGTGCGCCGGAACGTCATCGATCTTCTTCGCGCTGCTGGTGAGCGCGATGCGCAGGCTCGCCGGGGTGAGGGCGATCTTCTGCTGCTTGGCGGCCGAGATCAGCAGGGCGCTGGCGCCCGCCGCCTGCGGCGAGGACATCGAGGTGCCCTGGAGCATCGCGTAGCCGGCCGGCAGGGTGTAGCCGGCCTCCTTCACGGGTGCGCCCGGGATCCAGGTCTGCGCGGTGTTGATCGCGGCACCGGGGGCCGTGATGGTCGGCGTGAAGCCGCCGTCCTCGCGCGGGCCGCGGGAGGAGAAGGGGAACATGTTGTACTTCTTGGCCACGCCGGAGCCGTAGTTGGCCGCCCAGGTCTCCTTGGAGACCGCCGCACCCACGGAGATGACCTTGTCCGCGAGACTAGGGTCGCCGATGGTGTTGATGCCGGGGCCCTCGTTGCCCGCCGAGATGACGAGCTGGACACCGTAGGTGTCGATGAGGTTCTTGTAGAGCTCGGAGCGCGCGTTGTTGCCGTCGTTCAGGGCCGGCAGGCCGCCGATCGACATGTTGACGATGTCCACGCCGCGGTTGACGACGAGGTCGATCATGCCCTCGGTCAGCGCGATGTTGGTGCAGCCGCCGGACCAGGAGCAGGCGCGCGAGGAGACGAGCTTGGCGCCGGGCGCCTCGCCGTTCATCGCGCCGCCGAAGAGGCCGTTGGCGGCGGTGATGCCGGCGACGTGGGTGCCGTGCGTGCCCTCGATGATGCCGACGTTGACGAAGTCGGCCTTCTTGCCGACCCAGTCACCGCCCAGCGGGTCCATCGGGACGTCCTTGCGGATCTCGATCACGAACGGGATGCGCTCGGCGACGTCGGTCGCCGGGTTGTCCGTGCCGAAGTAGCCGATCTGGTAGCCGTCCTTGTACGGCTTCATCGGCTCGTTGTTCGTGAAGTCGTTGTCCTGGTCGGTGTCGACGCGGACGGTCCCGGCGACCGGGTCGTAGAGCAGGCCGAACCGGTCGGTGGTGTCCCCGTCCCGGTTGACGTCGCCCTGCATGTCACCGTTGGCGGTGATCGACTCGGTGAAGCGGCTCCACTGGAACGAGCCCTCCGGAGCCTTCCAGCTCCCGCCGCCCGCGGTGAAGGTGCCGCCGGCGACCGGGGTGATCTGCGCCCGCCAGGTGGCGTCGGCGTCGGTGATCGGGTCGGTCGCGGTGACCCAGTCGACGATCTTGCGCTCGCCGGTGGTGGTCTTCTGGAGCGCCGGGTGTCCGAGGTCGACGCCCGAGTCCATGATGCCGATGGTCACGCCGCGGCCGTCGGCCTTCGGGTTGCTCTTGAGGAAGTCCAGCGCACCGGTCTCGAAGACCGGGTTGTACGGGTTCTTCGCCGGGGTGTTCTTGCCCGGGGCCGGGTAGGTCTCGGCGGCGGTCCGCTTCACCGTCCCCGTCTCGCGGTCCGCGTCCGGACGGGGGTCCGGGAGCTGGATCTCGTGCCGCAGGTCGATGCCGTGCACGGAGGACAGCTTGGCGGCCGCCTTCAGCGCGGCCTCGGCCTTGTCGGTCGGCAGGGTGGCGCGCACGTAACCGAGCTTGTCGTACGTCTGGCCCACCGAGGCGCCCTGGACGTCGTCGAGCTGCTTGGCCACCTGCTGGGTCTCGCCGGGGGCCGTCGCGACCATGACCGTGACGGTCTTCTCGCCCTTGGTCTTGGCTTCCTGGAGCAGTTCGGCGTCGGCCGAACCGAGCTTCTGGTCGGCAGACTTGACCGCGGGGTTGGCGGTGGGGGTATCGGTGCCGGTGGCCGCGAAGACGGGCATGGCGCCGGTGGCCACGAGGGCGGCCACCAGGCCGGCCGCGGCCGCGACGCGCACGGCGCGCCGGGTCGCGGGTATCGAGCTGGGGGAGTCGAGGGTCATCAGCATCCCTGGCTAAGTGAAAGGTACGGTCCGGATTTCGGTGCCGGATGACCGGTCAGCCTCGCGTAAGTGACAGCTCTTTGGGGAGAGTTGTCACGGACCGATACCTGCCGTGGCGGACTCCCGCCAGCTCGGGGCATACGCCAGAAGGCCCGTACCGGAGCGAACCGGTGAGAACCTTCGGGGTAGAACATGGATTTGTAGACTTCCCGACCGCGCGTCAGGGCCGGAGCGGGCCCCGGTCTCAGATCAGGTGTGACAACTTCCGGGCGTTCAGCGCTCGCGCGTGCGCGCGTAATGGCGGGAGGCTTTCGCCCGGTTTCCGCAGGCCGACATCGAGCACCAGCGGCGGGTGCCGTTGCGCGAGGTGTCGTGGAAGCGCAGCACGCAGGTCTCGGAGGCGCACGTGCGGATCCGGCCGGGGTCGGAGCCCAGCAGCTCCAGGTAGTCGCGGGCGGCCGTCCATGCCGGACCCCAGGTCGGGTCGTCGAACTCGGTCCGCTCGCCGGGCCCTTCGGCGGTCAGGGTAGCCCGGATCCGCCCGTGCTCCAGGACGGCGTCGACCAGGGTGCGGGCGCTCTCGTCGGCCGGGTCCGCGACCGCGCGGGCCAGCGCCTCGCGGGCGGTGAGCAGGTCCAGGGCCACCGGCTCCCCGGTCAGGGGTCGTGGGTCCGCCGTCGTCATGTCCGCCTCCTCGTGGCACTAACCCCTCAAGAGCACGTGAGCGGTTGACTCCTCATGCTCTAACCCTTAATCTCAATGTAGAAGGTTATAGATTAGACAGTTCTGGGGAAGGAACCGTTGTGACGACCGTGATCAGCAAGCTGCGCACCGGCCACGTGGGCCTGAACGTCACGGATCTCGCCCGGTCGCTCGTCTTCTACCGGGACGCCCTCGGCTTCGAGCTGCTCGGCGAGGGCAAGGAAGAGGACCGGCGCTTCGCCCTGCTCGGCCGGGACGGCGAGCCCGTGCTCGCCCTGTGGCAGCAGGCCGACGGGGCCTACGCGCCCGGCGCGGCCGGACTGCACCACCTCGCGCTCTCCGCGGACGCCATCGAGGAGGTCAGGGAGTACGAGGAGCGGCTGCGCGGCCTGGGCGTCGACTTCGCCTACGAGGGGGTCGTCGCCCACGACGAGGGGGCGGCTTCGGGCGGGATCTTCTTCCACGACCCGGACGGGACCCGGCTGGAGATCTCCGTGCCGAGCGGCGCCGAAGGCGCCGAGGCTCCCGTCGCAGGGGCACCTACCTGCGGGTTCTTCTAATGTCCGGGTACCACTGGGGCTCGCTGGCCGTCCAGGAGCGAGTCGGCGTCCGCGCGCACGCCGTGCACGTGGGCCAGTCCATCACCCCGCACATCAAGAACGTGGCCGCGGCCTTCCTGGGGCTGCAGCCGCACCTGGTCGTCGGCGCGGCCGATCCCGGAGGCCTGTTCTGGGCCTCACTGCTGACCGGCGCCCCCGGCTTCGTACGGGCCACCGGGCCGGACCGGATCGCGGTCAAGGGAGGGATCCCCGACGGAGATCCGCTCGCCGAGGCGCTGGCCACCGCCGGCACCCGGGTCGGGACCATCTCCCTCGATCCGCGCACCCGGCGCCGGATGCGGTTGGGCGGAACCCTGGAGGTGACCGCCGGCGGGTTCGCGCTGACGGCCGAACGGGTCTTCGCCAACTGCCCCAAGTACCTCCAGAAGCGGCAGCCTGTCCAGCTCGTCGCCGAAGGAGCCGGTGTCGTGCGGCGCGGGGACGCGCTCACCCCCGACCAGGAACGGGCCGTCCGCGCCGCCGACACCTTCTTCGTCGCCACCTCCGCGGGGGCGGACGGCGCCGACGCGAGCCACCGGGGCGGAATGCCCGGCTTCGTCGAGGTGCTGTCCCCGACCGAACTGGCCTGGCCGGACTACGCGGGCAACGCGATGTTCCTGACGCTGGGGAACCTGCTGGCGGACCCGCGGGCCGGACTGCTGTTCCCGGACTGGGAGGGCGGGGGGCTGCTCCAGCTCAGCGGCCGCGCGGAGCCCGAGTTCGGGGCGGGCGGGGAGCGGCGGGTCCGGTTCCGGATCGAGTCGGTGGTGGAGAGTGTGCACCCGGGGCGGCTGCGGTGGAGCGCCCCGGAGTACTCGCCGGCCAACCCGGAGCTGCCCGCGCCGCCTTGGCGGCCTGCGGGATAGGTGCCTTGGCGGTAGGGGCCTCACCTGGGCAGGACGACGAGGTAGGCGGCGGGCTCGCGGTCGGCCGACGCCGTCAGGGCGGTCCGTACGACCGCCGCCTGCTGCTCGGGCCAGTCGCGGAGCTTGCGCGGGGTGATGTGCAGGACGGTGATCCCGCACCGCTCCAGGGTCTCCCGCTTGCGGACCGACTCGGACCACTGCTCGTCCTCGCCCTGGCGCGGGGCCCGGGTGTCGATCTCCACGGCGACGGCCTGCTCCGGCCAGTACGCGTCGACCCCGCCCAGGTGCGGGCCGCCGGGCAGCCGCAGGTCCACGTTCCAGACCGGCTCGGGGAGCTCGAAGCCCCGGACGAGCTGGTACAGCCGGTCCTCGGCGATGGCCCGGCCCTCGGCGAGCAGGGATTCGACGGCGTCCACCACGTGCGGGCGGTTCAGCAGCCGGGCCACCGTCAGCTCCCGCACCACGGCGGCCGGTTCGCAGTGTCCGCCGCGGACGGCTTCGCTGAGCAGGCGGCGGACCGTACCGGCGTCGGAGAGGTGTGCGACGGCGTCGGCGACGGCCCGGGCCACGGGGGCGACGGGCAGCCCGGTGACCTCCACCGGCCGGGGCGGGGTGTGCGTGCGGACGATGCGGACCTGTCCGGCGGAGCGCAGCCGGCGGGTGTTCGGGACGAGCACGTCGATCTGGGGGAGGCCGAGCAGGGCGGGGGCGGAGGAGAACCGGTACAGCGCGAGGGCGGCCAGCCCGGTGATCATGACCTCGTCCCCGCGGCGCCCCGCGTAGAGGAGCGCCGCGTGCAGTCGCTCCTCGCTGGTCGCGGGACCGGAGTGGAGCAGGAACACCCCGGGCAGGATCTGCTGCCAGGCCCGCTCGGCGGCGTCGGAGGCGGTGACCCCGTGCTCCCGGAGCTGAGCCAGCGACAGCACGCGGGGGCGGTTGTCGGTGAGGTGGGCGAGGGGGAGGGGTGCGTTGTGGTTCATGACGCTGAGATTCCCTCAGGCCATGGCCTCGCTAACCCCTGTTACACATCCGTCGGCAAATCGGGACAAGACGGGGCTAAAGTACGGACGTTCGAGTGCCGATGGGCTGCGCAGCGAATCCCCCTTCACCTGGGGCTCCGCCCCAGACTCCGCGCCTCAAATGCCGGCGGGGCTGGATTTTGGCCGGCGTCGGCCCCGAAGCGCGCGTAGCGCGACCTTGCGCCCCCGGCGGAGCTGGAATGCCCGGAGGGCAATCCCAGCCTCGCCGGCGTTTGAGGCGCGGGGTCCGGGGCGGAGCCCCGGGAAACGGCGAAAGGGCGGGGCGGGGAGAAGCCCCGCAGGGTCAGCCCGCAGCCACGTCGCAGGCCTGCGCGCGCAGGGCGCGAGCCAGGTCGTCCCGCGACTCCAGCACCAGCCGCCGCAGCGCGGGCGCCGCATCCGCATGGGCGTCGAGCCACGCGTCCGTCGCGTCCAGCGTCTCCTGGGAGTCCTGGAGGGACGGGTACAGCCCCCGCACCACGTCCATGCCGATCTGGATCGACCGGTCGGCCCAGATCCGCTCGATGGCGGCGAAGTAGGGCTGCGCGAACCCGGCCAACAGCCCCCGCTGCGAAGACTGCTGCATCCCCGCGATCGTCGCCTCGACCAGCGCGTTCGACAGCGTGTCCGACTCCACCACCGCGGCCCACGCCTGGTCCTTGACCGCCGCAGACGGCCGCGCCGCCAGGCACCGCACCTGGTGCCGCTTGCCCGACGCCGTGTCGTCCCGCGCCAGTTCGGCCGCGAGGGCCTCCTCGCCGATCGCCCCGTGCGCGGCCAGCGGCAGCAGGAAGTCCCAGCGCAGCTCCTGGTCCACCTCCAGCCCGTCGATCCGCGCCGATCCCTCCAGCAGCCCCAGCAGCAGCTGGAAGTCGCCCTCGGTCGCCGCGCCCGCCGCGAAGAAGCGGGCCCAGGTGAGCTGGTGCTCCGACCCCGGCTCCGCGAACCGCAGTTCCTGCAGCGCGCACGCCGCCAGCACCTTGCCGCCCTGCTCCCGCCAGTCGGGCGCCGCGTAGTGGGTGACCGCGGTCCGCGCCTGCGCGTGCAGCATCTGGAGCACGCCGACGTCCGTCTCCCGGCCCGCGTGGGCCAGTACGAGCGAGACGAAGTCCCGCGCCGGCATCAGCCCGTCACGCGTCAGGTTCCACAGCGCCGACCAGCACAGCGCGCGGGCCAGCGGGTCCGCCACCGAGCCCAGGTGCGAGCGCAGCGTGGCCAGCGAGGCCTCGTCGAAGCGGATCTTGCAGTAGGTGAGGTCCTCGTCGTTGACGAGCACCAGCGCCGGCCTCTCCTGTCCGGCCAGCTCGGCCACGGCGGTCCGGGCCCCCGCGACGTCCGCCTCGGCCCGCGCGTAGCGCACCAGCGCACCGTCCGGGTCCAGCCGGTACAGGCCCACCGCGACCCGGTGCGGCCTGAGCTCGTCGCCGTCCTGGACCACCGCCAGCTCGGTCACCCGGCCGCCCGCGTCGCAGGTCACCACCGGGGTCAGCGCGTTCACGCCGGCCGTCTGCAGCCAGGCCCGCGACCACTCGGCCATGTCCCGCCCGGAGACCTCCGCGAGCACCGACAGCAGATCGTCCAGGGTGGTGTTCCCGTAGGCGTTCGCCTTGAAGTAGCGCCGCGCGCCTTCCAGGAAGGCGTCCCGGCCCACGTACGCCACGAGCTGCTTGAGCACCGCCGCGCCCTTGGCGTACGTGATGCCGTCGAAGTTCAGCTTCGCGTCCTCCAGGTCGCGGATGTCGGCCGTGACCGGGTGGGTGGACGGGAGCTGGTCGGCCCGGTAGGCCCACGCCTTGCGGCTGTTGGCGAAGGTGACCCACGCCTGGTCGAAGCGGGTGGCCTCGACCAGCGCGAAGGAGCCCATGAAGTCCGCGAAGGACTCCTTCAGCCACAGGTCGTCCCACCACTTCATGGTGACCAGGTCGCCGAACCACATGTGCGCCATCTCGTGCAGGATCGTGTTCGCGCGCCGCTCGTACGAGGCCTGCGTGACCTTCCCGCGGAAGATGTACTCCTCCCGGAAGGTCACCATCCCCGGGTTCTCCATGGCGCCCAGGTTGTACTCCGGCACGAAGGCCTGGTCGTACTTCCCGAAGGGGTACGGGTAGTCGAAGATCTCGTGGAAGAGGTCGAAGCCCTGCTTCGTGACGAGGAACACCTCGTCCGCGTCGAAGTGCTTCGCCAGCCCCTTGCGGCAGATCGCGCCGAGCGGGATCGTCAGGTCCCCGTGCGTGTAGGTGTCCGTGACGTAGTGGTACGGCCCCGCCACCACGCAGGTGATGTACGTGGAGATCGGCGCGGTCTCGGCGAAGCGCCGGGTCTGCCCCTCGCGGGACTCCTCGACGCCGTTGCTCCAGACCTGCCAGCCCTCGGGCGCGGTCACCTCGAAGCGGTACGGGGCCTTGAGGTCGGGCTGCTCGAAGTTCGCGTACACCCGCCGGGCGTCGGCCGGCTCGTACTGGGTGTAGAGGTAGACCTCGCCGTCCTCCGGGTCCACGAAGCGGTGCATGCCCTCGCCGGTCCGGCTGTACGCGCAGTCGGCGTCGACCACGAGCACGTTCTCGGCGGCCAGTCCGTCCAGGTCGATCCGCGCGCCGTCGAAGACGACGGCCGGGTCCAGCTCGCGGCCGTTGAGGGTCACGCTGTTCACCGAGGGCGCGATGAGGTCCGCGAAGCTCGCGGCTCCCGGAGCGGCGGCGCGGAAGCGGACGGTGGTCACCGAGCGGAAGGTCCTCGGGCCGTCGGCCGGTTCGGCCTCGTCCACCGCGGACCTCAAGTCGAGGACCACCTCGTACCCGTCGACGGACAGCAGCTCGGCCCGCTCGCGGGCCTCGTCACGGGACAGATTCTCTCCGGGCACGTGCACTCCTTCGTGCGTGATCGCGATACCTGACCGAATCCTCCCACGGGGGAATGCATGTGCGGCCGGAGCGGTTGGGCAGGCAGGAACGTTCCGATGTGAGGAGAGACATGGCTGACACCCAGGTGCGCGAGAAGACCCCTGTCGACTTCTGGTTCGACCCGCTCTGCCCCTGGGCCTGGATGACGTCCCGCTGGATGCTGGAGGTCGAGAAGGTCCGTGACGTGGAGGTCCGCTGGCACGTGATGAGCCTCGCGGTCCTCAACGAGAACAAGCTCGACGAACTGCCCGAGGTCTACCGCGAACTGCTCGGCCCCAAGGGCTGGGCCCCCGTGCGCGTGGTCGTCGCCGCCCAGCAGAAGTTCGGCGACGAGGTCACCGGCAAGCTCTACACCGCGCTCGGCACCCGCTTCCACAACGGGGGGACCGGCCCGACCCGCGAGGCGATCGCCGAGGCCCTGGACGAGGTGGGCCTGCCCGCCGAACTGATCCACTTCGCGGACTCCGACGAGTACGACGAGGTCCTGCGCGACTCCCACAACGACGGCATCAACCGCGTCGGCCAGGAGGTCGGCACCCCGGTCATCTCCGTGCCCGGCGCCGACGGCGACGAGGTCGCCTTCTTCGGCCCGGTCGTCACCCCTGCCCCGCGCGGCGAGGCCGCGGCCCGCCTCTGGGACGGCACCCTGCTCGTCGCCTCCACCCCCGGCTTCTACGAGATCAAGCGCACCCGCACCCAGGGCCCGATCTTCGACTAAGGCCTGATCCGCACCTCACCAGAGGGTGAGCTGCGGATTGCGGCCGGGGCGGTGTCCGGGCTTTCCGGCGTGGTCACGCACAGGGCGTGGCTCATCCGGGGTTGCTCGGGACCGCTGTCCGGCGGTTCGGGGAGCAGAGGTCGCACGGCGTTGCCGTGGGACTGCCGTATGGCCGGCACCACGAGACGTGGCGGTCTGGCTCGGTGCGGTTGACTCCCGCAGCGCTTCTTCCAGCCCTTCTGTGAAAATGATCTGCGCGTGACAGGACGCAGTGGTGTCCAGGTATGCGGTCTTGGGGTCGTCAACGTCGTGGAAGCGGACGAACGCGGCCAGTGCGGCGGATACGAGGTCGCGTTTCCCGGTGAGGCCGCACGCGATGCACTTGTGCTCACGGTCCCCCAGCGTCTTGGAGATGCGCTCGCCGCACAGGCAGTGCTGTGACAGCGCGGTGGACCAGGTCGAGGCCCGCACGAGACGCCCCCCCAGCCCGACATTCGCGGTCGAGTGCGGAGATCAGCAGGCCGGGTGTGGTCTGGGACAGGCGCTTGCCCCACAGCCGGCACCAGTTGCGAATGTCGCAGTCCTCGACGACGAGCACGGGGCCATGGGCGGCGATGATCTCGCGAGCCACGATGCGGGCACGGTGGCGCCGGACGGTCACGCCTTTCGCCGTCAGGCCCTTGGAGGCCCGACGCTCTGTCCTGCGGGCCTGCTTCTTCGACAGGCTGTACTGCGCGGTGTTCGTGGCCCGGCGCGAGCGTTCCAACGCTCGCGCACGACCGCGCTGCTTCTTCGCTTTCCGATCCAGAAGTGACCGTTCCCGCGGGCCGATGGTGATCTCGGTGGAGACCGGGACACCGCCAGTCGGGTCCAGGGTTGCGGGGAGGGAGACCACGGAGAGGTCGGAGACGTTGCCGTCCACGCCGCCGATCCAGTCCAGGGTGGCGGCCTGCTCGCGCTGGACGGCCCGCTTGATCGACCACATGGCGCCGAACAGCTTCTCCAGTCGGGTGAGTTCGGCGGGGTCGGTGACGGCCGGCGGCAGCACCATGACGGAGACGATTCCGCCGTCGGGCTTGGCCCACTTCGGTGCCTTGTTCTTCCCCCGGACCCTGCGCGCCTGGGCAGCCTGCATCCTTTCTCGCCTCCCTTCATGAACTAGCTGACCTACGCTGTATCGCTGCCTGGACATGTGCGGGTGACAGGGCTGTGTCGCCCTTGGGCCTCTGTTTTCCCCACGACCAGACCAGCGAGCATCCAAGCCGACAGTCACACCACAACCGGTCTCCGTCAGGCCCCCTTGCCTCGGAGGGCTCCTCCCGGGAGGCGGGCGTCCCCTTCCTCCCTTAACGTCCCCCTATGGGGACCAGTCCGACGCAGGGGAGTACGCGCGAGGAACCGCTCGGCCGCAGCGGCGGCCGGTCGGAGCCCGCGATACCGAACGACAACGCCGCGCACGCCAGCCTGCCCGCACGCCCCCGAGACCGGGTGCTGCGGGCAGCTTGCGTCGCGGTGCCCCCGCTGTGGACGGCCCTCGGGGTCCGCCAGGCCGCCGGCACCCTGCGCCACTACCTGCGGGGCACGGGCCGCCCGTACCGGGTCGACGCGCGGGCGCTGCTCGCCGTGCCCGCCGTACGGGAGGACGTGGACCGGCGCCTGGCCGAGTGGCGGGAGGCCGCGCGGGCGCTCGGCGAGCCCGGCGCGTACGCGGCGGACAGCGGCTGGCGCGGGGTGCTGATCACCCGGCGCGCCCGCGAGGGGGGCAGCGCGGACTGGTGGCTGGCGCTGCGCGGGGCTCAGTACCGGATCAGCGGCACGGTACGGGTCCACGAGGACGGCTCCGTGGTGAGCGGCTACCGTTTCCAGGTGCACAAGAGCTGGAACTTCGACCGCGGGGAGTCGGAGTTCGGCATCCCCTTCACCCCGTTCGCGCGGCTCCACGAGACCGGGCTCGCGCGGGAGTTCACGGTGGTCGGCGAGGTGGACGGACTCGTCGACCAGGCTGACGGCACGGAGGACGCAGAAGACCCCCGCGAGTCACGTCCTCACGGGGGCCTTCTGGTGGACACGCCCGCAGGTGAAGGTTGAGAAGACGATCACGAGGCGGACGGGCTTCGGTGGCGCTGATCAGCCCTTGGCGGGGATCAGCAGCGGGGTGTTCGCCTTGGCGTCGGCGTAGCGCTTGGCCACGTCCTGCCAGTTGACGACGTTCCACATGGCCTCGATGAAGTCCACCTTCTGGTTCTTGTACTGAAGGTAGAAGGCGTGCTCCCAGGCGTCGAACACGAGGACCGGGGTGCTGGCCACGCCGACGTTGCCCTGGTGGTCGTAGATCTGCTCGACGATCAGGCGGCCGCTGACGGGCTCGTACGCGAGCACGCCCCAGCCCGAGCCCTGCGTCGCGGAGGACGCGAAGGTGAGCTGCTTCCTGAACTTCGCGAAGGAGCCGAAGGATTCGGTGATCGCGTCGGCGAGGTCGCCCAGGCCGTCGGCCGAGGTGGGCTCGCCGCCGCCCTCGCCGGTCTTCGGGCTGGCCATGTTGTGCCAGTAGATGCTGTGCAGGATGTGGCCGGAGAGGTGGAACGCGAGGTTCTTCTCCAGGCCGTTGAGCGCGCCCCAGTTCTCCTTGTCGCGCGCCTCCTCCAGCTGCTCCAGCGTGTTGTTCGCGCCCGTGACGTAGGCCGCGTGGTGCTTGTCGTGGTGCAGCTCGATGATCTGCGGGTTGATCACCGGCTCGAGAGCCGCGTAGTCGTAAGGAAGCTCAGGAAGCGTGTAAATGGCCATGCGTGTATCCGGTCCCCTCGGCGTGCCAACTGCTTATTGCAATCAATGCGCAACTGCACGCTAGCAGCATCTAATTCTGGATTCTTATAAGGGTCACCTCACTTGGGCGGATCTCCGGAACGCCGAAGGCCGGACCCATGCGATCGCATGAGTCCGGCCTTCGGGGCCGCCGTTCGGCGGGGTGCTGCGCGGTTACGCGGCTTCGCGCGCCGCCGCCCGGCGCTGGATGAGGTACCCGGTGGCGGCGAGGGCCACGGTCAGGCCGCCGGTGAAGACGAGCTGGATCCGGGTGTCGTCGTCCATGGCCATCAGGACCAGGACCCCGGCGAGTCCGGCCAGCGCGACCCAGGTCAGGTAGGGGAAGCCCCACATCTTCACGACCAGCTTCTCGGGGGCCTCCCGCTCCATGCGGCGCCGCAGCACGAACTGCGAGACGGCGATGAAGCCCCAGACGACGAGGATGACGCCGCCGACCATGTTCAGCAGCCAGGCGAAGAGGGTGTCCGGGTACCAGTACGACAGCAGCACGGTGACGAAGCCGAAGCCGGACGAGGCGAGCACCGCCCGGCGCGGCACCCGGCCGGAGAGCTTGCCCAGCGCCTTGGGGCCCTGGCCGCGGGAGACCAGGGAGTAGGCCATGCGCGAGGAGCCGTAGATGTTCGCGTTCATCGCGGACAGCAGGGCGATCAGGATGACCACGTTCATGACCTGGCCGGCGTGCGGGATGCCCAGGTGGTCCAGGGTGGCCGCGTACGGGCCCGCGGTGGTGACCGCCGGGTCGTTCCACGGCAGCAGCGTGACGATGACCAGCATCGAGCCGACGTAGACGATCGCGATCCGCCACATGGTGGTCTTCACGGCCTTGGCGACGCCCCGGACCGGGTTGTCGGACTCGGCGGCCGCGATGGTCACCGTCTCCAGACCGCCGTACGCGACCACGGAGGCGAGCAGGCCGACCAGCAGCCCGTCCACGCCGTTGGGGAGGAAGCCGCCGTCGTGGAGCAGGTTGGCGGTGCCGGGGGAGCCGGTGCCGGGCAGCACGCCCAGGACGGCCAGCACGCCCAGGCCCAGGAAGAGGCCGATCGCGCCGATCTTCAGGGCGGCGAACCAGAACTCGAACTCGCCGAAGTTGGAGACGGCGGCCAGGTTGGAGCCGCAGAACATCGCCATGAAGACCAGCACCCACATCCACGAGGGGATGCCAGGGAACCAGCCCGTCATGATGTGCGCCGCGCCGATGGCCTCGATGGCCACGCCCACGCACAGCAGGGTCCAGAACATCCAGCCGGCGGTAAAGCCCGCCCACGGGCCGATGGCCCGCTCCGCGTGCACCGAGAAGGAGCCGGAGGAGGGGTTCGCCGCGGACATCTCGCCGAGCATCCGCATCACGAACATCACGAGCAGCCCGGAAGCGGCGTACGCCAGCACGATCGAGGGACCGGCGGCCGCGATGCCGGCGCCGGAGCCGACGAAGAGGCCCGCGCCGATGACGCCGCCGAGGGCGATCATCGAGAGGTGGCGCTGCTTGAGTCCGTTGCCGAGGGGTGATCCCGCGTCGGGTGGTGCGGGGCTCTGCTGCTCGGGAGGCGTGATGGTGCTCTGGCTCATGGGGGCCAGTTTGCCTATCGTCCGATAATCGGACGTCTTATGTCCGGCATACGGACACCCGTTTCACCCGACGTGATCGCCCGCCCGCGGAACAGAACGGGCCCGGGACCGAAGTCCCGGGCCCGTTTCACCGCCTGGCGTGGTCAGGGCGCTTGGCCCGGACCTCCCGGACCTCCCGGATCCACGCCACGACCAGCACCGCGGCCGCGGCCCCCGCGGACCACAGCAACTGCGGCCGCGCCGAATCGTCGAACAACATCAGGACCAGCACCGTGGCCATCCCGATCAGCGCCGCCCAGGTCGCGTACGGGAACAGCCACATCGGCAGCGTCAGCCGCTCGGGCATGTCCCGCTCGATCTTCGCCCGCAGCTTCAGCTGCGAGATCGCGATCAGGGCCCACACGAAGAGCAGCACCGCGCCGACGGCGTTGAGCATGTAGAGGAAGATGGTGTCCGGCCACAGCAGGTTCAGCACCACCGAGACGAACCCGAAGGCCACCGAGGCGAAGACCGCCCGGCGCGGCACCCCGTCGCCCGACACCTTCAGCAGGGACTTCGGCGCCTCGCCCCGCTCCGCCAGCGAGAACACCATGCGCGAGGACCCGTAGAGGTTCGCGTTGAGCGCCG
This sequence comes from Streptomyces sp. CA189, assembly GCF_056428985.1. NCBI lineage: Bacteria > Bacillati > Actinomycetota > Actinomycetes > Kitasatosporales > Streptomycetaceae > Streptomyces > Streptomyces sp. CA189. The sequence continues at coordinate 1,952 of NZ_JBWJVM010000043.1, read as the reverse complement.
ACAGCAGGGCCACGAAGATCACGACGTCCATGATCTGGCCGGCGTGCGCGATGCCGATCGAGTCGAGGACGGCCACGTACGGGCTCTGGCCCGGCGTCAGCGAGTCCCACGGCAGCAGGGTCACGATGACCAGCATCGAGCCGACGTAGAAGAAGAGGATGCGCCACACGGCGCTGCGCACCGCGCGGGACACGGACCGGGCCGGGTCGTCCGACTCGGCGGCCGCGATGGTGACGACCTCCAGGCCGCCGAAGGCGAAGATCACGGCCAGCATGCCGGCGACCACACCGCTCGCGCCGTTCGGGAAGAAGCCGCCCTGGCCGGTCAGGTTGGCCATGCCGACCGGATCCGTGTCGGGGAGGAAGCCGAAGACGGCCAGCGTGCCGAGGATCAGGAACAGCACGATGGCGCCGACCTTGAGGGCGGCGAACCAGAACTCGAACTCGCCGAAGTTCCGCACGGCGGCCAGGTTGCTCACGGTGAAGACCACCATGAAGAGGAGCACCCAGAGCCACTGGTCCACCGCGGGCAGCCAGCCGCTCGCGATCTTCGCCGCGGCGGTCGCCTCCACGGCCAGCACCACGACCAGCAGGAACCAGTACAGCCAGCCGGCCGAGAAGCCGGCCCAGCGGCCGAGGGCCTTCTCCGCGTAGACGGAGAAGGAGCCGGAGGCGGGCATCGCCGCCGACATCTCGCCGAGCGCCCGCATCACCAGCATCGCGAGGACGCCCGCGAGCAGGTACGAGCAGATGATCGCGGGACCGGCGATGGTGATGCCGGCGCCGGAGCCGACGAACAGCCCGGCGCCGATCACGCCGCCGAGGCCCAGCATGGTCAGGTGGCGCTGTTTGAGGCTGTGGCTCAGGGGCTCCGGTGGGAGCTCGTCCGTGGTGCCGGGAGGGGCGGACGGGAGGTCGCGCATGAGGAGTGCTCGTACTCTCTAAGGCCTGGCGGCGGTGGGGGCTCCGCGACAGTTGGAGGGACCCTACAGTCTCTCCGGAGAGCGCCCATCCGCGCAAAACGGACGTGTCATCGGTCGTCGCCCGTGACGCGGATCACTGCACCACGGACACCGGACGGGGTCTTTGTGTACTCCCCACCAAACCGGGGAGTGCGGCTTTGTCCCGGGACACCCTGCTGCGGCCCCGGAACCGGGACTAACGTCGGTGATCGTCCCTGTCGACCCCACCTCCCGCGGAGTCCCCGATGAGCACTGCTTCCGTCTCCTTCCGGCCCGGCGCCGTCCTCGCCGACCTGCTGCCCGCGAGCCGCGTCCGCGACATCGCGCTCGTGGCCGGCGGAGCCGCGCTCACCGGTCTGGCCGCGCAGATCGCCGTGCCCGTCCCCGGCTCCCCGGTCCCCGTCACCGGCCAGACCTTCGCGGCCCTCCTGGTCGGGACCGCCTTCGGGGCCCGCCGCGGCTTCCTCGCGCTGGCCCTCTACGCCCTCGTCGGGATGGCCGGCGTGCCGTGGTTCGCGGGCGGCACCTCCGGCGCGGGCGGCGCCTCCTTCGGCTACGTGCTCGGCATGCTGCTCGCCGCCACCGTCGTGGGCGCCCTCGCGCGGCGCGGCGCCGACCGCTCGGTGCCGCGTACGGCGGGCACGATGGTGCTGGGCTCCGCGGTCGTCTACGCCGTCGGCGTGCCCTACCTCGCGCTGTCCACCGGGATGTCCTTCGGCGCGGCCGTCGCGGCGGGGCTGACGCCCTTCCTGATCGGCGACGCGCTCAAGGCGGCGCTGGCGATGGGCCTGCTGCCGGCCGCCTGGAAGCTCCTCGGCCGCGCGTGAGCGCTCGTACCCCACACGGAAGCCCCGGACCGCGCAGCTTGGGTTCTAGTGGTCGTCGCAACACCCCAGCTCAAGGGGTGCGATGGACTTCGAGGTCCGTAAGGTCCGGACGGCGCAGGGGCCCAGGAAGCTCCGTGCTGAGCGGGCGGAATACTTCCGGCTCG
>NZ_JBWJVM010000042.1:0-75336 GCF_056428985.1 Streptomyces sp. CA189 | reverse complement strand
ACAAGGGATTCAGCATCGCCACCGACGTCCCGGTCTACTTCTGCGACCCGGCCAGCCCCTGGCAGCGCGGCTCGAACGAGAACACGAACGGCCTGCTGCGGCAGTACTTCCCCAAGGGCACCGACCTAAAGGTCCACACCCGCGAACACCTCGACGCCGTCGCCGCCGAACTCAACGGCCGACCACGCAAAACGCTCGACTGGGAAACCCCAGCCGAGCGCCTGCATAAACTCATCGCGGCCTGATCAACACGACCACGTGTTGCGACGACCCCTAGAAACCGCCAACGGCAGGGGGCCTTCTCACTGCGTGACCGCCCCTTGCGCGGTGCCGGACTCAGCAAGGAACAGCCAGGGCGCACCGGGACCTCGAAGGTCACCCGCGGCTGCCCGAGTAGAGCAGCCTCCACCTCACCCCGACCGCCGTCACGCGGCGTCGACACGGCATGCGAAAGCCCCCAACCAAGATCGGTTGGGGGCTTCTCGCTGGTGGGCGCGGACGGTTTCGAACCGCCGACATCTGCTTTGTAAGAGCAGCGCTCTACCCCTGAGCTACGCACCCGTGGATGAGTGGACAGCCTACATGCAGCGCACACCCCCCACGCAAACCCGTTCCTGTGGGGGAGAATGGACCGGGGCAGGGGAAATGCGGACCGGGTACGGGAGAGGCGACTGTGACGACGGCACCCCGGCGGTGGTTCGGCGGCGGGCGGGACGAGAGTCGGCGGGCGGACGCGCAAGCGGCGAAGGATGCTGCCGCGGCGGCGTTCTACGAGCTGGACACCGCGCAGCGGGATCTGCGGATCTCGATCGAGACGATCGCGGCCGCGGACGGTTCGCCGGAGGCGCGTCGGGTGGGTGAGGGGTTCGTCGCGCTCGGGCAGCGGATCGACCAGGTCAGCCACGTGTACATCAATGCCGTCGACGCGCACGATCTCGATCGGGTGGAGTTGGAGGCGTCCGCCGCGACGCGGGCCCGGGACGAGCTGACGCGGGCCAAGGAGGAGCTGGTACGGGTCAAGGGCGAACTCGACCGGTTCGCCCTCGGGCTGCAGCCGCTGCTGGACCGGGCCGAGACGCAGCTCGCCCGGGTGGCGCCCGCCCGTGAGCGGGCCAGGGCCGCGCTGCTCGCGGCGAGCACGGCGCTGGACGACGTACGCGGCAAGGGGATCCGGGCCGACGACCTGGCCGCCCGGCTGGCCGCGCTGGGGCCGGAGCTGACCAAGCTGAACCAGGGCGCCGCCCAACACGGGGTGCAGGAGACCGTGCAGCGTGCGGACCGGATCCTGCGCGACGCAGAGGCGATACGGGCCGAGGCCGCGCGGCTTCCGGAGCGGGCCGCGGAGATCGACCGGCGGCTGGTGAGCCTGCGGACCCGGGCGCAGGCGCTGCGCAACCGGGCGGACCGGGTGGATCCGGTGCTCAGCGAGCTGCGTCGGCGTTTCAGCGCGGCCTGCTGGCAGGACCTCCAGCAGGTGCCGGAGCAGGCGGTACGGGACGTCGCGCAGGCCGAGGAGCGGCTCGCGGAGGCCGGGCGGGCGCGCGACCAGCAGCAGTGGGCCGTCGTAGCGGCCCTGGTCGACGCGGTACGGGCTTCGCTGGACGCCACCGACGAGGCGGTGTCGGCGGCGCAGGACCGGCTGACCCGGCTGGAGGCGGTGGCCCGGGACCCGCAGGCGGAGGTGCAGCGGACCCGGTTCGCGATCCGGGACGCGCAGCGCCTGGCGATGGAGGGCCGTACGGTCCCCGAGGCCCGGCACGCGCGCCCGCTGGACGAGGCGGTGGCCCGGGTGGCCCGGGCGCTGGCCGCTCTGGAGGACCGCCACCCCGACTACTGGGCCTTCCTCCAGGAGATGGAGGCCGTCCGGTCGTCCGTGCAGCGGGTCGTGACGGACATCCGGACCGAGCGCGGCCACGCCTGAGGGCGGCGCCGGCCCGGAGTTGTCCGGATGGGGGCATCGGCGGATGCTGGAGGGGCCAGGAACGGAGCAGAGGAGGGCGCCATGGCCGCCCACGCTTCCCACACACCCCACAGACTGCATAGGCCCCGCTGGTCTCGGGCCGCCGGCACGCCCCAGGCGTCGCCCGTGGCACCCGTACCGCACGAGCCGTACGCGCCCCACGCACTCTACGGGTGCCACGAGCCCCATGAGCACTACGCGCCCTACGTGGCCCACGAGCCGTACGCGACCGCGTCACCCTCCGAGGACTCCGCCGGGGTCTCCCGGATCCTGCGCCGCCTGATGCGTCCCGTCAACGCGCGCCTCGACGAGCACCTGCCCACCGATCACCGGCTCAGCAAGGTCTACCGGGTCGGCGCCGGCCTGACCGGACTGCTGCTGGTCGTCTTCGGGATCCTGGGGCTCATCGACCGGATCGGATTCTTCGACACCGGCGGGGACACGGTGCTCGCGCTGAACACCAACGGCGCGCTGAGCATCCTGTCGATCTGCATCGGGCTGCTGCTGTTCGCCGGGATGGTCATCGGCGGCAGCTTCGCCTCGACGCTCAACATCGTGCTGGGTGTGCTGTTCATCGCGAGCGGATTCGTGAACCTCGCGCTGCTCGACACGAAGATGAACTTCCTGGCCTTCCACATGCCCAACGTGCTGTTCAGCTTCGTGGTGGGCGTGATGCTCATGTGGTTCGGCATGTACGGGCGGGTGGGCAGCGCCCTGCCGCACGACAATCCGTACTGGCGTGCCCGCCACCCCGAGCAAGCGGCTCGGGAGCAGCGGGCACGTACGAGCACGAGCACGAGCGGGAGGCCGGTCGGCAGGCCTGCGTAGGAGAGGAGCGAGGAGTGGGCCCGGCCGGGCCGGGTCCGCCCTACGCCTCGATGCGTTCGACCTTGTCCACCAGGAAGAGGAAGGACAGGGCGCCGCCGATCGTGATGCCGGCGAGGTTGCCGAAGACGTTGAAGACTCCGCCGGCCACGCCGAGCATGCGCTCCGGGGCGATCTCGGTGACCAGGACCCAGGAGAACGACGCGAGGCCGTTGGCGAAGAAGGCCACGCACATGATGGCGATCATCGCGGCGTTCGAGGTGACGTAGTTGGCGGCGACGATGACGCCCGCGAGGCCCAGGCCGGTCACGATCGGGGTCTTGCGTGCGAAGGACGCCGACATGCCGCGCTTGACCTCCAGTCGGACCAACTGCCTCCGCACAGCACGCCCACGAGGGCGGCGACGAAGGGCAGGGCTCCGGTCAGGCCGCCCTTGTCGAGGCTGAGGCCGCGCTCGTTGGTGAGGTAGGTCGGGAGCCAGGTCAGGAAGAAGTACAGCGTCGAGGCGATGGCGAACTGGCCGAGGAAGACGCCCCAGATGCGGCGCTGGCGGAGCAGGAAGCCCATGTCCCGGCGGAAGGCGCCCTTCTCCCGGGCCTGGGCGGAGGCGTCGGCGGAGGCCTCGTCCTCGGTGATGTGTACGAGCTCGTACTCGCCGACCTTGGGGTGCTGTTCGGGGCGGTTGCGGATGACCTTCACCCAGACGAGCGCCCACGCGATGCCCATGCCGCCGAGGATCCAGAACACGTGGCGCCAGCCGAGGGCGGCGGCCATCCAGGCGATCAGCGGGAAGGCCACGCCGAGGCCGATACCCCTCCTCCTTCAAGCGGCCCCGAGGTGTAGACGGCGACCGCCCGGCCGCGTTCGGCGCGCGGGAACCAGGAGGCGGCGACACGCCCGTTGCAGGGGAAGGCGGGGCTCTCATGGCGAAAAGGAGGCCGAAGCCCTGGGCGAAGGGCCAGAGGCATGGTGGACCAGCCGGCGAGGGCCCTGGCGTAGACGATGCGGGGCCGGAGATCACCTCGGGCGAGAGGCCGAGGCCGTTGGCCATATCCGGCGCCAAGATCGATAGGGCACTTGGCACTCGACACTGCCACTGCCACTGCGGTCCAGGTAGTTGGTGACTTCCACCCCGGGTAAACCCGGAGGCTTCCCGTGTCGGTGGCTTATGCCACGTCGCAGAGGGCCAGCCCGGCCCTATGGAGAACGTTGAGAGCGCCGACGTGGTCGGCATTGGCGGTGAAGCCGCACCGAACACACTCGAGTTTCTCCTGGGTGGTGCGGTTGTCCTTGAAGGTGTCGCAGACCTCCAGGACGCGGCCGTCTTCGGCGACCGCGTTGCGGATCAGGTGGATGACCGGTGTCCCTGGGCTGAGTGCGAGCTCCGATGCCTCCGACTTGGCCGCCTGCCGGGCCCGGAAGGTTTCGACGAACTCGGCGAAGACGTGGCCGTGTTCTTCCAGGCGGCCGTAGATTCCGCCGCCACCGGGGTTCTCGGCGAAGAGCTCCGGGATGTCCTTGGCCACGTCCCAGGGCACGTACGACGCGGCCGTCTCCACCGGGACACCGTCCCGGAAGTACAGCCTGCGTCGGGCAAGGACTTGTGTGCCCTCGGCGAGGGCGAGCCGCTCCGCGATGTCGCGGGGAGCCTCCACCGGGCCGATGAAGAGAACGCTCACTTTCGCCTCGGCGCCGGACCGCTCGGACTCGGCGAGGTACGCCGCCTGCCCGCCCCTCCGCAGGGAGCGGCGGAAGCGCTCGGAGGACCGGTGCTGCACCGGAGGGCGCGCCCTCACAAAGGAACCCTTGCCGTGGTGGGTCTCGACGAGGCCACTCGCACGGACCTCCACCATCGCCTTGCGGATGGTGCCGACCGCGACCCCGTACCGGTCTGAGAGCTCGGACTCGCTGGGCACCACCTCGCCCGCCTTGAGCACGCCTGCCCGGATCTGCTGGACGAGATCGTCAGCGATCTGCACGTACCGCGGCACGGCCCTGGCATCGCCCACTGGTACTCCCATGTCCTTCACTCGCTCTTATGCTCCTACACATGAGTAACAGCACTCACGAAGGCCGGTCAACGCCGCTGCACTCGGTGTCCGTGGCCGGCGCCGTCGTCCGCGACGACGGGTGCATGCTGGCGATCCGCCGCGCCGACAACGGGACTTGGGAGCTCCCCGGTGGCGTACTGGAGCTCAGCGAAGCACCGGAAGACGGCGTCCGGCGTGAGGTGTGGGAAGAGACCGGAATCCAGGTCGAGGTGGACCGGCTCACCGGCGTCTACAAGAAACACGACGCGCGGCATCGTCGCCCTGGTCTTCCGCTGCAAGCCCTCCGGGGGGCGGAGCGCACCTCCGAGGAGTCCACCTCGGTCGCCTGGTTCTCCCCGGAGGAGATCACCGCCCGCATGTCGGAGGCCTACGCCGTCCGCCTCCTCGACGCTCTCTCCCCCGCAGCCCCGCACATCCGCACCCACGACGGCCGACGTTTGGCCCCGCGGCAGTAGCGCTTCCCGGCCGGGGGTCCACTGCGTAGCCTGTCCGCATGCCCCGTTACGAATTCCGCTGCCGGACCTGCGAAGACACCTTCGAGGTCAGTCGGCCCATGGCCGAATCCTCCGCGCCCGCCGACTGCCCCGCCGGGCACGCCGATACCGTCAAGCTGCTCTCCGCCGTCGCCGTCGGCGGGACCAGCGCAGCCCCCGCCGCGCCCATGGGGGGCAGCGGTGGCGGAGGGTGCTGTGGTGGGGGCGGGTGCGGTTAGCGCTTGCGGGACAGGGTGATGCCGTCGGAGATGGCCAGCAGCACCGACTCCATGCGGGGGTCCGCCGCGACGTGGTCGTTGTAGGCCTGGACCCCCGCCGCCCCGCCGGTCGCCGCCGGGTCCAGCACCATGCCGTGGTACAGCGTGTTGTCCGTGACGAGGAGACCGCCCGGGCGCAGCCGCGGTACGAGCTCCTCCCAGTAGGCGATCTGGCTCTGCTTGTCCGCGTCCATGTAGACCAGGTCGATGTGCGGCTCCGCCGGCATCGCGCGCAGCGTCTCCAGCGCGGGCGCGATCCGCAGGTCGATGCGGTCCGCGACCCCGGCCTTCGCCCAGGCCTCGCGCGCGTACGCCGTCCACTCCTCCGAGACGTCGCACGCGATGAGGCGTCCGTCCGCCGGCATGGCCTGCGCCATCGACAGGGAGGAGAAGCCGGTGAAGGTGCCGATCTCCACGATGTGCCGCGCACCGGTCAGCCGGACCAGGAAGGCCAGCAACGGCCCCTGCTCCTCGGCCGACTGCATTCCGGCCGCGTCCGGGAACACCTCGTACGTCGTCGCCACCAGCCCCCGCTGGACCTCGTCCAGCGGGGGGTTGTGCGCGAGCATGTACTGGTAGAGCTCGTCTGTGATCTTGGTGCTGTTTCCCTTGGTCATGGGCCCAGTGTGCCCAAGATCAGGCGGCCGGGGTGCGCAGTCGCGCCACTTCGCGGGTGAACGCGCGCACGATCTCCTCGCCGGCCAGGACTCCCGCCTGGGCCAGCGACGTCACGTGCGGCGCCGTCCAGCCGGCGTCGGCCAGCTCGCCGTGGCCCGGCCGCCAGGACGTGTCCGCCGCGAGCAGCAGGTCCGCGTCGAGCAGCGAGTCCCCGGCGGCCAGCGTGCTCGTGGCCTCCGTACGCCGGGCCAGCTCGTGCATGGCCGCGCTCTTGGTCAGCGGCCGCGGGACGGCGTAGATCTTCCGGCCCTGCAGCGAGACCGTCCAGCCGCGCGCCTCGGACCATTCCGTCAGCGTCTTGATCCACTCCGCGGGGACCAGCGCCCGCTCCACGACCAGGTACGCGAACAGGTCCTCGGCCACCCGCGCCTTGCGCAGCCACGCCGGGTCGGTCACGGACATCAGGTGCGCGTGCATCTCCTCCAGCGGGACGGACTCCGCGGCGAGCCGCGCCGCGACCTGGCGGCGCCAGTCCCGGTCCGGGACCCCGTCCACCAGCAACTGGCCGCCGTTGGCGCAGATCGCGTACTTCGCCGGCCGGCCGGGGAAGCGGATGCGCTGGTACTGCTTGCGCGTGCGGGTGGTGGTCGGCACGAACACGGCGCCCGGGTCGGCGGACAGCTCGGCCAGCAGCCCCGCCGCCGTCTCCGTCATGTACGACAGCGGCTTGCTCTCGTGCACCTCCACGCACAGCAGCCGCGGGGCCACCGGGTCGGGCATGGTCAGGCCGAGCGCGGCCGCCGAGTAGATGAGCGTACGGTCGAGGTCACTGGCTACGAGGACGGTCACTTGGCGGCCACAGCCTTTCCGTCGGCGCCCGTGGCGCCGCGCGTGAATCGGGGATGAATGAGTCCTACGCAGGAGTAGGGCAGGCCGTCGACCTCTTCCACCGGCACCCCCCGCTGCTCCGCGAGGAGGCGTACGTGGTCCAGGTCGGCCCCGGCGCCGCGCTGCGCGAGGATCTTCCACGGCACCCGGCGCAGCAGCACCCGCGTGGTCTCGCCGACGCCGGGCTTCACCAGGTTCACGTCGTGGATGCCGTACTCCTCGCTGATCCGCTCCACCGCCCGCCAGCCCACCCAGGTCGGCGTGCGGTCGGCGGCGAGGAGCTCCTTGACCTCGGCGTCCACGGCCTCGGCCACCTCCTCGAAGTGCGCGGAGACGGTGTCGACGAACGCGACGGAGACATCGGCCCCGGCGAGCTCGCGGTAGAACTTCGCGCCGTGGAAATCGGCGGGCCCGACCAGGTCGGACCTGAGCACCGTACGCGAGACCAGTCCGGAAACAGTGGAATTGAGACAGGCGGAGGGGATCAGGAAGTCCTCGCGCGTGCCGTACGTCTCCACGCACGAGCCGGGGTCTGCGAGGACCACGATCTCCGGGTTGAAGCCCTCGAACTCGCCCAGGGCCTCGTGCAGTTCGCGGGTGATCGCCCCCTTGCCGGTCCAACCGTCGACGAACACGATGTCGGCCGGGTCGTGGTGGGCGGCCAGCCAGCGCAGCGCGTTGGCGTCGATGCCCCGGCCGCGCACGATGGAGACGGCGTAGTGCGGCAGGTCCAGGCCGTGCCGGGCCTGCGCCCAGCGCCGCATCAGCACGCCCACGGGGGTGCCGGCACGGGCCAGGGAGACGAGGACGGGGGACGGGGAGCGCTCGGCGAGGACCGTCTCGGTGACGGTGCCGACGGCGCGGGCCATCCGGGCTGCGGAGGCGGTCAGTGCGCTCTGGTAGAGCTGCTGGTACTCCGGGGACGGCTGGAACTCCACCGGCAGCGATTCCGCGTAGTGCGCGCCGCCCGCCTGGATGGCCTCCTCGCGCTCCTCGGTGGGGGCTTCCAGCTCGACGTCGGAGAGGTCCTGGAGCAGCCAGCCGACGTCCTCGGCGGCGTAGGAGGAGAAGGCGGGCCCGCGCAGTGGTTCGCCCAGTGGCGCGCGCAGGGGCTCGGTCATGATCGGCTCCTGCCGGTCGGGTACGTACGAAGGTATGACCGCGAGCAGGACCCGGCCGGTGTGCGGCGCGAGGGCCGCGAGGAGACCGGTGCGGAGCTCTGCGGTGTCCCCGGCCGAGTCCACGACGGCGACCACGGCGTCGAAGCCGGCGGTGTCGGCTGTGCCGGTGACGTTGTACGCGTACCGGGCTCCGGGGCCGTCGGCCGGGTCGTCGTGGGCGGGGAAGACCAGCCGGGTGCGGATCGCGTAGCCGGGGTCGTCCACGGCGAGCACCGGCGAGCGGGTGGTGGTGGAGAAGCGGACCTCGGCCGCGGCGCCGGACGCCTCCAGGGCCTGCGCGAGGCGCAGCGGGGCGTACATCAGCTCCTCGTTGCCGAGTACGAGGACCCGCGCGGGGTCCGCGCCGAGCGCGGACTTGAGCCGGTCCGCCATCGCGGGCAGCGCCGCGTCCAGGGCTGCGCGGTGCGCGGGGGTGAAGCCGTGGCGACCGCCGTCGGGTATGCCGGCCGGCCAGGCCAGTTCCACGCGGGTGATCGGGTGCGGGTCGAATGGCGGGGCGCCGCCCCGGACCCCGCTGCTCAAACGCCGCAGGGGCTGATTCTGCCCAGCCCCGGGCTGCGATTCGCCGGCAGCGGGCTGAGATCCGGCAGCGGCGGCGTGCCCGGCCGCGCTCGCGGCGGCGGCAGCTGCGGTGCCTGCGGCATCGGCCGTGGCGGTGACAGCGGCAGCGGCCGTGTCGGCGGCGGCGGCAGCGGCCGTGTCGGCGGCGGTGTCGGCGGCGGTGCCTGCGGCAGCGGCGGCGGCGGCGGCCAAGGCTTCGTACCGCTCCACCAGCGCCTGGCCCTTCTCCAGCACCCCCTCCGGGAGGGAGACCGTGCCCGAGGCCAGGGATATGAGGTCCACGCGGGCGCCCAGCTCGGCGGCGAAGGCCGTCAGGCGGGCGCGGTCGGCCGGGGAGCGCATGTCGACGAGGGCGACGACCACGTAGTGGCCGCGCGGGTGGCGGGCGTGGAGGTCGGCGATGGTGTTCAGGACGGTGTTGCCGGTGGAGAACTCGTCGTCGACGAGGACCAGCGGGCCCGAGCCCGCCAGCAGCTTCGGGTCCTCGGGCAGCAGCAGGTGCGAGGTGGCGTGCGAGTGGGCCTCCTCGAAGCCGCCCGCGGCCTCCACGCCGGGCACGGGGCGGCGGGTGGAGTGCAGGTACGGGGCGCTGCCCAGGCCGTCGGCCACGCAGTGGCCCAGCCCGGTCGCGGTCTCCGCGTACCCCAGGACCACGGCCGAGGCCGCCTCCGCCTCGCCCAGCAGCTCCCGGACCCGCTGGCCGAGCCCGTACCCGGCGGCGTACACGGCCGCCGGGGACTGCGGGACGTGCTTGCCGAGGACCCGCGAGACGAGCAGGTGCGCCCGCTTGGGGTTGCGCCGCAGCGCCAGCCCGAGGAGCTCGTCCAGCCGCGGGCCGTCGCCCGCACCCTCCTCCAGGCTCACGCCCAGCCGGTCCGCGACCCACGTTCCCGACCACACCGCTTCGATCTTCTTGCCCTTCTTCGCAGTCAACGGCCCGCTCACACCTGGAGCCCGGCCGTGAGGAGATCGACGAAGCCGACCTCCTCCTTCGCCACACCGAAGACCTCGGCGCGCAGCATGGTGCGCTCGGCCCAGGCCCGGTGGGGCTTCACCTCGTTCATCTTGTTCGTGTAGGCGGAACGCATCACTCCGCCGCCTCCGCTCTCGGGGCGCAGGATGTCTTGAGCATCGCTGAACTCCTCGTGCGACACCACCGAGAGCGCGTGCACCGGGGTGACGTGGGCGGGGTGGATGCAGGTCTTGCCCAGCAGCCCGTTGGCCCGGTCGAGCTCGATCTCGCGCAGCAGCCCGTCCAGGTCGTGCTCGATCAGCGCGGTGCGCAGCTCTTCGACGCCCTCCTCCAGGAAGGGGCTGCGGCGCAGCTGCGGCTTGAAGAGGCGCTGCTGGCTGCGGAAGTACTCCCAGACGGGCCCGGTGACGGTGAAGCCGGTGCCGTCGGCGCGGCTGAGCACGTTGACCACGTCGGCGATCACCCCGGCGACGATCTGGACGTCGTACGCGGTCATGTCGGGGGTGCGGCGCAGCCCGTACGCGGAGCAGAAGTCGGTCACGCCGAGGCGCAGCGCCAGGACCCGCTCGCGGTACTTGTTGACCGTGCGGGAGATCCCGGCGAGGGCCTCGACCCGCGTCTCCAGGTGGAGCAGCTCGGGGGTCTCCAGGACGGGCATCGCGTACAGCCGGGGCTGTCCGCTCGCGGCTTCCGCCTGGGCGACGGCGTCGAGGAAGGCGATGCCCCGGCTCTCGCTGAACTTGGGGAGTACGAATCCGGCCAGCCGGGCCGCCGAGCCGCCGAGCCGGTGCACGAGGTCGGGGATCTGCTCGGGCTCGCGGACGCGGATGAAGAGCAGCGGGAGCTCCGCCGGGTCCTCGTGGAGGGCGGCGAACTGCCGGACGAGGTTCTCCTCGCCCCCCGCGACGTCCGCGTCGCTGATGGAATCCTCCAGGCAGAGGACCATGGAGACGACCCCGAGGCCGGCCTGCTTGCGGATGTCACGGGCGAGCTGGGGCCGGGTGGCCGGGCTGTAGAGCGTGGCCCCCAGGGCGGCCGCGAGCGTGGCGGAGGGGGAGGCGGCGGTGAACTCGGCCGGCTCCTGGTGGAAGAGGTCCTTGCGGACAGTGGGCGATACGTGCCCGAAGTGACGCATGTGCTTCCCCCGTACAGGCTCGGCGGCCGATCTGGCATGGCCGGTAATAGTACGTACGAACGTGAGTCAAGAGTTCCTCAAGCACATGAAATCCAGGTAACCCTCTTGCACCATGCCCAGGTCTCGCGATCCGGACAAGGTCTACGGGGGGCCGCATTGTCCCGGTCCCGCCCGGGAGGGCAGGATGACCGCCATGACGCACGCGATGCAGAAGGGCTCCAACATCCCCGTGGCCGCCTTGGCGGTACGGGCGGTGCTGCGCTGGACCGGGGGCACCGACGTACCCGACGTGGACGCCTCCGCGCTGCTCGTGGGAGCGGACGGGCGCGTGCGCTCGGACGAGGACTTCGTCTTCTACAACCAGCCCCGGCACCCTTCCGGGGCCGTCTGGCGGCTCGGGAAGAAGCAGCTCGGCGACGGGATCACCGACGCCGTCCAGGCGGACCTGAGGGCCGTCACCCCGGCCGTGGACCGGATCCTCGTCGTCGCCTCCGCCGAGGACGTGCCCTTCGAGCGGGTCCGCGACCTGCGGATCCTGCTCTACGACGCCACCGCGACCGGCGGCTCCGAACCCCTGGCCTACTTCGACGTGCGGCCGGAGACGGGCGCCGAGACGGCGCTGATCTGCGGCGAGCTGTACCGCCGGGGGGACACGTGGAAGTTCCGCGCGCTCGGCGAGGGCTACTCCAACGGGCTCGTGGGCCTGGCCACCGACCACGGGATCTCCGTGGACGAGAACGCCGCCGAGGCCCAGGGGCAGGCGCAGGGACGGCCCCAGGCCCAGGGACAGGCCCCGCCGGCCGCCCCGGTGACCCCGGCGCCCCCCACCCAGGCCCCGCCGGTCTCCCAGCCCGCCTACGGCTACCCGCAGCCGGTGTCGCAGGCCCCGGTGCCGTCCCCGGCCGGGGATCCGGCCTTCCGGCTGCCGGCGCAGGGCCCGCAGTTCATCCGCCGGTGAGCGGCGGCCGGGCCGGCGAGCCCGGCCGGCCCCGTCAGGTCTTCGTCTTGTAGCCCCGGCCCCACTGGAGACCCCACCCGTACAGCCGGTCCAGCTCGGCCTGGAACCCGTACACGAAGGTGACCTCGCGCCGCACGATCAGCTCCCCCTTGATGTTCTCCAGGGAGACGACCGCGCAGGAGCGGGCGTGCGGGTGGCGTTCCTCCAGCGGGATCTCGATCCGCGGCCCGGTGATCGGGTAGAGGGTGACCAGGGCGTGCGTCCGGTCGAAGGCCGGGGTCTGGTCGTAGATGTACACGAAGACCAGCAGCCGCTTGATCGCCTCGGCGTGGTCGAGGTTGACGAAGATCGTCTCGCCGGAGGGCGCCCCGAACCGGTCGTCCCCGCTCAGCTTCACGTACGGCGGGCTGTTGATGTCCCCGTGCAGGTTCCCCAGCGGCTGGACGACGCCCCGGGTGCCGTCGGTCAGCTCGTAGAGACAGCCGATGTCGAGGTCGACGTTGACCATGCCCTGGGTGTGCGCCTGCACCATGTCGGGCTTGAACAGTTTGAACGGATGCCGGAAGAGCTGCCCGCTCTGGCCGGCGCTGCGGCCGCCTATGTCCGAGGTCCGCATCCGCCAGGAGAGATTCACGCGCAGATTGCCGTGCACCGCCCCCTGTTTGGTGAGCGATACCGTCGGATGGCGTTTGGTCAGCTCGATCGCGTTCGACGAGGCACTGCCCGACTGGAACTGCGTGCCGCGGCTGCCCCTGATGCCGTCGAAGAATCCCATCCCCACAACCCCCTGATCCCTTGGCGCGCTTGGCCCCCTGGCGACGTGCCGTCATCCGGGCACGCCGACGTGCCCACATGCGGACGGGGCGGTCCGGAAGGTCCGTGGACCTTCCGGACCGCCCCGCACTTGAGCGTTCCGCATTACCGCCGCGATCATGCCTCGGCGGTGGAACCCTCCAGTTCCAGGCGCTTGTTGCGGCGCACCGAGGACCAGAAGGACCACCCGATCAGCACGACGCCGACGAGGCCGGTGATGACCTCGTTGATCTCGTACTGGATGGTGACGAGCAGGATGACGGCGAGCGCGCCGATGGCGTAGTGCGCGCCGTGCTCCAGGTAGACGTAGTCGTCGAGGGTGCCCTGGCGGACCAGGTAGACCGTCAGCGACCGGACGTACATGGCACCGACACCGAGGCCGATCGCCATGATCACGATGTCACTGGTGATGGCGAAGGCGCCGATGACCCCGTCGAAGGAGAAGGAGGCGTCGAGGACTTCGAGGTAGAGGAACATGAAGAACGCGGCCTTGCCGGCCATGGCGACGGCCGAGACGGGCTTGCCGCTCTTCTTCGCCGCTTCCTCGATCTCGTGTTCGTGCTCCTCCTCTTCCTCCAGCTTGTTCTCGAAGTAGCCGGAGAGGCCGCCCACGATCATGTAGGTGATCAGGCCGAGGATGCCGGAGACCAGGACGGTCTGCGCCTTGTCGACGTGGGTGCCGCCGTGCTGGTGGGCGTTGACGGCGAAGGTCATCGAGGTGATGGCCAGGACGATCAGCGCGATGCACGCGGAGAGCATGTCGATCTTGCCGAGCTTGGCGAGCGGGCGTTCCAGCCAGGCGAGCCACTTGATGTCGCGGTCCTCGAAAATGAAGTCGAGGAAGATCATCAGCAGGAACATTCCACCGAAGGCGGCGATGGACGGGTGGGCGTCCGTCACGAGCTGCTTGTACATGTCCTGGTCGCGCACCGCGAGTTCGACGGCCTCGATCGGCCCGATCTTGGCGCTGATCGCGACGATCACGATCGGGAAGACCAGGCGCATGCCGAACACGGCGATGAGAACACCGATGGTGAGGAAGATCTTCTGCCAGAAGGCATTCATCTTCTTCAGGATTCCGGCGTTGACCACCGCATTGTCGAAGGACAGCGAGATCTCCAGGATGGACAGGATCGCGACGATCCCGAAAGCCTCCCACCCCCCGTAGAGCACCGCTGCGACCAGTCCGAGCGCAGTGACTGCGAACGACCAGCCGAAGGTTTTCAGAACCACTGGCATCCCATCGTGTTGTACGGCTTTACGAAACGTTGACCCCGAAGTCTAGAGCGATGCCGCGGAGCCCCGACGCGTACCCCTGCCCCACCGCGCGGAACTTCCACTCGCCCCCGTACCGGTAGACCTCGCCGAAGATCATCGCGGTCTCGCTGGAGGCGTCCTCGGAGAGGTCGTAGCGGGCCAGCTCCTGGCCGTCCGCCTCGTTCACCACACGGATGAAGGCGTTGCTGACCTGGCCGAAGCTCTGCCGGCGGGCCTCGGCCTCGTGGATCGAGACGGGAAAGACGATCTTGTCCACGCCGGCCGGAACCTTGGTGAGATCGACGATGAGCGACTCGTCGTCGCCGTCACCCTCGCCGGTGAGGTTGTCTCCCGTGTGTTCGACGGAGCCCTCGGGGCTCTTCAGGTTGTTGTAGAAGACGAAGTACTCGTCCCCGAGCACCCGGCCGTTGCTGCACAGCAGCGCGCTGGCGTCGAGGTCGAAGTCGGCGCCCGTGGTCGAGCGCGCGTCCCATCCGAGGCCGATCAGAACCCGGGTGAGGTTCGGTGCGGCTTTGGAGAGGGAGACATTGCCCCCCTTGGCGAGTGTGACGCCCATGTTGTGGTCCTCCCCGGACGACGGTGACGGTGTGACGGTACGGCGTGGTGACCGTAAAGCCGGTCCGGCGCCGTACACACGAGTGCACGGCGCCGGACGGATGGAACGACTGCTCTGGTGGAGCAGGCTCAGACGTTGACGCCGAAGTCCTGCGCGATGCCGCGCAGGCCCGAGGCGTAGCCCTGGCCGATGGCGCGGAACTTCCACTCCGCACCGTTGCGGTAGAGCTCGCCGAAGACCATGGCGGTCTCCGTCGAGGCGTCCTCCGACAGGTCGTAGCGGGCGAGCTCGGTGTTGTCGGCCTGGTTGATGACGCGGATGTACGCGTTGCGGACCTGGCCGAAGCTCTGCTGGCGGCTCTCGGCCTCGTAGATCGAGACCGGGAAGACGATCTTGGCCACGTCGGCGGGCACGCCGGCGAGGTTGACCTTGATCGCCTCGTCGTCGCCCTCGCCCTCACCGGTGGTGTTGTCACCGGTGTGCTCGACCGAGCCGTCGGGGCTCTTCAGGTTGTTGAAGAAGACGAAGTTCGAGTCGCCGGTGACCTTGCCCTGGTCGTTGGCCAGGATCGCGCTGGCGTCGAGGTCGAAGTCGACGCCGGTGGTGGTGCGAGCGTCCCAGCCCAGACCGACGATGACCGCGGTCAGGTTCGGCGCG
The DNA here is from genome assembly GCF_056428985.1 of Streptomyces sp. CA189. Lineage (NCBI taxonomy): Bacteria > Bacillati > Actinomycetota > Actinomycetes > Kitasatosporales > Streptomycetaceae > Streptomyces > Streptomyces sp. CA189. The sequence goes on along the minus strand of NZ_JBWJVM010000042.1, from coordinate 60,131 downwards.
GCCTTGGACAGCGAGACGTTGCCGCCCTTGCTGAGGCTGACTCCCACGGGTCCTCCATAAGGTTTTGTGTGGGGCAGGGCCCCGTCGTGCGGTTGCTACCGGATCAACGTTTCGATCCTAGTGACGGGTTCCCGCCTGTACGGGCTTATTCGAGGCGAACGGGCCCGCGTGCCTGGCGGCACGTGCCCATGAGCCTGCGACACGGACTCAGAGGCTGTCGAGGGCCTTGATGTACTCGTTCAGGTCACGCGCGTCGGGCAGCCCGTTGACGACGCTCCAGCGCACGATGCCGTCGCGGTCGATGACGAAGGTGCCGCGCACCGCGCAGCCCTTCTCCTCGTCGAAGACCCCGTAGGCGCGGGAGGCCTCGCCGTGCGGCCAGAAGTCCGACAGCAGCGGGTACTCCAGCCCCTCCTGCTCCCCGAACACGCGCAGGGTCGGTACGGAGTCGTTGGAGACCGCGAGGAGCTGCACGTCGTCGTTCTGGAAGCGCGGCAGCTGGTCGCGCAGCTCGCAGAGCTCGCCGGTGCAGACGCCGGTGAAGGCGAAGGGGTAGAAGAGCAGCACGACGGCCTTCTCCCCCCGGAAGTCGGAGAGCCGCACGACCCTGCCGTGGTTGTCCTTGAGCTCGAAGTCCGGGGCCTTGCTGCCGACCTCGATCGCCATCTGTCGCATCCCTTCGTCCCGCATCCCTGCGTTGGGCTGTTCGGGTGATCTCACCTTATGGGTCCCGCGCCTGCGGGGCCCCCGCGCGTCCGGCCCGGTCCGCCCGCGAAACGCACGCACCCCGCCCACCGGGAAGCATCCGGCGAACGGGGTGCGTGTGTCCGCATGGCTGCGGGGCGCGGCTCAGCGCTTGGACTTGGCCGTCTTCGGAGTCACCAGCTTGGTGGCGGTCCACTCCTTGCCGACGGGGAGACCCTTGGCCAGCGAGAGGCCGGCGGTCTCGGCGGCCTCGCTGATGTCGCTGGCCTCGACAAAACCGTCCTTGCCGGTCTTGGGGGTCACCAGCAGGATCAGTGCGCCGTCCTCGACCAAGTCGGTCGCGTCGACCAGGGCGTCCGTCAGGTCGCCGTCGTCCTCCCGGAACCACAGCAGAACCGCGTCTGCGACATCGTCGTAGTCCTCATCGACGAGTTCGGTGACGTGATCCTCTAGGGCATCACGGAATTCCTGATCGACGTCGTCGTCGTAGCCGATCTCCTGGACCACCTGTTCGGACTGGAAACCCAGCCTGGCGGCCAGGTTCTCCGCGTGGTCCGCGGTCGCGCTCACGGGGTGCCTCCTGCTCATGTTCGGTGAATGTTCTTCGGCGGCGCGCGTACGCGCAGCATTGGGCGTAGTCCACACGGGCGCGGCGGATCGCGCAAGTACCCGGCCGCCGAGACCGTCGAAACGGTGACGATTGCGGCCGTCTCGCCGCAACTTTCAGCCCTTCCGCATGTACCCCTGGTGATTCATCCCACACCATTCCACCTCATTCGGCACGGCCTCGGGACTTTCGCACCTGTTTGAGGGACGAACGGCCTTGCGAAGGGGTTGATCGACATGGGCGTAAGGTTGCGGTTTGGGCGTTGTCGTCGCCACAGCCAGCACAATCCCGCCACCTCCAGGGATTACCCAACGGTAAAGATGACGATTTCTGCCGAGCGTAAGACCATGGGAGGCGGCGAACCCCAAGGCACGACTCCCCCGACAGCGAAGGAACAGCGTGGCTTCCGCATCCGATCGCAATCCGATCATCATTGGTGGCCTGCCGAGTCAGGTACCGGACTTCGATCCGGAAGAGACGCAGGAGTGGCTCGACTCCCTGGACGCCGCCGTCGACGAGCGGGGCCGTGAGCGCGCCCGCTACCTGATGCTGCGGCTGATGGAGCGGGCCCGCGAGAAGCGCGTGGCCGTGCCCGAGATGCGCTCCACGGACTACGTCAACACGATCGCCACCAAGGACGAGCCCTTCTTCCCCGGCAACGAGGAGATCGAGCGCAAGGTCCTCAACGCCACCCGGTGGAACGCGGCCGTCATGGTGTCGCGCGCCCAGCGCCCGGGGATCGGCGTCGGCGGTCACATCGCCACCTTCGCCTCTTCCGCCTCCCTCTACGACGTGGGCTTCAACCACTTCTTCCGGGGCAAGGACGAGGGCGACGGCGGCGACCAGATCTTCTTCCAGGGCCACGCCTCGCCCGGTATCTACGCCCGCGCCTACCTCCTGGACCGGCTCTCCGAGCAGCAGCTCGACGCGTTCCGCCAGGAGAAGTCGAAGGCCCCGTACGGCCTCTCCAGCTACCCGCACCCGCGGCTCATGCCGGACTTCTGGGAGTTCCCGACCGTCTCGATGGGCCTCGGCCCGCTCGGCGCGATCTACCAGGCCCGGATGAACCGGTACATGGAGGCCCGCGGCATCGCGGACACGTCCAAGTCACACGTTTGGGCGTACCTCGGCGACGGCGAGATGGACGAGCCGGAGTCGCTCGGCCAGCTCTCCATCGCGGCCCGCGAACACCTCGACAACCTGACCTTCGTCGTCAACTGCAACCTGCAGCGCCTCGACGGCCCGGTCCGCGGCAACGGCAAGATCATGCAGGAGCTGGAGTCGCAGTTCCGCGGCGCCGGCTGGAACGTCATCAAGCTGATCTGGGACCGCTCCTGGGACCCGCTGCTGGCCCAGGACCGCGACGGCATCCTGGTCAACAAGATGAACACCACCCCGGACGGGCAGTTCCAGACGTACGCCACCGAATCGGGTGCGTACATCCGTGAGCACTTCTTCGGCGGGGACCACCGGCTGCGCGCGATGGTCGAGAACATGACCGACCAGCAGATCCAGCACCTGGGCCGCGGCGGCCACGACCACAAGAAGGTCTACGCGGCGTACGCGGCGGCCAAGGCCCACAAGGGCCAGCCGACGGTGATCCTCGCGCAGACGGTCAAGGGCTGGACCCTCGGCCCGAACTTCGAGGGCCGCAACGCGACCCACCAGATGAAGAAGCTGACGGCCGACGACCTCAAGCGCTTCCGCGACCGCCTGCACATCCCGATCACGGACGCCCAGCTGGAGGACGGCGCGCCGCCGTACTACCACCCGGGCCGCAACTCCCCCGAGATCCAGTACATGCACGACCGCCGCAGCGCCCTCGGCGGCTACGTGCCGACCCGCGTGGTGCGCGCGAAGCCGCTGCAGCTCCCGGGCGACGCCACGTACGCGGCCGCCAAGAAGGGCTCGGGCCAGCAGTCGATCGCCACCACCATGGCCTTCGTCCGCATCCTGAAGGACCTCATGCGGGACAAGGAGATCGGCAAGCGCTTCGTGCTGATCGCCCCCGACGAGTACCGCACCTTCGGCATGGACGCGTTCTTCCCGAGCGCCAAGATCTACAACCCGCTGGGCCAGCAGTACGAGGCGGTCGACCGCGACCTGCTGCTCGCGTACAAGGAGTCGCCGACCGGCCAGATGCTGCACGACGGCATCTCGGAGGCTGGCTGCACGGCCTCGCTGATCGCCGCGGGTTCGGCGTACGCGACGCACGGCGAGCCGCTGATCCCGGTCTACGTCTTCTACTCGATGTTCGGATTCCAGCGCACGGGTGACCAGTTCTGGCAGATGGCGGACCAGCTGGCGCGCGGTTTCGTCCTCGGCGCGACCGCCGGCCGGACCACCCTGACGGGTGAGGGCCTGCAGCACGCCGACGGCCATTCGCAGCTGCTGGCCTCGACGAACCCGGGCTGTGTGGCGTACGACCCGGCGTACGGGTACGAGATCGCGCACATCGTCAAGGACGGTCTGCGGCGGATGTACGGCCCCGACGCCGAGGACGTCTTCTACTACCTGACGGTCTACAACGAGCCCATCCAGCACCCGGCCGAGCCGGCCGGCGTGGACGTGGACGGCATCCTGCGCGGCATCCACCGGATCTCGGAGGGCACCTCCGGATCCATCGGCGCCCAGATCATGGCTTCGGGCGTGGCGGTGCCGTGGGCGCTGGAGGCGCAGCGGATCCTGGCCGCCGAGTGGAACGTCAAGGCGGACGTCTGGTCGGCCACCTCCTGGAACGAGCTGCGCCGCGATGCCGTCGCCGTGGAGGAGCACAACCTGCTCCACCCGGAGGAGGAGCAGCGCGTCCCGTACGTGACGAGCAAGCTGTCCGGCGCGGAGGGTCCGTTCGTGGCGGTCTCCGACTGGATGCGGGCGGTCCCGGACCAGATCTCGCGCTGGGTGCCCGGCCCGTACACCTCGCTGGGCGCGGACGGCTTCGGCTTCGCGGACACGCGGGGCGCGGCCCGGCGCTTCTTCCACATCGACGCGCAGTCGGTGGTCCTCTCGGTGCTGACCGAGCTGGCCAAGGAAGGCAAGATCGACCGCTCGGCGCTGAAGCAGGCGATCGACCGCTACCAGCTGCTGGACGTCCGGGCGGCCGACCCGGGCGCGGCGGGCGGCGACGCGTAGCAGTCGCCTTTGCGTGCGAGGGCGCCGGGACACCTGTCCCGGCGCCCTTACTCGTTCCTTACGATGCTCCCCATGAAGCAACCCTCACCCCAGGCGCGGTGGGAGCGCCGGACGCAGACCCCGCTGCTGGTGCTCGCCCTGGGCTTCGCCGTGGCCTACGCGGTGCCCATCGTCCTGCCCGACGCGAGCCCGGCGGTGCACCGTGCCTGCAGGCACGCCGAGTGGGTGGTGTGGGCCGCCTTCGCCGCCGACTACCTGGTGCGGCTGGGCCTGGCGCATTCGAAGAGGGCCTTCGTACGGACCCACTGGCTGGACCTGGCGGCGGTACTGCTGCCGCTGGTCCAGCCGCTGCGGCTGCTGCGGGTGGTCTCCACCCTGTTGCTGATGGGCCGGCGGGCGCGGATGGCCCCGCAGATCCGGCTCACCACGTACGTGGCGGGCTCGGTGGTCGGGCTGCTGATGTTCGGCTCGCTCGCGGTGCTGAGCGTGGAGCGGGAGGCCCCCGACGGCAACATCAAGAACCTCGGGGACGCCCTGTGGTGGTCGGTGACCACGATGACGACGGTCGGGTACGGGGACCACTCCCCCACCACCGGACTCGGACGGCTGCTGGCGGTGGGGCTGATGCTGTCCGGGATCGCGCTGCTGGGTGTGGTGACCGCCAACATCGCGGCCTGGTTCATCTCCCGCTTCGAGCGCGACGACCAGGTGGAGCGCGCCCAGACGGCGGCGATCTCCGAACTGACGGCGGAGGTACGGGCGCTGCGCGGCGAGGTCGCCCGGCTCGGCGGGATCCCGCAGCCCGCCGGGCCCGCCCGGGAGCCCGGCCCGGGCGCGGGCATCGGCGCCCAGGGCGGGCCGGTCCAGGCGGGCGGCGGGGCCGTCAGCGCTCCCACACCTTGAACGCCCTGACCTGGTAGGGCGACTGGGGCAGCCACACGCCGTCGCCCGGGTAGGTCTGGAACTCGCCGGTCTCGGCGCACTCGGCCGACTGGTAGGTGGTGACCGGGCGGCCGGTCCGGTTCGTGAGGGACTGCGCGGTGGTCCCGGCGGGCAGGGCGGTACAGCTGTTGATGTCGAGGGTGCTGAGCTCGTGCGTGGTGCGGGCGCCCTTGAACTCGGGCTTCGCCCACAGGCACAGCTGCCCGGTGGCGCACGCCCCGAGCGCCGGCGGCCCGGCGGCCCGCCCCCGAGCCCGCCCGGAACCCCGGGCCGCAGCGGGAGCATCAGCCGGGGTCGGGGCCTGCGCCTGGGCCTGCGCCGGTGTGCGGCCCGGGGCGCGGCCGGCCGCGTGGGCGGATTCCGCGGTGCCCGGGATCAGCAGGGTGGCGGCGAGCACCGTGGCCGTGGCGGCGGTGCGCCCGGAGAAAGTGGTGTTCCACGTACGCATGACGGGTCAACTCCTGGTGGACGTACGGGCCCCGGACCGTTTCCGAAGGCTCCGTCGACACCACGCTGACCTGCGCGGACGTCCCGGCGGAAGGGGCCGCGAGCGGGTCCACCCGGATAGGCGACAGCCCCGCCGGAACCGTCCGACGGGGCTGTCGCGGCCCTGGAGTTGACGCCTCCGCGGGCTCCACGACCGCCGCGGCCGCCCGGCCGGCGGCACAGAACCAGCGGGGCACTGTGTCCGGTCGGGCGGCCGGGGCGGGGCTAGATGTGGGCCGCGCCCGCCCCCGCCGCCGCGTTCGCGCCGCGCTTCGTGAAGCCGGCCACGACCGCGGCGAGTACTGCGACCACGCCCGCGACGGTGAAGGCCGTGCTCATCCCTGACACGAACGTGTCGTGCGCGACCCCCGTGATGGGCTGCGCAAGCTGTTCCGAGGCGCTGGGCGGGACCCGGGGCGACCGCCTCAGCCGCGCCCCCAACGACCGGGGTGTTCCCTGGGCAGTTCCGCGACGATCCTCGGATCGACTGGTCACTCATTCGGGTAGGGCGTAGACGTTCGGAGGACCGGTGAGAGCCGCGGTTCTACGTTGGTGTGGTGACGGCATCGGGGGCAGCGACAGCGGGGGAAGCCGGGTGTGCCCGGTTCACCTACCGGCTTCGCGTGTCGTCCACTGCGCTTGCCGCGCTGGTGGCGGAGTGGGACCGGTGCCGGTGGATCTGGAACGAGTGCGTGGCCAAGTCGAAGCAGGTCCACGCCGCAAACCAGGTCCACCTTGAGGGCGTGGAGAAGCGGACGTGTGGTCCGGCGGAGCTCGACCGGATGCTGACCGAGGCCCGTGCCCACACTTTGTGGTTGCGGGAGGGAGCGAGTGTTCCACAGCAGCAGTTGGTACGGGATTTCGGGAAGTCCCGGGCGAAGGCGCAGAAGGACATCAAGGGCCGGGTGCCGGTGCGGCAGCGGGCCGGTATGCCTCGCTGGAAGAGGAAACGCGATACGGATCCGAGCCTGAACTACACGAAGCGCGGCTTCCGGCTCAAGGGCGGCCGTCTGCATGTAGCAGGCGGGATCGCTGACGGTGGTGTGGTCACGAGATCTTCCTGCCGATCCGTCGTCGGTACGGGTCTACCGGGACCGTCTCGGCCATTGGTACTGCTCGTTCGTCGTCCCCGTCCCTACCGAGCACCTGCCCGCGACTGGCACGGTGATCGGGATCGACTGGGGCGTCACGGAGACCGCTACGACCACCAGTGACGCCCATGATCTCCAGCACCCGGAACACGGCCGGCAGGCCGCCGCGAGGCTGGCCCGGTACCAGCGGATGATGGCCCGCCGCCGCGCGCCCAAGGGCAAGAAGCAGTCCAAGGGCTACCGGGAGGCCCGGCGGCAGGCCGCGAAGCTCCACAAGAAGATCAGCAGGCAGCGGCAGGACACCGCCCGCAAGTGGGCCAAAAGTGTGGTCCGCGATCACGACGCCCTAGCCGTCGAGGATTTCAGCTCGAAGTTCCTCGCCAAGTCCAGCATGGCGAGGAAGGCTGCTGACGCCGCCATCGGGGCCACCAAAGCGGCTCTGGTCGAGATGGGCCGTAAGCACGGCCGTGCCGTGCACCTGGTACATCCCGCGTACACGACTATGGACTGCGCGCAGTGCGGAGCGAGAGCCAAGCACGCACTGCCGCTGGGAGTACGCACCTACACCTGCACCGCCTGCGGAGCCGTGTCCCCACGGGACAAGAACTCCGCACGCGTGATGCTCGTCCGGGCAGGTCTGAACCCGGCCGGCGCTGAGAGCAGAAGACCCGACGAACCGCTGGTTCGTAAGGCAGCTTGAGCCGGAAATCCCCACCCAGCCCCCAGGGGAGAGAATCCACGTCCCTGGGGAGGGGAGCATTCAAAGGTACCCTGACCGCCGTGATGACCGATCAGCGGCCCGCGCCCGCACCGGCCGCCGGACTGCGCGAGCGCAAGAAACAGCGCACGCGCGACGCACTGCTGCGCGCGGCCCTCCTCCTCTTCATCGCCCAGGGGTACGAGGAGACGACCGTCGACGAGATCACCGACGCCGTCGACGTCTCCCAGCGCACCTTCTTCCGGTACTTCGCCAACAAGGAAGAAGTCGCCTTCGCCGTCCAGGACCTGGTCGAATCGCACTTCGTCGCGGCGCTGCGCTCCCGGCCGCCCGCCGAGGGCCCCTTCGAGGCGATGCGCTCGGCCGTGCTCGCCGCCTGGGACACCGTCGACGAGGCCATTTCGGACCTGGTTCCGCTCGACCTGTACATGCGCAGCTACCGGCTGATCGAGTCCACCCCGGCCCTGCTCGCCGTGCACCTGCGCCGCTCCACCGAGCTGGAGGAGCAGATCGCCCGGCTGATAGCCGAGCGCGAGGGCCTGGACGTGGACACCGACCCGCGCCCGCGGGTGGCCGTCGCCGCGTTCACGGGCGTGATGCGCGTCACCGGCCGGCTCTGGGGGCAGGGCGAGGACACCAGCGTGGCCACCATCCGGCGGATGACCGAGGTCTACCTCGACCAGATCGGCCCGGCACTGGCCGCCGACTGGCGCCGACCCGCCTGACCGGCGCGGTCGCCTCCCGGCCGGGCGCAGGTCCCGTACGGGCACGGGCGCCCGCGCCCGCGGGTCCCGTACGGGCGTACCCGCCGGCGGGGCGTCCCACGGTCGGCGGTGACTCCCGTCACCCGGCGCGCAGGCAGCCGCCGAGGTCTCCTAGGCTGGGCGCAGTGAACCTGCCCGGCCCCGCCCACGCCCACTCCGCCGACGCCCCCGCGCGCCCGGCCGCCCTGCGCGCCCTGCTCGCGCTGGCGGTGGTCTTCCTGATGCTGACGACCACGGGCTGGACGGCCGTCTACCGGCCCGCGAGCGGCCCGTCCCCGCGCGAGGCCGCGCTCGCCTCCTGGTCCGGGGCCCGCTTCGAAGGCCGGGCCCTGCCCGCCGCCGATGCCCCGGCGTCGGTGGTGGCACGTTTCTTCGCGAGCCTCGACGGCGCCCAGCGCGCCCGGCTCGCCGAGGGGCACCCGCTGGTGGTCGGCAATCTCGACGGCGCGCCGCCGACCGTCCGCTACCGGGCCAACCGGATGGCCCTGCAGCAGGCCGCGCGGGTCGAGGAGACCCGTGCGCACGACATCGCGCTGGCCCCCGCCGACCGCGCCACCGCCGCCCGGCGCGCCCACCGCTTCGCGTCCCTCGCCGAGCCCGGCCGGCAGATCCTCGTCTTCGACCCCACCGGCGGCGCCCTCGCCGCCGAGGTCTTCGGCGACCTCGGCGAGGCCCGCCGGATCTCGGTGATCGTCCCCGGGGTCGACACCGACGCGCTCACCTTCGAGCGCACCGAGCGCCGGCTGACCGCCCCCGTCGGCATGGCGGAGTCCCTGTACGAGGCCGAGCGGGCGGCCGCCCCGGGCGGCCGGACCGCGGTCATCGCCTGGGCCGGCTACACGGCCCCGACCGGTGTCGGCATGGACGCGGTGACCGGCCGGCTGGCCGTGGACGGCGCGGCCCGGCTGCGCTCGCTGACCTCCGCGCTGCCCGGGCAGGCGAGCGTGGCGCTGTTCTGCCACAGCTACGGATCGGTGGTGTGCGGGGTTGCCGCGCACGAACTGCCGCGCCGGGTCACGGACATCGTGGTGGCGGGCAGCCCCGGGATGCGCGCGGAGAACGCCGCCGAGCTGGGCACCTCGGCGCGGGTGTGGGCGATGCGGGACGCCGGTGACTGGATCGCCGACGTGCCCCACCTGGAGTTCGGGGGTCTGGGCCACGGCGCGGATCCGGTCTCCGAGGAGTTCGGCGCACGGGTCCTGTCGGCGGCCGGAGCCAAGAGCCACACCGGCTACTTCGAGCCAGGGACCGAATCCCTGGACAACTTCGCCCGTATCGGAACCGGTGCGTTCGGTTCCACGGTGTGCGCCGCCGGGGACGACACCTGCCGGCGCGGAACATCCGGGCCGGACGGTTCCTGACCCGCCCGGCCGACCCGAAATCGGACCTCACAGCAGGGGGACGCACGGGGGTGCGTCCCTTTACGATGTGCCGCATGGGTGACGTACTGGCCGGAAACCATGCCGTCTGGGAGTTCGACCGCACCACGAACTCGCTCATCATCCGCTTCGCACGGGGGTTGCGAACGCCCAGACTCTGGCACGCCCTGGGGGAACGCCGGATTCCCCTCGAAGCGTTGTCCGGGGTGGGCCTGACCGTGGGACGGCGGGACGCCCTGGTGCTGCACGCCCGCGTACGGGCCGGAGCGGATCCGCTGATGGAGGCCGCGGCCGGGCAGTTGCGGGAAGCCTGCGATCCGTACCGGCTGGTGCTGCCGGGTGGCGGCGCCGGCGCCGGGCGGGTGGCGGCCTTCGCCGAGACCCTGCGCGAGCGGCTGGGGCCGGCCGGGCCGGCCGAGCGGTTCCTGGTCTCCGCCCCGGAGCCGCCGGCCACGCTGAAGGCGTACGACGCCCGGCTCGCCTTCGACGGCGGGTCCGTCACCTTCCACTGGTCGCGGACCGGGGCCACCAGCGCCAAGTGGAAGGCGGGCGACCAGCGGTATCCGCTGGCCGCCCTGGCCGGGCTGGTCTGGCACTCCCCGGAACGGTCCGGCGGGCACCTGCGGCTGTTGCCCCGCGAGGGCCCCGGTGATCCCCGGCCGGACCACGATCTCGCCTCCGCGGTCTTCGGCGTGGGGTACGGAGCCGTGCACGAGTCGCTGCCGTTCGCGGCGGCGGTGCTCACCGCTCTGCGGGCGCGGGCGCCGGTCGCCTCCGGCGCGGTGGGGGCTCGTGTGCCCGGGCCCCGGGAGTGGGAGCGGATCCAGCACCTCGCCGAGCTGCACAGTGCGGGGCTGCTCACGGATGCGGAGTACCGGGCCCTGCGGGACCGCTTCACGGCCGGAGCCTGACCCTGCGGGGCGTCGGCCGGCCCTGCGGGGCTGTCCCCTACCCTCCCTTCCACCGTTCGAGGCTGGATTTGGCTGACGCCCGTCCTACCCCTCGCGGGCCGCCGAGGTGGCGCTCATGTCGGCGTAGCGGTCGCCCGCCACCCGGGCTGCGATCGGGTCCAGGAGGGACAGTTCGGCGGTCGTCAGCGTGATGCGGGTCGCCGCCGTGTTCTCCGTGAGGCGGGAGGGCTTGCGGGTGCCCGGGATCGGGACGACCGTCAGGCCGTGCACCGCCGCCCGCTGGTGCACCCACGCCAGGGCGATCTGGGCCGGCGTGGCCCCGCGGGCCGCCGCGATCTCCCGTACCGGCGCCAGCAGCGCCCCGTTGGCCTTCGCGTTGTCCCCCGTGAAACGGGGCTGGTACTGCCGGAAGTCACCGGCCGTCAGCTCCGCCGACGCGTCCGCGAACGCGCCGGTCAGGAAGCCGCGCCCGAGCGGGGAGTACGGCACGACGGCCACGCCCAGCTCCGCCGCCGCGCCCACCGCGCTGCGCTCCACGTCCCGGCTGAACAGCGACCACTCCGACTGGAGCGCCGCGATCGGGTGCACCGCGTGCGCCTCGCGCAGCTCGGCGCCGGTCACCTCGCTGAGCCCGAGGTGGCGCACCTTGCCCTCCCGCACCAACTCCGCCATCGCGCCCACCGATTCGGCGAGCGGCACGGCCGGATCGCGCCGGTGCATGTAGTAGAGGTCGATCACCTCGGTGCCCAGCCTGCGCAGACTGTCCTCCACCGCGCCGCGGACGTACGCGCGGTCGTTGCGGACCCCCCGGTACACCGGGTCGTCCGTCCGCTCGATGGCGAACTTCGTGGCGAGGGTGATCCGGTCGCGGTGCGCGGCCACGAACGGCGAGAGGAACTCCTCGTTGGCGCCCCGCCCGTAGACGTCGGCGGTGTCGAAGAGGGTGACCCCGGCGGCCAGCGCCGCGTCCAGGGTCCGCCGGGCGGCCGCCTCGTCCGTGTCCCCGTAGAACTCGCTCATGCCCATGCAGCCGAGCCCCTGGACGCCCACCAGCGGGCCGCCCCGGCCCAGTTCGACCTGCTCGATCCCCACCGTCTCGATCCCCACCGTCTCGATCCTCACCGTGTTCCCGGTCATGTCCGGTCTGCCTCTCCCGCGACGGTCGCGCACATCGCATACGTATCGATCTTGTAGTCCAGCACTGCGAGCGCGTCCGTCAGCTCCGTGATCCGCGTCCGCACCTCGTCGCGCGTCCGCTCCAGCAGTGCGCGCCGGTCGGCGGCGGTGTGCGGGCCCTCACGGACGAGTTCGGCGTACCGGACCATGTCCGCCACCGACATTCCCGTGGTGCGCAACTTGCCGACGAAGGCCAGCCAGTCGAGGTCCTTGTCGGTGAAGCGCCGCTGACCCGAGTGGGAGCGGTCCACGTGCGGCATGAGGCCGATCCGCTCGTACCAGCGCAAGGTGTGCTGGGTCAGACCGGTCCGGGCCTCGACCTCGCTGATCGTGTACCGCGTCCGTGTCTGCAGTGGGCTCTCGGTCGGGCTCATGGCTCCACGCTAAATCCTTGGAGTGCACTCCAAGCAAGTACCCTCGGCCGCATGGAGAGCTTGCAGAGTCTGCGCATCATCGAGAGCTGGCCGGTCCCGACCGCCGCCGCGGCCGTCGTCGACGCCGACGGGACGGTGCTCGCCGCCCACGGACCGGTGGACCACCGCTTCCCGCTGGCCTCCGTCACCAAGCCGCTCGCCGCGTACGCCGCCCTCGTCGCCTACGAGGAGGGCGCGATCGAGCTGGACGAGCCGGCCGGGCCCGAGGGCTCCACCGTGCGCCACCTGCTCGCCCACACCAGTGGCCTGGCCTTCGACGAGCACCGGGTGACGGCCCCTCCCGGGCAGCGCCGGCTGTACTCGAACGCCGGTTTCGAGGAGCTCGGCGACCACATCGCGAAGGCCACCGGCATCCCCTTCGCCGCGTACCTGGCGGAGGCCGTCTTCGAGCCGCTGGGCATGGCGTCGAGCAGCCTGGAGGGCTCGCCCGCCAAGGACGGCGTCTCCACCGTCTCCGACCTCGTGCGCTTCGCCGCCGAACTCCAGCAGCCCCGGTTGCTGGACGTCCGTACCGTCGCCGAGGCCACCTCCGTGGTCCACCCCGGCCTCAAGGGCGTCCTGCCCGGCTACGGCCACCAGTCCCCCAACGACTGGGGGCTCGGCATGGAGATCCGCGACGGGAAGGCCCCGCACTGGACGGGCGCCGGTTCCTCGCCGCGCACCTTCGGGCACTTCGGGCAGTCCGGGACCTTCCTGTGGGTGGACCCGGACGCCCGCGCCGCCTGCGTGGCGCTGACGGACCGCGCCTTCGGGCCGTGGGCCGTGGAGGCCTGGCCCCCGTTCACCGACGCGGTGCTCGCGGAGCTCAGGACCCGCTGAGGCCCCTGCGGCCACCCCCTACGGGGCCCCTCCTACGAGAACTCCCAGATCAGCACCTCGGCCGGGGATCCGGCGACCAGCTCCAGCTCCGGCTCGCCGGTGATCCGCGCCGAGTCCCCGGGGCTGAGCTCGTCGCCATCCACGCCGTCCAGCCGCAGGTCTCCCCGTACGACGTGCAGGTACACCCGCCCTGCGGCCGGTACGGCGACCCGCTCGCCCGCGCCCGGACGCCGTACGTGCAGGACGGCCCCGGCCGCGGGCACGGCGTAGGGCGTGCTGTCGGCGATCCCCCTGACCAGCGTGTACGAGGGCTCCCCGGCCGGATCGGCGGGGGCCAGCCACATCTGGACGAAGCACAGCGGCCCGGGTCCGTCGTTGCGTTCCACGTGCCGGGTGCCGGACGCCGCGCCGAGGTGCTGTACGTCACCGGGCCGCACCAGGGTTTCGGCGCCCGTGGCGTCCCGGTGGGTGAGCTCGCCCTCGGCCACCCAGGTCACGATCTCGGTGTGGCTGTGGGGGTGTTCGTCGAAGCCCGCGCCGGCGGCGAGGCTCTCCTCGTTGCACGCCAGGACCGGGCCGAACCGCAGGTTCTCGGGGTCGTAGTGCGGGCCGAAGGAGAAGGCGTGCCGGGTGGTGATCCCGGAGTGGGGTTCCCCGCCCGCGTACCGGTCGGAGCCTCGGCGTACATCAATCATGGGGGCCACCGTAGCCCCCGGGGCGCGGCCCGGGATGAGACCGGACTCCGCGCAGCGGTCCCGATAAGGCAGTCTTGTCACGTGCCCCAACCCGAACGTGAGCATTCACCCGCGGTCCACCCCGCGCATCCGGCTCCGCCCCATCCGCACTCGGCGACGCTGCGACGGCTGGAGAAGTCCTCCGGCCGGCTCGCCGCCAACGCCATCGCGCGCATGGACGAGACGCTGTCGTGGTACCGGGCGATGCCGCCGGAGAACCGGTCCTGGATCGGCCTGGTCGCCCAGGCCGGTATCGCCGCGTTCACCGAGTGGTTCCGGCATCCGGAGACCCCGCAGGCGATCTCCACCGACGTCTTCGGAACGGCTCCGCGCGAGCTGACCCGGGCGATCACCCTGCGCCAGACCGTCGAGATGGTGCGCACCACGATCGAGGTCATGGAGACCGCGATCGACGAGGTAGCGGCGCCCGGCGACGAGTCGATCCTGCGCGAGGCCCTGCTCGTGTACGCCCGGGAGATCGCCTTCGCGACCGCCCAGGTGTACGCCCAGGCCGCCGAGGCGCGCGGTGCCTGGGACGCCCGGCTGGAGTCCCTGGTGGTCAACGCGGTGCTGTCCGGGGAGGCCGACGAGGGTGCGCTGTCCCGGGCCGCGGCCCTCGGCTGGAACTCCCCCGAGCACGTGTGCGTGGTGCTGGGCACGGCTCCGGAGGGCGACAGCGAGCTGACCGTCGAGGCGATCCGACGGGCCGCCCGCCACCACAAGCTGCAGGTGCTCACCGGTGTGCTGGGCGACCGGCTCGTGGTCATCGCGGGTGGCAGCGACAACCCGATGCAGGTGGCGAAGTCGCTGATCGGGCCGTTCGCGGCGGGTGCGGTGGTCGCCGGACCGGTGGTCCCGGACCTGCTGAACGCCACGAAATCGGCACAGGCCGCCGCGGCCGGACTCAAGGCCTGTACGGCCTGGCAGGACGCTCCGAGGCCGGTCCTCGCGGACGATCTCCTGCCCGAACGCGCGATCGCCTCCGACCCTTCGGCCCGCGAGCAGTTGGTGGAGGAGATCTACAGACCGCTCGAAGAGGCCGGATCGGCCCTCCTGGAAACGCTGAGCGTCTACCTGGAGCAGGCGAGCAGCCTGGAAGGCGCGGCTCGGATGCTGTTCGTGCACCCGAACACCGTGCGCTACCGGCTGCGACGTGTGACAGACGTCACCGGCTGGTCGCCCTCGGATGTCCGCTCCGCGTTCACGCTGCGGATCGCCCTGATCCTCGGGCGTCTGGCCGACGGCGATCCTCAGTCCTAAGCTTTTGTCGGACATCAACAATTACCCCGATGGTTCTTCGTCCCTGTCCCCACGGGCGGCGCGGACCGAACACAAGAGAGAGTGTGAGGGTGCTCGTACTCGTCGCTCCCGGCCAAGGCGCACAGACGCCCGGCTTCCTGACTCCCTGGCTCGAACTGCCCGGCGCCGCTGACCGCGTCGCCGGCTGGTCGGACGCCATCGGGCTCGACCTTGCCCACTACGGCACGAAGGCCGACGCGGACGAGATCCGCGACACGGCCGTCGCACAGCCCCTGCTGGTGGCCGCCGGCCTGCTCGCCGCGGCCGAGCTGACCGCCGTCCCCGCGATCGGCCCCACCGCCTTCGGCGCCGTGGCGGGCCACAGCGTCGGCGAGATCACCGCCGCCGCGTACGCCGGAGTCCTGTCCGACACGGACGCGCTGTCCTTCGTACGCACCCGCGGGCTCGCCATGGCCGAGGCCGCGGGGATCACCGCGACGGGCATGGCCGCCGTCCTCGGCGGGGACCCGGACGTGGTCGTCGCGCACCTGGAGAAGCTGGGTCTGACCCCGGCGAACGTGAACGGCGCGGGCCAGATCGTGGCCGCGGGGACCATGGAGCAGATCGCGGCCCTGGAGGCCGAGAAGCCCGAGGGTTCCATGAAGGTCGTCGCCCTCAAGGTCGCGGGCGCCTTCCACACGCACCACATGGCTCCGGCGGTCGCCGGTCTGGAGAAGGCCGCGGCGGCCCTCTCCCCGGCCGACCCGGCGCTGACGTACGTATCGAACAAGGACGGTCAGGTCGTGACCACGGGCGCCGATGTCGTCGCCCGGCTGGTGGGCCAGGTGGCCAATCCGGTCCGCTGGGACCTGTGCATGGAGACGTTCGCCGCGCTGGGCGTCACCGGGATCGTAGAGCTGTCCCCCGGTGGCACCCTGACGGGTCTGGCCAAGCGCGCGCTGAAGGGCGTACCGAGCGTGGCCCTGAAGACCCCGGACGATCTCGAAAAGGCCGCGGCGCTCGTCTCCGAGCACGCGGCCTGAGAGAAGGAGCCCACCTCAGCATGTCGAAGATCAAGCCTGCCAAGGGCTCCCCGTACGCCCGCATCCTCGGTGTCGGCGGCTACCGTCCGATCCGTGTGGTGCCGAACGAGGTCATCCTCGAAACCATCGACTCCTCCGACGAGTGGATCCGCTCCCGTTCCGGTATCGCGACGCGGCACTGGGCCTCGCCGCAGGAGACCGTCGCCGCGATGTCGGTGGAGGCCTCGGGCAAGGCCCTGGCCGCCTCCGGGATCGCTCCGGAGAAGATCGGCGCCGTGATCGTCTCGACGGTGTCGCACTTCAAGCAGACCCCGGCCGTGGCGACCGAGATCGCGCACCGCATCGGCGCGGGCAAGCCCGCCGCCTTCGACATCTCCGCGGGCTGCGCCGGCTTCGGCTACGGCCTGACCCTGGCCAAGGGGCTGGTCGTCGAGGGCTCGGCCGAGTACGTGCTGGTCATCGGCGTGGAGCGGCTCTCGGACCTGACCGACCTGGAGGACCGCGCGACGGCCTTCCTCTTCGGTGACGGCGCGGGCGCCGTGGTCGTCGGCCCCTCGGACGAGCCGGCCATCGGCCCCACCGTGTGGGGTTCGGAGGGCGACAAGTCGGAGACCATCAAGCAGACCGTGCCGTGGGACGAGTACCTCGGCAGGGACGGCGGCGAAAAGTTTCCCGCCATCACGCAGGAGGGCCAGGCGGTCTTCCGCTGGGCCGTCTTCGAGATGGCGAAGGTGGCCCAGCAGGCGCTCGACGCAGCCGGGATCACCGCTGATGACCTGGACGTCTTCATTCCGCACCAGGCGAACATGCGGATCATCGACTCGATGGTGAAGACTCTGAAGCTGCCGGAGCACGTCACGGTCGCCCGTGACATCGAAACCACCGGCAACACCTCGGCCGCCTCGATCCCGCTCGCAATGGAGCGGCTCCTGGCGACCGGTGCGGCGAAGAGCGGCGACACCGCGCTCGTCATCGGCTTCGGGGCGGGGCTCGTCTACGCCGCAACGGTCGTTACCCTCCCCTAGGGCCCGGGATCCACATCCCGGACTCCGTTTGACCCCCAGCTAGCTATAGAAGGAGCGCCAACATGGCCTTCACCCAGGAAGAAATCGTCGAAGGTCTCGCGGAGATCGTCAACGAGATCGCCGGCATCCCGACCGAGGACGTCCAGCTCGAGAAGTCCTTCACCGACGACCTGGACGTCGACTCGCTGTCCATGGTCGAGGTCGTCGTCGCCGCCGAAGAGCGCTTCGAGGTGAAGATCCCGGACGAGGACGTCAAGGGTCTCAAGACCGTCGGCGACGCCGCGAGCTACATCCTCAAGCACCAGGCCTGAGCCTGACGAGCGTTTGTCGCCACCCCGCGGTGGCGCCGTGACAATTCACCCCCTGAAACGTGGAGAAAGAATTCCTGTGAGCCCGACCAATCGCACCGTGGTCGTCACCGGTATCGGCGCAACCACTCCGCTGGGTGGCGACAGCGCTTCGACCTGGGAAGGTCTGCTTGCCGGCCGTTCCGGCGTAAAGCCTCTCGAAGGTGAGCGCTTCGCCGAACTCCCGGTCCGCATCGCCGCCACCGCCGCCGTGGACCCGAGTGAGGTCCTTCCCCGGCCGCTGGCCCGCAAGCTGGACCGCTCGGCCCAGTTCGCGATCATCGCGGCCCGCGAGGCGTGGACCGACGCCGGTTACACCGCCCCGGCGGGCGAGGACGCGTCGATCGCGCCCGAGCGCCTGGGCACCGTCATCGCCTCCGGCATCGGCGGCGTGACCACCCTGCTCGACCAGTACGACGTACTGAAGGAAAAGGGCGTGCGCCGGGTCTCCCCGCACACCGTCCCCATGCTCATGCCCAACGGCCCGTCGGCCAACGTCGGCCTGGAGGTCAACGCCCGCGCGGGTGTGCACACTCCGGTCAGCGCCTGCGCCTCCGGCGCCGAGGCCATCGGCTACGCCGTCGAGATGATCCGCACCGGCCGTGCCGACGTGGTCGTCGCGGGCGGCACCGAGGCGGCGATCCACCCGCTGCCGATCGCTGCGTTCGCCAACATGATGGCGATGTCCAAGAACAACGAGAACCCGACCACGGCCTCCCGTCCGTACGACAAGGCCCGCGACGGCTTCGTCCTCGGCGAGGGCGCGGGCGTCGTGGTCCTGGAGTCCGCCGAGCACGCCGCCGCGCGCGGCGCCCGGGTCTACTGCGAGGTGCTGGGCCAGGGCCTGTCCGCGGACAGCCACCACATCGCGCAGCCGGAGCCGACCGGCCGCGGTGTCGCGGCGGCCGTGCAGAACCTGCTCGACAACACGGGTCTCGACCCGGCCGAGCTGGTCCACCTGAACGCGCACGCCACGTCCACCCCGCAGGGTGACACGGCCGAGCTGAAGGCCCTGCGCAAGGTGCTGGGCGACGACCTCGACCACATCGCGATCTCGGCGACGAAGTCGATGACCGGTCACCTCCTCGGTGGCGCCGGCGGCATCGAGACCGTGGCCACGGTGCTGGCGCTGTACCACCGCCTCGCCCCGCCGACGATCAACCTCGACGACATCGACGACGACATCGACGCGGACATCGTGCGCGGCGAGCCCCGCAAGCTCCCGGCGGAGGGGCCGATCTCCGCGATCAACAACTCCTTCGGCTTCGGCGGCCACAACGTGACCCTCGCCTTCCGAAGCGTCTGAGTTCCCACGCACGAAGGGCCCCGCTCGGCATCTGCCGGGCGGGGCCTTCTGCGTGTGCTCAGACCACCTGGTGGAGCCAGCGGACCGGGGCGCCCTCGCCCGCGTAGCGGAAGGGTTCGAGCTCGTCGTCCCAGGGTTTGCCGAGCAGTTTGGCGATCTCCGCCTCCAGGTCCGTCTCCCCGTGCGCGGACCGGGCGAGGGCGGCGCGCAGCCGGTCCTCGGGGATCAGGATGTCGCCGTGCATGCCGGTGACGGCGTGGAAGATGCCCAGGTGCGGGGTGGAGCTGTAGCGCTCGCCCTCGGCGGTCGGACAGGGTTCCGCGGTCACTTCGAAGCGGAGCAGGTGCCAGCCGCGCAGCGCGGAGGCGAGTTTCGAGGCGGTGCCCGCCTCGGCCTGCCAGGAGAACTCGGCTCTCCAGGTGCCCGGGGAGGCGGGCTGACGGATCCAGTCGAGGTTCACCCGCACCCCGAGCACCCCCGCAACAGCCCATTCCACGTGCGGGCAAAGCGCGCGCGGTGCGGAGTGCACGTACAGGACTCCACGTGTCGTCACCGGGACCTCCAGTGTGGGACGAGGTCGGGAATAAACTCCAGAAAACGGACAGTATGTGACGTGATGTAATGTAACGGAAATTATTTGACATTGCGTTGCGGGACTTGCGGCCGAAACGCCACGGGAAAAAGCTACCGTGCGCCGGGGGTCATGGTGTGACGTACGGTCGCTCCGAGGCCCGTAAACACAGAGCATTCACTCAGCAGGACGCCGCCGAATGACGCGGGGCGACGAGGAGGGACCTTCCGCATGCGCACCACCGCCCCACGCCGCCGCGCGCGTCGGACTTCCGCGGGCGCGGGCGCGGCGGCCGCCCTGCTGTTCGTGGCGGCGGGTGCGCTGACCGGGTGTTCGGCGGACGCGGCGAAGACCGGGGGCGAACTCGGAGCGCAGGCTGCCCCGCGATGGAACACCGCGCCGGCCTCGGTCGCCGCCGTGGGCGACTCCATCACGGCCGGTTTCGACGCCTGTTCGGTGCTGGCCGACTGTCCGGAGGCCTCCTGGGCCACGGGTGACGACCCGGAGGTGCGCTCGCTGGCCGCCCGGCTGCTCGGCGAGGCCGAGGCGCCCGCGCGGAGCTGGAACTACGCGGTTACCGGCTCCCGGATGGCGGACCTGCCGGCACAGCTCGCGTCGGCGGCCGCGCACAAGCCGGGCCTGGTCACGGTGATGGTGGGCTCGAACGACGCCTGCCGGCCCTCGGCTTCGTCGATGACTCCGGTGGCCGCCTTCCGCTCCGGCTTCGAGGAGGCGCTGGCCGGCCTGCGGGCGGCCTCGCCGGCCTCGCAGGTGTACGTCTCCAGCGTCCCGGACCTCCAGCGGCTGTGGCAGCAGGGCAAGGACGACCCGATGGTGCGCCAGGTGTGGAAGCTGGGCATCTGTCAGTCGATGCTCGCCGATCCGACCTCGGCGGCCGCCGGTGCGACGGCCCGGCGGGAGCAGGTGCGGGCGCGCGTGGTCGAGTACAACGAGGCGCTGCGCGAGGTCTGCGCGAAGGACGAGCTGTGCCGCTACGACGGCGGAGCGGTGTTCCAGTACCCCTTCTCGGCGGAGCAGTTGAGCCGCTGGGACTGGTTCCATCCGGGCAAGGACGGGCAGGCGCGGCTCGCGGAACTGGCGCACCGACAGGTGACCTCCGCCGAGCCTCCGCGTTGACGCGGGAGAGGGATCGGACCGGGGGCGGGTGTCAGGGCCCGCCCCCGGTCCGGCTTGTGTGAACCACCACGACTGTCGATCAGTACGGGTGATTTCCGGCCATTACAGGTCGAGGGCCGCCGTCAGCCGCGTGTCGCCGTGCGAGCGGCTCGCGCGGACCTCGTAGGCGCCGCCGATCCGCTGCCAGGAGCGGGAGGGCTGGTCCCAGATCTCGAAGGCGCGCTCCGGCAGCGGGATCTCCACGTCGACGCTCTCGCCGGGGCCGGCGGTCACGCTCGCGAAGCCCGCCAGCCAGCTCGCCGGGCGCTCGACGCTGTCCGCGACGGGCGCCAGGTAGACCTGTACGGTCTCGCGGCCCGGCCGGGTGCCGGTGTTGGTTACGCGGACCTTGGCCTGCGTGGGGGTGGCCTCCAGGGACTCGTAGGCCCAGTCCGTGTAGCCGAGGCCGTGCCCGAAGGGGAAGGCCGGGGCGATCCCGTGCTTCTCGTAGGCGCGGTAGCCGATGAAGAGCCCCTCGGTGTACTCCAGGCGCCCCTCGGCGGGGGTGACGTCGGTGACGGGCGCGTCGGCGAACTCGGCGGGCCAGGTGGTGGGCAGCCGACCGCCCGGCTCGGCCTCGCCGAGGAGTACGTCGGCCAGCGCGGCCCCGCCCTCCTGCCCGGGGAACCAGGTCAGCAGGACGGCGGCGACCTCGTCGCGCCACGGGAGTTCCACCGGGGAGCCCGCGTTGACGACGACCACGGTGTTCGGGTTGACGGCGGCGACGGCGCGCACCAGGTCGTTCTGGCGGCCCGGGAGGGTGAGGTCCTTGCGGTCGAAGCCCTCGGACTC
Source organism: Streptomyces sp. CA189 (assembly GCF_056428985.1). Taxonomy (NCBI): domain Bacteria; kingdom Bacillati; phylum Actinomycetota; class Actinomycetes; order Kitasatosporales; family Streptomycetaceae; genus Streptomyces; species Streptomyces sp. CA189. The sequence goes on along the minus strand of NZ_JBWJVM010000042.1, from coordinate 38,734 downwards.
CACCCGCTCGGTGGTGGCGACGACCACGACGGCGGCGTCGGCGGCGCGCGCGGCCTCCACGGCCTCGGCGATGAGCTCGTCGGCGGAGCGCTGCGGGCCGAGGTGGAGGAAGGAGAACATGATCGCCTTGAGCGGCAGGGTCGTCATGTCGGGCACCTGGTAGGTCAGCGAGACCTCGACGGCTTCGCCCTCGGTGAGCGTGAGGCGGGTCCGCACCTGGGGAGCGCCGAAGAACGCCTCGAAGGGGTCGGCCTCGTCGCCCATCGGCTGGACCCCGTCGAAGCGGGTCTCGCCGCCGACGGCGAGGGTGAAGGCGCCGAGTCCGCGGGTGCCGAAGGCGTGCTCGCCGCTCTCGCGCGGCACGAACGTACCGGTGACCTCGATGCTCGCCATCGTCTCGTACGTGACGCCGTCGGGCAGGTCGTCGCCGATCCACTGGACCTGGCCGGTGGGCAGCGAGCCGGTGCCGAGGACCGCGCCGGAGGCGTCCCGGCAGACCGCGCGGAGCTCGAAGCCCTTGTCGGCGGGGGTCAGTTCGTCGCTGGGGTCGGCGCCGACGGTGAAGGTCAGAGCCCCGTCGGGCAGGGCTTCGGTGAGTCCGTCCAGCGGGGAGACGATCCGCTCCGGGAAGACGGTGGCGCTGCCGCCGCCGAGGACGCGGGCGTCACGGGCGGCGGCGCCGCTGAGGGCGACGGTGCGGCCGGGGGCGGTGTCGAGCGGGAGCACGCGCTTCCCGGCGTTCGCAGCTCCGTCGGCGACTGCCTCGTTGCGTACGAGGACGAAGCCGCGGGCGGCCAGCTCGCGGGCCAGCGCCTGGCCGTCGACGGGGGCCGGGACCTCGCCGACCGCGGCGGGGGCGCCCTCCAGGATGCCGACGCGGGCGGCGAGGCGCAGGACGTTGCGGACGGCGTCGTCGACGGCGGACTCGGGGACCTCGCCGGCGCGGACGGCCTCGGCGAGCGGAGCTCCGTAGACGGTGACGGGACCGGGCATGGCCACGTCCATGCCGCCGAGGATGTCGCCGGTGGTGGAGCGGGCGGCCATCCAGTCCGAGACGTTGAAGCCGTCGAAGCCCCATTCGCCGCGCAGGACCTCGTTGACGAGGTACCGGTGCTCGGTCATGGTCGTGCCGTTGACCCGGTTGTAGGCGGTCATGATGCCCCACGGGTGGGCGTTGGCGACGATGGCCTCGAAGGGGGCCAGGTACAGCTCGCGCAGCGGGCGCGGGGCGATGACGCTGTCGACGGTGAACCGCTCGGTCTCCGCGTCGTTGCCGACGAAGTGCTTGACGGTGGTGCCGACGCCGCCGTCCTGGACGCCGTTCACGTAGCCGCTGCCGACCGCGCCGGTCAGGAACGGGTCCTCGGAGTAGCACTCGAAGTGCCGGCCGCCGAGCGGGGAGCGGTGCAGGTTGACGGTGGGCGCGAGGAGCACGTGGACGCCCTTGCGGCGGGCCTCCTGGGCGAGGAGGCGGCCGGCCCGGCGGGCGAGCTCGGGGTCCCACGCGGCGGCGAGCGCGGTCGGGGAGGGCAGGGCGATCGACGGGTCGTCGGCGGTCCATCGCACGCCGCGCACCCCGATGGGGCCGTCGGACATGACCAGGGACTTCAGTCCGATCTCGGGGACGGCGGGCAGGGACCACATGTCCTGGCCGGCCAGCAGCCGGGCCTTGGTGTCGAGGTCCAGCTTGCCCAGGGCCGTCTCTACGGCGTCGTTGCGGACCTGATCGGCATCGGTCACGGCCATGCCTCCTCGTTGAGTGCGGGTGCGCTGCGCGGTGCTGTGCGGTGCGGCGCTGTGCGGTGACCCCATGGTGGACCCGTTACCTGTAGAGCGGTAGGGTTCGTAATCTATTCGTAATCTTGAGATGCCGTACGGTCCTGCTGGCAGGTGTGGACGGAAGGGGTGGCGGGGCGATGGTCAGGGCCAGGAGTGAGGAACGGCGCGCGGAGATCGTCCGCGCGGCCCTCGAAGTGATCGCCGAGCGCGGCTACCGGGCCGCGGCCCTGGGCACGGTCGCCGAGCGCGTGGGCCTGACCCAGCAGGGACTGCTGCACTACTTCCCGACCAAGGAGGCGCTCCTGGTCGCGGTCCTGGAGGAGCGCGACCGCTGGGACACCGGCGGCGGCGCCCGCGCGCTGGCCGACGCCTGGCGCCCGGACCTGCTGGCCTCGCTGGTGGAGTACAACGCCATGCGACCCGGCATCGTGCAGACCTTCTCGGCGCTGCTCGGCGAGAGCGTCACCGACGGCCACCCGGCGCGGGAGTTCTTCGCCGAGCGGTACGCGCAGGTGCGCTCCGCGATGGCCGCGGTCCTGCGCGCGGAGTTCGGCGAGCGGCTCCCCTCGGGCCTCACCCCCGAGCAGGCGGCCCCGCTGCTGGCCGCCGTGATGGACGGGCTCCAGTACCAGTGGCTGCTGGCCCCGGAAGCCGTGGACATGCCCGGCGTCTTCCGCGCCTTCCTGGACCTGGTCCAGGGGCCCCGGGGCTGACCGCGGGGCCGACGGCGGGGCTGGCATGCTGGGGCGGGTGAAGATCGCTGCCGCGCAGTTGAGCTGCGTCCCCGCCGACGTGTCCGCCAACGCCGTACGGGCGGCCGGCCTCGCCGTGCGGGCCCGGGAGGAGGGCGCCGGGCTGGTGGTGTTCCCCGAGTTCACCCTGACCGGCTACGAACTGGCCGCGCTAGCCTCCGACCCCGGCCTGTGGCTGGCCGACGCCGAGGACCCGCGGCTGGACCCCGTCCGCTCCACCGGCATCGCCACCGCCGTCAACGTCGCGCTGCGCGTGGACGGCCCCCGGCCCGTCATCGCGACCCTGGTCCACGACGCGGACGGCGCGCACGTGACCACGTACGCCAAGCAGCACCTGTTCCGGCAGGAGCAGGAGGTCTTCGCCGCGGGGACGGTCCCGGGCCGCTTCGAGCTCGGCGGGCTCCGCTTCTCTCTGGGGATCTGCTTCGACAACCACTTCGCGGACGTGCCCGGTGCGGGCGCCGCCGCCGGCTGCCGGGTCCACCTGGCGAGCTCGCTCTACGGCACGGGCGACGGCATCGCCGAGCGGGCGGCGGTCCACCCGGGGATCGCCCGGGACTTCGGGATGTACGTGGCCCTCGCCAACCACGTCGGACCCGCCGGGCCGTGGACGGGCTGCGGGGGCGCGGCCGTATGGGCGCCGGGCGGGACCCTGCTGGCCGAGGCGGACGCGCACACGCCGTCGGTCGCCGTGGCGGAGGTACCGGCGCGGCTCCCCGTCCAGGGCGCCGTCGCGGGCACCGTCGAGGGCACCGGCCGGAACCGGGCGGACGAGCAGGGCGCGCGGACGACGCAGGCCCCGGCCTGACGGGGCGTCCGAGGACGCGCCGCCGGGCCGGGGCCTGGGCCGGGGAATCAGCTGGCCTGGGTCACCCGTGAGTGGCGCCGGGCTTCGGGGCCGGGCTCCGGACGGGCTCCGGACAGCACCTCCGGGCCCTGCGGCCCGTCGGTTCCGGGCAGCGGGTCGGCCGGCGTGCGCGCGGGGGTCGTGTCGGGCACGCGGTCCCGCATCAGCCCCGGCACCACGAGGGCGAACGCCGCCACCGTGTAGAAGCCGGTCCAGAACACCCAGCCGCCCGGCGGGGCCCAGTGCGCGGCGTACGGGATCACGGGGCCGCTGATCCCGACGGCGAAGCGCCGCAGGGTCCAGTAGAACGCCGCCGCGTTGGCCAGCGCGAGCAGGGGCAGGGAGTAGCCGACCAGCCTGCGCAGCGGGAAGCCCTTTTCCGGCATCCGGCGCGCGATGATCAGCACCGCCATCAGCGGCAGGCCGACGGCGAACGGCAGCAGGTAGCGGCCCTGCCAGACCAGGCCGATCTTCGACGCCTGCGAGGTCTGCCCGACCACCGGCACGACCACGATGGCGATCACCATGGCGATCAGCGCCAGCGCTTCGCGCTTGCGGCCGTACATCAGCCCCAGCACGGTGATCACCGCGATCACGCCGAGCCAGACGTACCAGGTGACGACCGGCGCCGGGGTGTCCAGCCAGCCGAAGTAGCCGAGCATCTGCTGGATGTACATCTCGGTGGCCCCGAGGGTCCGGCGGGCCGCCTCCGTCGTGGTGAGGTACTTGGGGATCTTTATGACGGAGTTGTCGGGGTGCGTGGCCGCCCACGCGAGCGCGCCGACCGTGGCGAGGCCGAGCAGCCCCGTCCAGAGCCACATCGCCTTGCGGCGGAGCACCGAGCGCAGCACGCCGCTCTCGGCCAGCAGCAGGCCGAAGCAGACCGCGCCCGCGAACCAGATCAGTCCGAGCGGCCGGATGTTGATCAGCACCAGGCCGCCGACGCCGACCCTGGCGAGCCTGCGGTTCAGCAGCCGCGGATCGGGCGACATGAGGATCGACAGCAGGCCCGTCCACACCAGGATTCCGGCGGCGATCTCACCGCCGCTGGGGTTGACCATGCCGGCCATGAACAGGGCCATGGGCGTCGCCGCCGTGAAGACGCCGAGCAGGGCGAGCGAACGCCCGCGCCGCCACTCGGAGGCCGTCACCACGGCGCTGGCCAGCAGCAGGGAGCAGAACAGCGCCGACATCAGGCGCATGAGGTAGAGCCCCTTGGCGCCCTCCACGAGCAGGCTGGGCCAGCCGGTCAGCATGTAGTACGCCGGGTGGTAGCGGCCGGCGGCGGTGGGGACCTCGACGATGCTGTCGGAGTCGCCGAGCGCGGGCGCGCAGGACGCGGGGGTGCCCGCGCGCCAGGAGTAGCACTCGTGGTGCTTCGGGAGTTCCGAGTACCACTCCGGGAGCTGCACGCCGGTCTCGGCGAAATCGCCCTTGATGCCCGCGACCATGTGCGGAACCATCACCTCGGAGCCGTTGATCTGCCCGCGGGCGACGGCCGCCGCCCGGATGAAGTGGGCGTGCTCGTCGGGGGATCCGCCCAGCGGTGTGGCCGCGGACCAGCCGGCCGCGATGGTGAAGAAGAGGACGAAGCTGACGGCCCAGAGCCTCTTGGGGGTCCGGGCCGACCAGTCGGCCAGCCGCGTCAATGCGGAGATCATGTCGTCCTCGTGATCATCGGATGTATGTCAGCCAAGTCTGATCGCCGTCCTTGGAGCACTTGTGCTCGGGGGCGAATTGGGGGCACTTCCCGTTCAACTGCCGAATCGTGTGCGATACGTACGGCAGGATCCGGTAGGTCCCGTCCTGGGCCGGCATGTACCGGTCGGCCATCGAGGACGACACCGTTCCGAGCAGGAGCAGCAGGGCGCACAGGGTTCCGATGACGGCCCCCTCCCGGCCCGGCAAGCCCCGGCCCCGTACGGCCGCGCCCTCGCCATTGTCCAATGTGCGTCGTTCTGCCAGCCGCTGCGACACCAGGTGCGCGACGAGTGCGGCCAAGATCAACCCGCAGTAGAGGAGCTGGTTGTTGGTGCGGGTGTAGAGCTGGACGGTCTGCGTCTCGTACATGTGCGAGGCGATGTACATCCGCATCAGCCAGGCGGAGAGGAACATCGCGGTGATCGTGACCACCATCGGCTTGCGCAGTCCCAGCCAGATCGCGATGCCGAGACAGATGAAGGTCACGAGGGCGAACAGGCCCACCCCGCCGAACTCGCCCGGCGGCGGCCAGTCGCCGACCTTGCCCGGCATGTCCGTGCGCCACATCAGGTAGTAGGCCGGGTCGGTGAAGGTGTCGAAGCGGAAGTTGAAGTCCTTGGTCTCCTGGCCCTCGGTCAGCATGACGACCAGGTACCGCCCGGCCACCGCCATGAAGGCCGCCAGGGTGGTTCCCAGGAACGCGGCACCCTTGGCCCGGCCGGTCTTCCACGGGAAGTACAGGGCGGCGGCGAAGAACACGCCGGCCGCGCTCCACAGGAACCAGCCGGAGTATGTGAGGAAGAGCACACCGATCAGCGCGCCGAACCCGGCGGCCTTGAGCAGCAGCGGCCGCCAGCTCTCGGTGCCGCTGCGGCGCAGCGCCACCACCAGGGCCACCAGGACCGGTACCAGCACCACGAGGACCGTCTGGGCGTACGGCTTGTACGCGTCGATCAGCGCGAAGGCCGGTACGACGCCGAAGGCCAGCGCCCGGAGCGGGCTCAGCAGCAGCCGCCAGGCGAAGTAGACGAACGGCCCGAAGAAGGCGGCTCCGAGGATCTGGAGGTCCTTGAAGGCGTAGGCGGTGTTGCCGCCGTGGAACCACTCGGCGTAGTACCCGAGGGTGTAGAGCGGTGCGGGGGGGTAGACCGGGGAGCCCGACGGCTGCCCGTTGGCGACCGCGTGGGCCCACTCGACGATCCGGCCGCTGTCCCCGTTGAGGCCGAACATCGGCCACGGCGTGCCGTGGAGCGCGACCACCGCTCCCGCCGCGACGAAACCACTGGCCAGACCCGCGAGGGCGGCCGCGGAGATCCGGGTGGCCAGGTTGAAGTGGCGGCCACCGCGCAGCCGCATCGCGAGCACGACCGCGGCGATGAACACCAGACCGAGCAGGGCGAACCGGAACTGGATCGCGGCCAGGCCGCTGACCTGCGCGATGCGGTCCAGGGGGTCGAGCTGGAAGCCCACGGCCATCAGCGGGAGCGCGAGCGCGCCGGCGAAGGCGACGACCGCTTCCAGGAGCAACAGGGCGCCCCGGGAGCGCAGCACTCCACGCGCGGGACCCGAAACGGGCCGGGCGCGCGTGGCAGGTCCACTCGCGGGACCCGAGCGCACAGGCTCCAGCCCCTCGGTACTGACTGTCACGTGAAAGATGTCCCTACTGCTGGTCGGTGCACAGCGACTGCCTGGTCGGTGCGCAGCGCTGTGGCCGGTCGTCTCTCAGCAAGGCACTGCCCGGCTCGGACCCCGACGACCGGTGCTCCGGACAGGACGCGGGCTCTAGGACGGTGGGGGACAGCTTTGAATCTTGCCGCCGGTCATCCTATCGGGTTGGCACAGGAGCACCGCGGAGTCGCGGGAGCCACCGGGGTCCGGGCGGCGTCGGGGAGCAGGTGCTTCGCGCCCCACGCGCCGAGGGCCTCCAGGGCCCCGTTCAGCTCGTGGCCGAGCGGGGTCAGGGAGTACTCCACGCGCGGCGGGACCTCCTCGTAGACCTCGCGGTGGACGATGCCGTCCGCCTCCAGCTCGCGCAGCTGGGCCGCGAGCACCTTCTCCGAGACCCCCGGGACCAGGCGGCGCAGTTCACCGAAGCGGCGCGGGCACTGTTCCAGCTCCCACAGGACCGACACCTTCCACTTGCCGTCGATCACGGACATCGCCGCGGCGATCCCGCAGTGATCCGCGCCCGGCCTCTGTGCAGATGCCATCACGCACCCCTCCCCACCTGTTCGCTCACCTCGGGGTAACCACCCACTCCGAAGTGCGTACTTGAGCACCTGACGGCCCTCCACCAGGCTAAACGGCATGACCGACACCAGCACGAAGACCCCGCTCACCCTCCTCGGACTCGGCTCGATGGGCACCGCCCTCGCCCGCACCTGGCTCGCCGCCGGGCACCCCCTCACCGTCTGGAACCGCACCCCCGCCAAGGCCGAGGCCCTCGCGGCCGAAGGCGCCGTCGTCGCCGCGAGCCCCGCCGAGGCGGTGGCCGCGAACGGCCTGGTCGTGCTCTGCCTGCTGGACCACGACAGCGTCGGTTCGGCCCTGGAGGGCCTGGACCTCACCGGAAAGGACCTGGTCGACCTGACCACCGGCACGCCCGCCGACGCCCGCGCCCGGGCCGCGTGGGCCCAGGAGCGCGGGGCCCGGTTCCTCGACGGCGGCATCATGGCCACCCCGTCGATGATCGGCGTCCCCGCGGCCGGCGGGTACGTCTTCTACAGCGGCTCCCCCGACCTGCTCGAGGAGCACCGGAGCGCGCTGGAGGTCCCGGCCGGCGCCCGCTTCGTCGGCTCCGACCCCGGCCACGCGGCCCTGCACGACGTGGCCCTGCTGAGCGCGATGACCGGGCTCTTCGCCGGGATCTCGCACGCCTACGCGCTGATCGAGGGCGAGGACGTCTCCCCCAAGGACCTGGCTCCGCTGCTGACCGAGTGGCTGGGGGCGATGGGCTTCTTCGCGGGCGCCGCCGCCGAGCGGCTGGTCTCCGGGGACTTCACCACGGGCGTCGAATCGAACCTGGCCATGCAGGTCACGGCGAGCGCCACCTATCTGCGGACCGCCGCGGAGCAGGGGGTCAGCCCCGAGCTGATCAGTCCGTACCTGGACCTGATGCGGGAACGCCTGGCGGCCGATCCGGCGGCCCACGCCGGCGAGGACACCGCCGGGGCGATCACCCTGCTCAGGCGCTGAGCTGCTTGCCCTGGCGGTGACCTTGGCCCTGACCTTGGCCCTGGCTGTGGCCCTGGCCTTGGCCCTGGCTGTGGCCCTGGCTGTGGCCAGGGTCCTGGCCCTGCTCCTGTCCTTGCGCCTGCCCCTGCTCCGCGTCCTCGCCCACCAGGTCCCGGACCATGAGCGTCGCCCCGGCCACCGCGCCCGGCATCAGGAACACGGCGACCAGCGGCACCAGGAAGGACACGACGAGCGGCACCCCGAAGCCGAGCGCCAGCATCCGCCGCCCGCGCAGCAGCGCGAGCTGCTCGGTGAGCTGCACCCGGCGGCGCATCAGGGCGACGGAGGTGAGCTCCTGGGCGAGGAAGAAGCCGGAGACGCAGAAGCCGAGGACCGGGACCACGGTCTGCCCGATCACCGGGACGAAGCCCAGCGCGAAGAGCAGGATCCCGAAGAGCAGCACCCGGCCCAGGATCCGCAGGCTGTCCCGGGCGGAGATCCACAGCTCCTGCGGGAGCGTGAGCCCCGACTCCGGGACCTCGCCGCCCTCGGTGCGGTCGACCTGCTCCGAGAGGGACTCGTAGAACGGCTGGCCCACGAGCAGGGTCACGGCGGTGAAGGTGATCACCGCGAGGAAGAGCCCGAGGGAGAAGACCAGGGCCGTCAGGAAGCCGCGGAAGAGCCCGAGCCACGGGGAGGACCAGCCGTCGGCGAAGGGGGTCGCCCAGGCGGTCAGGTCGTCGGCGCCGTAGCCGAGGCCGACGAGCGCGCCGGCGTACAGCACCAGGGAGACGAGCCCGGGCAGCAGCCCGAAGCCCAACCACCGTCCGTGGCGCAGTACCCATCGCTGTCCGGCCAGCAGATAGCCGAATCCCCCCGCAAGATCACGCATGGATCCAGTCTAGGCCGTCTCTGGCGGGGGGACGCCGGGCATGACGAAGGCCGCACCCCGGTGCCTGGGTGCGGCCTTCGACGAACGAACCGGTTGAGCGGGTCGCAGATCAGACCGCGAGCTCGACCGTGATGTTGCCGCGGGTGGCCTTGGAGTACGGGCAGACCTGGTGGGCCTTCTCGATGAGGTCCTTGGCGGTGGCGGCATCCACGTTCGGGATGGAGGCCGAGATCTTGACGATGATGCCGAAGCCGTCGTCGTTCTTGCCGATGCCGACCTCGGCGGTGACGGTGGAGCCGGTGATGTCGGCGTTCTCGTTGCGGGCGACGACGCCGAGCGCACCCTGGAAGCAGGCGCTGTAGCCGGCGGCGAACAGCTGCTCGGGGTTGGTGCCCTCGCCGCTGCCACCGAGCTCCTTCGGCGGGTTCACGACGACCTCGAGGCGACCGTCGTTGGTGGCGACGCGACCGTCACGGCCGTTCTCGGCGGTGGCAACAGCGGTGTACGCGACGTCGGACTGCTGGATCGACATGTAAGGAAATCCTCCTGGTAAATCGCCGGGACTCGCGCCCACGCGTCACGGCGGTGTGGAGTGAGCCTAACCGGTGAAAGAAACGATCATCTTTCCGGTGTTGTCACCGCGCAGCATTCCGAGGAAGGCGTCGGTGGCGTTCTCCACGCCCCGGACGACCGTCTCGTCGGCGACGAGCTGCCCGGAACGCAGCCAGCCGGCCACGTCCTGGACGAACTGGGGCTGCAGTCCCGCGTGGTCTCCGACCAGCACGCCCTGCAGGCGCAGCCGCTTGCCGATGACGAGGGCGAGGTTGCGCGGGCCGGGCACGGGCTCGGTGGCGTTGTACTGGGCGATCGCCCCGCACAGGGTGGCCCGGCCGTGGACGTTCAGGGAGGAGATGGCGGCCTCCAGGTGGTCCCCGCCGACGTTGTCGAAGTAGACGTCGATGCCCTCGGGCGCGGCCTCCTTGAGCTGCCCGGCGACGGGGCCGCTCTTGTAGTTGAAGGCGGCGTCGAAACCGTACTTCTCCGTGAGGAGCGTCACCTTCTCGTCGGAGCCGGCGGAGCCGATCACCCGGGAGGCGCCCTTGATCTTCGCGAACTGGCCGACGAGGCTGCCGACCGCTCCGGCGGCGCCGGAGACGAAGACGGAGTCGCCCTCCTTGAAGGAGGCGACCTCGAAGAGCCCGGCGTAGGCGGTCAGGCCCGGCATGCCGAGGACGCCGAGGTAGGCGGAGAGGGGGGCGAGCGAGGCGTCCACCGGGGTGGCGTGCTTGGCGTCCACGTCCGCGTACTCGCGCCAGCCCAGACCGTGCAGCACGTGGTCGCCGACCGCGAAGCGCTCGTCCGCCGAGGCCACGACCTCGCCGACCGCGCCGCCGTCCATGGGCTTGTCGAGCTGGAAGGGCGGGATGTACGACCTCACGTCGTTCATCCGGCCGCGCATGTACGGGTCCACGGACATGTGGAGGTTGCGCACCAGAATCCGGCCGGCGGCGGGCTCGGCGTCGACCGGCACCTCGCGCAGGGCGAAGTCCTCGGCTACGGGCCAGCCCTGCGGGCGGCGGACGAGGTGCCACTCACGGCTGACGGCGGGGATCTCGGACATGCGTCACTCCTGGATGGGGGAAGAAGTGCAAAATGCTTCAGGACGTGAAACAACCATGCGCCTGGATATTTCACGTTGTCAAGTAAATGGGTACGCTGGATCCATGCCCAGCCGTCGCGCAGATCCCCTGACCCTCGAAGTCGTCGAGCTCATCGGCGACGTCGTGACCCGCTACCACCAGGAGTACGAGCACGCGGCCTCCAGCCACCAGCTCACCGGCGCCCAGGCCCGCGTCCTGAACCTGCTCTCCATGGAGCCGATGCCGATGCGCAAGATCGCGCAGAAGCTGCGGTGCGAGCCGTCGAACATCACCGGCATCGTGGACCGCCTGGAGACCCGCGGCCTGGTCGAGCGCCGCCCCGACCCGGCCGACCGCCGGGTGAAGCTGGCCGCGCCCACCGAGGACGGCCTGCAGACGGCCGACCGGCTGCGCGAGTCGCTGGACTTCGCCCGGGAGCCGCTGGCCGGTCTCTCCACGGCCGAGCGCGCGGTCCTGCGTGACCTGCTGCGGCGGATGCTGGGCTGAGCCCGCGGACGGCCTGCGGGCCTTCCGCGGGCCCGCAGACGCCGGGGCCTCAGACCCTCAGCAGAAGAACCACCAGCAGTCGCGGGTGGGCGTCGGCGTCGGTGACGGGGGCAGGGACGGGGACTTCCCGGGGGGCTTCCCCTTGGGCCCCTTCGAGCTCTCGCTGGGAGTCGCGGAGCCACTGGAACCCGATGTGGCCGGAGCGGCGGACGCCGGAGTCCGGGAGGCGCTCCGCGACGGCCCCGCGCCGGAGGAGGAGCCCGACGCCCCCGCGCTGGAGGCCCCGGCACTCCGGCCGGTGCCGCCCGTCTTCGTACCCCCGGCCGCGGCCTTCGCGGTGCCGGCGGCCGGCCCCTTCGCCGAAGCCGTCCCCGAGGGCACGGCCGGATCCTCCGTCAGGCCCGGGAGCGGAGCCGGCTCCGCCGGACCCGCGTCGTCGGTCAGCACCACCGTCGCCGCCCGGTCGGTGCGCTCCCCGTCGGCCGCCAGCCGGGCCAGGCCCAGGGTGCCTCCGGCGGCGAGCATCAGCCCGAGCCCCACGGTGAGCGCGGTCCGGCGGCGCCGGCGGTGCCCGGCACGGCGGCCGGCGGCTCGGCGCTGACCGCGGCCCTGCCCACGTTCCCCGGACAGCACGACGAGGGAGTCGGCGTACACGTCGGCGAGCGCGGCCGGGTCGCTTCCGAACCCGGCGGCGGAACCGGGGGCGGGCGCGGCGGGCGCGGCGGATATCAGGTACTCGGCCGGGGTCCCGCATCCAGCGCACGCCAGCGCGCCGTTGAGGTACCTGCGGCAGGCGATGCAATAGTCCATGGCGCCCCGCAGGCTACGCGTTCGATCACAACGGCCGGATACCGGGATCGTGAGGATTCTGTGTGGAAGGGTGGAGTCCATGACGAGGACGCCGGGGACACCGCCCCTCACCCCGGGCCCCTTCGGCCCCGCCGGCTTCCAACTGGTGCTGCTCCGCCGGATGGCGGACTTCCAGCCGGAACTGGCGGACGAGGCCCGCCGACGGCTCGGCGCCTCCCTCGCCGAGCAGCGGGAGGCCAACAAGCGCTGGCAGGCCATGGTCCGCTCGCCGCGGTCCCGGGGCGCCCTGGCCCGCTACCGCTCGGTGCTCGGCCCGCCCGAGGCCGTTTCCTCCCGCACGATCGGCGATCTGACGTGCGAGGCCCAGCTGTGGCCGGTGCCGCTCTGGCCCGGCCTGCGCTTCGAGGTGCTCGCCGCGCCGGACGGGGCGGTCTGGAACGAGTGGCTGGTCCGGGCCCCGGGCGCGCCCGGTCCCGTACTGGAGTCGCCGCAGGACCTGCTGCCCTGGTCGGCGACGGTCGACGAGGTGGCGCGGGCCTTCGCCCCCGTCCGCCCGATGGAGGGGACCGCGCCGACGCGGTGGCGGCTGGCGTTCACCGCGTCGGGGCGGGCCTGCGTCGCGGAGTTCACGTACGGCCTGCTCCAGGACGTGTCCGTGGAGGGGGCTGGGCGCTAGGAGCGCAGGAAGGCCCGTACGCCCGCCGAGGTGGGGTCGTCCCCGAGCAGGTCGTTGTGCTTGAGGCAGCCGACCGGGGTGTTCGTCGCCCCGGTGAGCGGGACGCTGTCGTCGGGGTTGACGACCTCGTCGCAGTGGGACCAGAAGGTGGCGTACCGCACCGCGCCGGGGGTCTCGTCGCCGGAGTTCAGGTTCTTCACCACTTGACGATCCTCGCCCCCATGAACGGGGGCGATTCCCTTCAGCTCGCGTGAGCGGGCTTCGGGGCTTCACGCATCCGCCTCCGGCCGGTGGCCGGGACTCGCACCGCTCTGGTGCTGCGCGTGCTGTTGATGACAGTGCGGGCACGCGAACAGCCGGCCGCATCCCTTACGGGATTCGGGATCGACCCGGCGACACTTGGCGCAGGTCTGAGAGGTGTGGAACGGCGGCACGGCGACAAGCACGGACCCGTACATCAGGGTCTTGTACTCAAGCTGGCGCCGCCGTTCGCCCGGGGTGTTGTCGAGGATCGACCGGTTCAGCCCAGCCTTCGCCCGAACCTTCCTCCCCGGTGTTTCGGTGGTGCCCTTGACGGAGGCGGTCATGTTCTTCACACGCAGATCCTCGATACCGATCAGGCCGTGGCTTTTGGCGAGGTCGGTGGTGAGCTTGTGCGTGAACTCCTGGCGTCGATGGGCCCGCCGAGTGGTGAGCTTCGCGATATGGGCGATCGTCGTCCGCAGGCGGCGGCTGCACTTCCCGCCTTGGTGCTTCTTCGCGTAGGTGAGCTGGCGTGCCTTGCGCTGCTCCAGTACTTTGAGCCGCTTCTCCTCGCTGGCGGACAGCGTCGGCGGCAGGAGGCGGGGATTGGTCTCGGTCGAGACGAACGCAGACGCGGCAACGCCGAAGTCCACCCCGCAGGACGGTTTCCCATTCGGTACGGCCGGCTTGCGGCCGGTATGGACGCCGAAAGAGATGTGCCAGCCATTGCCGTCCCGGGACACGGTGGCGTTACGGATCGCGCCGCCGACGGCGCAAGAGAGGCGGAACCGCAGCCAGCCGAGTTTCGGCAGGCGTAGCTCGGCCCAATGACGGTTCAGCTTGCGGACCTCGACCGCCTGCCCCGGGAACGGAATCGACAAGCGGTGCCCACGCTTCTTCCTGGCTGGAAACCGGGCCGGGTGGTTGGGGTCCCAGAAATTGTCGTAGGCCCTGTCGAGGCTGCGCAGGATCTGCTGCCCGGCCTGTGCGGGCAGGTCACCCGACCAATCCAGCTCCGCACGGGCGGCCGTCAGCTGCTTGCACTGCTCGACCGAGCGCAGGCTGTACGTCCGCTGCTCCCACAAGTACACGCGCTGTTCCAGAGCCACATTCCACAGAGCACGCACCGTATGACCCCACCCGGTCAGGATCTGCTCCTGGACCTCAGTGGGGTAGGCCCGATAAAAAAGGACAGACATTGCCCTGTCCCGAGCGGTGCCGCTGGCTCTTCGTGACGCCATACCGACACAAAATGTTCACCGACGCGCATACAGCAGAACCGTCCGCCCCAGCCCTCACGTCAGAGCACTTCTCAGAATCACTTCACCACCGGGCTGAAGCCCGATGCACCGCGATTAATCCCGGTAGCCGAAGGAGAAGAGCTCGGAGTCGGCGTATCCCTCGGCGCGCAGGTCCTCGCGCAGGGAGCCCCAGACGCCGGGGTCGGCGTTGTAGCCGTGTACGAAGACCACCGGATCGCGCGCGACGGCCGGGCCGGAGGCCCGGGTCTGGGCGAGACCGGCCGGCGCGCCGGCCGCCGCGCCGGAAGCGGCGCCTGAAGGCGGGCCGGAGGCCTGGGCCGGGAGCGCGGGCGCCGCGAGCAGCGCCAGGCAGAGCGTCAGCAGCGCGAGCAGTCCCTGGCGGACCGTCAGCATCGAGTCCCCTTTACCTTGTTACGCACGAGTAGCACGATCGGTGCGGGCGTGGTCGCGCCTGGCGCCGCAGAATTCCACCCCCGTGCAGCACTCACCGGCACCCCTCGCGACCCTCCCGTATCGCACGACACCCCCCGCCCGGAGCATCAAATCGGGCAATACGAGTAATTCACCCGAGAAGATACGAAGTGTGACCGGCACCCGCCGGTCTTCTTGCGTCAGCGCTCTCGGGAGGATCTGCCGTGACCGTCAGTCTTGAGCAGTTGCGCCGCTGCCACGTGGCCGTCGACCTCGGAGCGGCCAGGACCCGCGTCTACGTCAAGGGCCTCGGCCTGGTCGTGGACGAGCCCAGTGTCGCCGCCGTGAACACGCGGACCGGCGCACTCATCGCCGTCGGCACCTTCGCCGAGCGGATGACCGGCCGCACGCCCGACTACATCCGGGTCGTCCGCCCGGTCTCCGGCGGCACCGTCGTCGACATCGAGATGGCCCAGCGCATGCTGCGCCACCTCCTCGGCGAGAAGCTGCGGCGCGCCCTGCGCCGCAAGCCCCGGCTGCGGGCCGCCGCCTGCACCCCGCACGACGCCGACCCGCTCGCCCAGCGCGCGGCGGTGGAGACGATGGTCGGACTCGGAGCCCGGCGCGTCGAACTCGTCGACACCCTGATCGCGGCGGCCGTCGGCTGCGGACTGCCCGTGGAGCAGCCGACCGCGACGATGATCATGGTGTGCGGGGCCGCCGCCACCCAGATCGCCGTCCTCTCCCTCGGCTCGATCGTCACCGCCCAGCGGATCCCCGTCGGTGGCGAGGCCATCGACCACGCCGTCGTCCAGCACCTGCGCCACGCGCACGAGCTGATGCTGCCCAGCCAGGCCGTCCGTCCGCTCCAACTGGCCCTGCACGGCAACGGCATCACCGCCGAGGGCCCGGCCTCCACCCTCATCCACGGCCGCGACGTGTCCACCGGACTGGCCCGCTCCGTCAACGTGGACACCGCGGCCGTCCGCGACGCCATCTACACCCCGCTGACCGCCGTGCTCGACGGCATCGGCAAGGTGCTGCGCGACTGCCCGCCGGACCTGGTGGCCGATCTGACGGACCGAGGGATCATGATGGTGGGTGGCAGCGCCCTGCTGCCGGGCCTGGACCAGATGCTCCGCGACGCGACCGGGATGCCCGTGGCCATCGCCGAACGGCCGGACGTCTGCGCGGTACTGGGCCTCGGCATGATGATCGAAGGGAAGATCTCCCCCATGGTTCTGAACCCCCTGGCCGAATGACGCACGCCGAGTCGTCCCCGGCGGCCCCCGGGGACGGGAGGGACCTGGCCGCCCGCCAGGTCGCCAGCCTGCCCGTCCTCCTGGAGGCGGTCCTCAACGTCGGCTCCGAACTCGAACTGCGGACCACCCTCCAGCACATCGTGGATTCGGCCACCGAGCTGTGTGCGGCACGGTACGGAGCGCTCGGGGTCGTCGACCCCGAGCGCGTCCGGCTGACCGAGCTGTTCACCTCCGGCCTGACCGAGGCGGAGAAGACCGCGATCGGCCGGCTGCCGGACGGCCGTTCCGGCCTGCTCGGCGCCCTGATCGCCGATCCGCGCCCGCTGATGCTGGATGACCTGAACCAGGACCCCCGCGCGGCGGGCTTCCCGCCGGGCCACCCCTCGATGAAGGGCTTCCTCGGCGTCCCGATCCGGGTCCACACCGAGGTCTTCGGCAACCTCTACCTCACCGACAAGCAGGGCGGCGGCCCGTTCACGGACGAGGACGTCGCGCTGCTGCGCGTCCTGGCCTCGCAGGCGGGGATAGCGATCGGCAACGCCCGGCTGTACGAGACCGCGCGCCGCCGGGAGCGCTGGATCGAGGGCGCCGCCGCCGTGACCACCACCCTGCTGGCGGGCCGGCCGGCGGCGGACGCGCTGATGTGCGTGGCCGAACGGGCCCGGCTGCTGGCCGACGCCGCGGCCGGCGTCGTCCTCCAGCCGACGCCCGAGGGCGGCATGGAGATCGTGGCCGCCTCGACGCACGGGGACCCCGGGGACCTGGTGGGCACGGCCATCGCGCCGGGCTCGGCCGTCCTGGAACAGCTCCTGGGCGGTGAGCCGGTGTTCATAGAGGACTCGGCGACGGACCCCCGGATGACCACCCACGTACGGGAGCGCTTCGGTCCCAGCATGATGCTGCCTCTCCAGAGCGGCGGCCAGCTCATCGGGACGCTCGCCCTGCCGCGGGTCCGCGGCGGCCCCGCGTACGACGCCGTCGACCGGCTGCTGGCCTCGCAGTTCGCCTCCCAGGCCGCCCTGGCCCTGGTCCTGGCGGACGCGCAGCACGACCGCGAGCAGCTGGCCGTCTACGAGGACCGGGACCGCATCGCCCGCGACCTCCACGACCTCGTGGTCCAGCGGCTGTTCGCGACGGAGATGATGCTGGAGAGCACCCGGCGGCGTTCCGACAAGGCACCCACCGGGGACACGGTCGGCGAGGAACTGAGCCGGGCCGTGGACGAGCTCGACTCCACCATCCAGGAGGTCCGCACGGCCATCTTCGCCCTCCAGCAGCCGCCGACGGACGCCCCGACCACCTTCCGCGGCCGGGTCCTGCGGGAGACCGGCGGAGCCGCGGTCCTGCTGGGCTTCCAGCCGTCCGTGCACTTCGCCGGCACGGTGGACGCGCTGCTGCCGGATCCGGTCGCGGGCGACCTCCTCGCCGCCCTGCGCGGCGCACTGGCCGCGGCACACCGCCGCGCGGAGGTCACCACCATCGACGTCGAAGTCGACGCGGTCCCCACCCGGGTCCGCCTCACCGTCTCCGACGACGGCCGCACGGAATCAGGCACCCGGGGCACCACCCTCACCTGGGAAGCCCCCCTCTGACCCCGACGGGCGGCGGCCGGGGCGGCCCTGCGGGCGGCCGTCCCCTACCCGCCCTTCCACCGTTCCCCGGGGGCCAGCCCCCGGAACCCCCGCTCCTCAAACGCCGGAGGGGCTGGGTACATCCAGCCCCTCCGGCGTTTGAGGAGCGGGGTCTGGGGCGGAGCCCCAGGGAACGGTGGAAGGGCGGGTCGGGGACTTCGCCCCGCAGGGCCACCCACCCGCACCGCGCGAGCCTCGCACCAGGCCGCGGCCGTACGCTGACCGCGTGACGACCCGCCCCTCGGCCCGCGCCGCCATCGCCTCCGCCACCGACCCCGGCAGCTTCACCGAACTCCCCACCCCACCGGGGGACTCCGCCCCCGACGGCCCCCTCGGCTGGGCCGGCTACGACGACTCCCGCGCCCGCGCCACCGCGCGGACCGGCGAGGACGAGTCCGTCGTCACCGGTACCGCCCGCATCGGCGGCCGCGAAGCCACCGTGATCTCCTTCGAGTTCGGCTTCCTCGGCGGGTCCCTGGGCCACCGCACCGGCGACCGCCTGGAGGCGGCCTACACCCACGCCCGCACCCACCGCCTCCCCCTGGTCTCCCTCATCGCCACGGGCGGCTCCCGCATGCAGGAGGGCATGCTCGCGCTGACCCAACTGCAGCGCGTGGCGCGCCAGTCCGCTCTCACCCGCGCCGCCGGCCTCCCCCAGCTCGCCGTGCTGCGCGACCCCACCACCGGCGGCGGCTGGGCCACCCTGGGAGCGGGGGCCGACGTGATCCTCGCGCTGCCCGGGGCGCAGGTCGGGTTCGCCGGGTCCCGGGTGCGGCCGCCGGACGCGGATCCGGCCGCCTACACCGCCGAGGGGCAGTACGCCGCCGGGCACGTGGACGCCGTCGTTCCCGCCGCGGAGCTCTCCGCGACCCTGGCGGCCTGGCTCCGGGTGCTCGCCGCGCCCCGCTCCGCCGAGCCCGTGGAACCCCCCGCCGCGCTGGCCGGCGTAGCGCTGCCGCCCACGGGATGGGACGCCGTCCGGCAGGCCCGTGACCCCGGCCGGCCGCGCGCGGGGCGGTACCTGGACGCGTACTTCGAGCTCCGCCTCCCCCTCTCGGGCGACCGGGCGGGCGGCACCGACCCCGGGATGCTGTGCGGGTTCGGGCTCCGCGAGGGCCGGGCCGTGGCCTACGCCGCCCAGTGCGGCACCGCCACGCGCCCGGCCGGGTACCGTACGGCGGCCCGCGTCGTCCGGCTCGCGGACCGGCTCGGGATCCCGGTGCTCACCCTCGTGGACACCCCCGGCGCGGCCAACGACGCCGCCGCCGAGCACGCGGGCGCGGGCGCGGCCATCGCCGACGCCTTCGCGGCGCTCGCCTCGGCCGGGGTGCCCGTCACCACCCTCCTCATCGGCGAGGGCGGCTCGGGCGGCGCGCTCGCCCTGGCGGCGCCGGGGAACACGTGGGTCACCCCGGACAGCTACTTCTCGGTGATCGCCCCCGAACTGGCGGCGGCCATCCTCAAGCGCCCCCCGGAGTCGGCCCCGGCGACGGCGGACCAACTGCGCGTCCGCCCCCAGGACCTGGTCGCCCTGGGGGTCGCCCGCGGCATCGTCTCCCCCGCGAAAGGGACGGACTAGGCGCGCATCGCGCCGGGTGCCGTTCCTCCACCAGGAAGCTCAAGTGTTGCTCTGAGATGGCAGGACAAGGGTTGGGCGCCCTGCCGGCCGGTGACACTGCCGGCAGACGAGGTGCGTCGCAACGGGTGGGGGCGGGTCTGGTATGCGGTGGGTGTTCCGGCGGTTCGCAAGGGGCTCGGACGAGATGCGGGCTCTGCACATGTACGACGTCGCGTTCCTGGCGGGCGGGGCCCGGCGGGTGGCGGACAGCGTGGTCATGGCGCTGAACGGGCGCGGGCTGCTCGTGGTGCACGCCTCGCGGGTGCGTGCTGTGGGTGGGCAGCCGCCCGGGCATGCGGCCGAGCGCGCGGCGATCGAATTCTGCGGGCGCAGCAAGAGCATCGACGCCCTGCGCGCCGCCCTGCAACGCTCCCCGGAGGTCGAGGAGATCGGCCGTCGGCTGGCCTCATGGGGTCTGGTGGCGGGCGCGCGTCGCCGGGTGACCCGTGCGGGCAGGCGACGACTGCAGGCGGCCGGGCGCGACGCGAGCGTGCCGGAGTACGTCCTCCGCGGGGCCACCGCCCTCCCGCAGGGAACTGCGCGACGCCGGGTTGGCGGCGCGCGGTCGGTTCCCTCCGGTCTCGGCCGGACTCTGAGGCGCATGGGCAAGGCCCTGGACGGCGACTCCGGTTCCGCCCCGGATACGGGCACACACTCCGGCGGCGGTAGCAGTTGCGGCGGCGGGGGAGGTGGCGAGTGAGGTCCTGTCCGGCGGGTCCCTCGGATCACCCCGCCCGACGCCCACGACGACGGGCCGGCGGCCCGGCAGTCGGCTGATCGCCCGACAGGACCTAGCGTCCCCAGCTCCGCGCCGGGAGCTTCACGTCCATCCGGTACAGCCGGGTGATCTCCTGCGGGAACTCGTTGTCGTCGCTGACCAGCAGCAGCCGCACCCGTCCGAACCCGGCACGCCCGTCGTCATCGGTGACCACCATGCCCTCGACGTTGTCGACCAGCGGGTGGTTCTGCGGCAGCTTGGACGGCGCGCCCAGCGTCGGGCAGCCGTCGAGGTCCCCGATCGGCGTCTTGCTCGCGGTCCGCAGACCGGGACCGTCCGCCAGCGCCGCCACCTTCGAGGTGTCCGTGGCGCCCAGCGGGTCGGCGGCGTACAGCCGCACCGTGATCTTGAACTGCTGTGTGAAGCCGCGCTCCAGCACGATCAGCCGGCCGTCGCGCGTCGGCGCGAGCTCCACCAGCCCGTGCCCGGCGTCCACCGGGTACGCGTACTGCCGGCCCAGGACGAACTCCCCGTCCCGGCCCCGGCGTTCCCAGGTCTGGATCCGCTGGAGCGTCCGCCCCTCGGCGTCCTTGCCGTCGCCGGCCAGTACGCCCTCGACTCCGGCGACGAGGGTGTGTCCGCCGGGCAGCAGGGTCAGCGATTCGAAGGTCTGGTTGACGGTGGCCCGGCCCGCGGGTGCGAGCTCGAACCCGTCCGGGATCGGCAGCGAGCCCAGCACCTCACCGGTGCGGGCGTACCGCCGGATCGCCGGGGCCGTCTCGTCCGTCACCAGGTAGGTGCCGTCGCGGTCGACGACGATCCCCTCGGAGTCGACGGCCTTGCCCGCGCCGTCGGTCAGCGGCAGCCGCGCGGCGGCCGTGGCCGTCGGGGTGTCGCCGCGGCCCACGTTCAGCTTGTACAGGACCGACTTGTCGGAGATGGCGGCGATGCTGCCGTCCCGGTCCACCGCGAGCCCGGAGAGCCCGCCGACCAGCTTCCCGTCGATGAGGGTCTTGTCGAGGGAGTCCGAGTAGCCCGCGACCGAGAGGTACGGCGAGCAGGAGCGGTCCGCCTCCGGCGCCCCGGGGGTCGCGTGGGTCGCGTGCGCCGCGAGGGCCTGCGGAACGAGGGCTCCGGAGAGCGCGGCGGTGGCCACGGCGGTGGTGACGAGCGTACGAAGGCGCATGAAGGCCTTCCTCCTGGATCAAAGGGGAGGTGCGAGGCGGGGGGTGGCAGTCAACTTCCTAACTGTCATATGGCTAACCGAAAGAAAACGGAAGACCCGGCAACGCGATGGCAACGAACCCGCCAACTTCCCTTCACATCCGGCCGGATCGGGCGAACCGCGCCGGACTGGTCCCCACGTGCCGCCCGAAGTGCCGTGTCAGGTGCGCCTGGTCGTAGAAGCCCGCCGCCACCGCGGCCTCGGCCGGCCGCATCCCCGCCAGCAGCAGCCGCCGCGCCTTCGCGACCCGCAGCCCGGTGAGGTAGGCGTGCGGAGGGAGCCCGAACGCCTGCCGGAAGCTGCGGATCAGGTGGGTGGGATGGGCGTGTCCCAGAAGCGCGGAAGCCTCCTCCAGGGTGATCCCGCCGAGGACCCGCGCGTCGAGGAGCTCGCGCAGTCGTACGGCCGTATCCGGGCCCGGAGCCCCGTACGGGACCACTCGGCGGCCCTCCAGCCACGTGCGCAGCCGCTCCTGGACGAAGGCCAGCCGCGACTGCGCCTCCAGCTGCTCGACCGCGCCGGCCGGCAACTCCCGCGCGCCCAGCGCGCGGTGCAGTGCGTGGACCCGGTCGCGCAGGGCGGCGTCGAGCAGCAGCGGCGCGTCGACGGCGGCGCCGGTCAGCGACTGCGGGAGCACGGACGCGTCGAGGTACAGCACACGCTTCTGGAACCCCGCCTCCGTGACGGTCCGCCCGTCGTGGACCACGCCGGGCGGCAGCAGGGCCACCGCGTCCGAGCCGCCGACGCCGTGCCGTTCGCGGTCGAGCCCGAAGTCGACGCGGCCGCCGTCGAGGATCATCAGCGTCCAGGTGTCGTGGACGTGGGCGGGATAGGCGTGGTCGGTGAACCGGGCGTGGAACACCTCGGCGATGCCCGGCACCGGCGGCTGCCAGGCGGAGACCGTACTGCGCGGGCGTATCGCGGCTGACATGTCAGGAATGTACAAGACCGGCCGGTGCGCGCCCCGGCAGTCTGCCCGTATGACGACACCCGAGAGCACGCACGAGAACGGCCGCCCGGCGGCGGCCGTGGTGAACATCGCGGAGAAGCTGGCCGGTTTCACCGAGCAGTGGGCCCCGCACCGGATCGCCCGGGTCAACGACTACGAGGTCAAGATCGCCAAGATCCAGGGCGAGTTCATCTGGCACACCCACGAGGACACCGACGAGCTCTTCCTCGTCGTCAGCGGCACCCTGACGATCCGGCTGCGCGCCGGGGACGTCGTACTGAACCCCGGGGAGATCTACGTGGTCCCGCGCGGGGTCGAGCACTGCCCGTGGGCCGACGGGGAGACGGCGATCCTGCTGTTCGAGCCCGCCGGCACCGCCAACACCGGCGGGGAGGTCAGCGACCGCACCCGCGAGCCGGTGGACGCGTAGGCCGTCTCTTCCGGATCGTGCCGGACCGGCGCGCGGCCCCGCCCCGGGCTGCCCCTCAGGCCTGCGGCGACCGCGCGTCGTACCGGGCGAACCCCCGCCACCGCGCGGCCAGCAGCGCCAGTACGAGGACGCAGCCGAGCCCGCCGCCCGTGATCGCGACGGCCGGGGAGGTCAGTTCGGCGGTGGCCCCGGCGAGGAAGTCCCCGAGCCGGGGCCCGCCGGCGACGACCACGATGAAGACGCCCTGGAGGCGGCCCCGCATCTCGTCCGGGGTCGCGGCCTGGAGCATGGTGGTGCGAAACACCATCGAGATGCTGTCCGCGCACCCGGCCAGGGCCAGGAAGAGCAGCCCGAGCCAGAGGTTCCGGGTCAGCCCGAACACGGCGATGGCCAGCCCCCACCCGGCGACGGAGAGCAGGATCGCCACCCCGTGCCGGCGGATCCGCCCCTGCCAGCCGGAGAGCAGCCCCCCGAGCAGCGCCCCGACGGCGGGGGCGGCGACGAGCAGCCCGACCGTCTTGGCGTCGCCGCCGTACCAGAGCACGGCGATGGCCGGGAACAGCGCCTTCGGCTGGGCCAGGACCATGGCGGCCAGGTCGGAGAAGAAGGTCATCCGGATGTTCGGCCTGGTCCCCAGGAAGCGCAGGCCGTCGAGCACGGAGGCCCGCCCGGTGCCGCCCGCCTTCCGCTCGGGCCGCATCGACGGCAGCCGCCACATCGCGTAGAGGGCGGCGCCGAAGGTGAGGGCGTCGATCAGGTACGCGGCCTGGTAGCCCCACCAGCCGACGATGAGCCCGCCCAGCGCCGGGCCGGCCGTCATCCCGAAGGTCATGACCACGGAGTTCAGCGCGTTGGCGGCCGGGAGCTGCTCGGCGGGCAGCAGCCGCGGGATCATCGCGGACCGGGCGGGCCCGTTGAGCGCCCCGCAGACGGACTGGAGCGCGACGACGGAGTACAGCAGCCAGACCCGGTGGTAGTCCATGAGCGCGGCGCCGGCCAGGGCCAAGGACAGGGCGGTCAGGCCGAGCGCGCTGGCGAGTCCGAGCGTGCGGCGGTCGACGGTGTCGGCGACGGCCCCGCCGTAGAGCCCGAAGACGACGAGCGGGACGAGCGAGCAGAGCCCGACCAGTCCGACGGAGAAGCTGGAGCCGGTGATCTCGTAGACCTGGAGCGAGATGGCCAGGGCCGTCATCGCCTGGCCCAGCCAGGAGACGATCCCGCCGATCCACAGGCGCCGGAAGTCCGGGGAGGTCCGCAGCGGGGTGAGGTCGGCCCATATACGGCGCCGGGGGCGGATGGACGGGGGTGGTGCGGTCGTACGAGTCACAACGGATGATAAGCCGCCCTTGCCCGGAGACCGGTCGATGCCCGGTCGGTGGCCGGTCGATGCCCGGTCGATGCCCGGTCTGTGCCCGGTCGGGCGGACTCCGCCTTTCCGCACGCGCACCATTCGCCCCACCCGGAACCCGGGCCCCGCGGCGGAGCATTATTGCTGCTAACTCGCCACTATCACCGGACATTTGACCGAATAGACGTGCGCTCCTCGCCTGGAGTTCAGCTCATGATGAAAAGACTCGTATGTCCAGGGAGGCGCAGTGATCGAACCTGGCACCAGCACCACGAGCACCGGAACCACGCAGACAGAGGCACCGCGCGCGAGCGATCCGGTCTTCCCCCTCACCCTGGGCGTCGAGGAGGAATTCCTCCTCGTCGACGCCCGCACCCTGCGGGTGGTCCCGGCCGCCCCGCTCGTCCTGTCCACCGCCGCGGGGCTCCCCCACGAGCTGCACCCCGAGGGCACCCGCTACCAGGTGGAGATCTCCACCCCCGTCGCCGACTCGGCCGCGATCCTGCGCAGCGAGCTCGGCGGCCTGCGGCGCACCCTCGCGCGGGCCGCCCGCGCACACGGCTGCCGGCTGCTGGCCGCGCCCTCGCCGGTGCTCGCCGTGGAGGGCCCGCTCCACCTGACCGACGACGAGCCGCGCCAGCGCGAGCAGGCCCGGCGCTTCGGCGCGCTCACCGACACCCTCGTCAGCTGCGGCCGGCACATCCACATCGGCACCCTCGACGTGGACACGGCGGTGGCCGTCTCCAACCGGGTCCGGCCCTGGCTGCCCACACTGATCGCACTGGCGGCCAACTCCCCCTTCTGGGGCGGCCGCGACACCGGCCACGCCAGTTGGCGGGCGATGGCCTGGGCGGGCTGGCCGTCGGCGGGCCTGCCCCCGCACTTCACCTCGACGGCCCACTTCCGGCGCTCCGTGCAGACCCTGCTCGGCTCCGGGGCGGCCCTCGACACCAAGATGGTCTATTGGGACCTCCGGCCCTCGGGGAACTGGCCGACGCTCGAACTCCGGGCCCCCGACATGTCCCCGGACATCGATTCGGCCATCCTCCAGGCCGAACTGGCCCGCGCCCTCGTCGCGACGGCCCTGCGCGAGGTCGCCGAGCAGCGGCCCGACCCGCCCGTACGGGACGACGTACTGCGCCTCGCGCGCTGGCGGGCGGCCCACGACGGCCTGGAGGGCTTCGGGCTGGACCCGTACACGGGCGTCGAACTCCCGGCGGCGGACCTGGCGGAGGCCCTGCTCGACCTGGTGGCCCCCGAACTGGCCGCGTCCGGCGACCTCGACCACGCGGCGAGAACCATGGCCGGCCTCCTGCGCGACGGCTCGGGCGCCCACCGCCAGCGCACGGCCTTCGCCCGCCGCGGCGATCTGAAGGACGTCCTGCGCCACCTGGCCGACGAGACGGAGGCCTTCTGACCCCGCCGGAAACCTGACGGAACGGAACGCGCCGGAACCCACTGGCAACCCGCCCCAGGAAACGCCAAAGCCGCAGGCGAGATCGTTTCTTCACCTGCGGCTCGCAGTGGGGCGGGTGGGACTCGAACCCACGGCCGACGGATTATGAGTCCGCTGCTCTAACCGGCTGAGCTACCGCCCCTTCACGGCGTGGCGCGTACATGTGTGCGCGCCGTCTGCCGCAGCATAGCCGCTCATACGATCTCCTGCCTCGGATGCCTCGCATGATCGGCTTCGCCTGCCCAGAGAGACCGCGCCGGGCCCTGCGCGGTTGCGCGCGGAGGGTAGAAAAAAAGAAAAAGGACCCACCCGGGGTCCTCATTCCTTCTTGCTCCCCCGACTGGACTCGAACCAGTAACCTGCCGATTAACAGTCGGCTGCTCTGCCAATTGAGCTACAGGGGACCGCGCTCCCCCGACTGGACTCGAACCAGTAACCTGCCGATTAACAGTCGGCTGCTCTGCCAATTGAGCTACAGGGGATTGCTGCGTTGCACCGAACAGCCCACCTCCGGCCTTGGCCAGGGGGCGAGCGCCCGTTGCGAGTCATAGATTAGCGCAAGCAGGGGGGTGCTCCGCCAATCGGTATCGCCAGCGGGCCGGGCACCACACGACGAAGGGTGGCAGGCATGCGGTACAAGGTCACGTTCGCGGTCGGGCTGGCCCTCGGGTACGTGCTCGGGACCCGGGCCGGACGCGAGCGGTATGAACAGTTGAAGAAGTCCGCGCGAGAGTTCGCGCAGAACCCCGCGGTCCGCAACGCCGCCGAGAGCGCTGGTCAGAGCGGCCGGGAGTTCGCGGGCAAGGCCTTCGCCGCGGTGAGCGACAAGGTGGGCGACGCGGTGCCGGACGCCCTCGCCGGGCGGGTACGGGGCCTGCGGGCACGGGTCGGCGGCGGTGGCGCGGGCGAGGACGACTGGGGCACCAGCAACACCTGACCGGCCCACCCGGAGCGAGGGCCCCCGGGCGGGGCCCCTCCCCCGGGGTCCCGCCCGGTCCCGTGCGCGGGCTCCCGCCGGAGGCGCCGGCCCGGTCCCGCGCACGCCGGGGCGGTCGAGCCCGTCCCCGCGTGCGGCAGAATCCTCCGTATGGGGATAGTCGCCGGGCTGGACAGCTCTTCCGCGTTCACACGCATCGTCGTCTGTGACACCGAGACGGGCGCCGTGCTGCGCCAGGGGTACGCCCCTCATCCGCAGCCCACCGGCGAGGCGGTGCCGCACGAGACCGATCCGCAGGCCTGGCTGCTCTCGCTCGGCGAGGCCGCCGGCGGCGGGCTCCTCGAAGGGGTGCAGGCCATCGGCGTCTCCGCGCAGCAGCACGGGCTGCTGCCGCTGGACGCACAGGGCGGCCTCGTCCGTCCCGCCCTGATCGGGAACGACAAGCGCGGCCAGGTCGCCGCCGCCGAGCTGATCGAGTCCTTCGGCGGCCGCCAGGCCTGGGCCGAGGCCGTCGGCTCCGTCCCCCATTCGGCGCAGCCCGTCGCGAAGCTCGCCTGGCTGGCCCGGACCGAGCCCGAGGCGGCCCGGCGGGTGGCCGTGCTGATGTCCCCGCACGACTGGCTGGTGTGGCAGCTGCTGGGCCGCCCGGCCCGGCGGACCACCGACCGCGGCGGCGCCTCCGGTACCGGCTACTGGTCGGCGGCCACCGGCGCCTACCGCCCCGACCTCGTCGAGCTCGCGCTGGGGCACCGGGCACTGCTGCCCGAGGTGCTCGGCCCGGCCGAAGCCGCCGGGACCACGCCCGAGGGGCTGCTGATCTCCGCCGGCACCGGCGAGACCATGGCGGCCGCGCTCGGGCTGGGCATGGGACCCGGCGACGCCGTGGTCTCGCTGGGCGCGTCCGGATCGGTGATGGCGGTGCACCACGAGGCGCTGTCGGAGCCGGGCGGGCTGATCACCTCCCTCGCGGACGCCACCGGGCTGCACCTGCCGGTGGTGAACACCCTGAACGCCGTACGGGCCCTGCGCGGCACGGCCGAGCTGCTGGGCACCGATCTGGAGGGGCTGAGCGAGCTCGCGCTGAAGTCGACCCCGGGCGCGCACGGACTCGTACTCCTGCCGTACCTGGAGGGTGAGCGGACGCCGAACCTGCCGCACACCGCCGGGACCCTGTCGGGGCTGCGCCGGGACTCCATGAAGCCGGAGCACCTCGCGCGGGCCGCCTTCGAGGGCATGCTGTGCGGGCTGGTGGACGCGCTCGACGTGCTGCGCAGCCGCGGCGTGGAGATCCGCCGGGTGTTCCTGCTCGGCGCCGCCGCCGAGCTGCCGGCCGTGCAGGCCTTCGCGCCGGGGCTGTTCGGCACGCAGGTCCTCGTACCGGCGCCGGCGGACTACGCGGCCCTGGGCGCGGCCCGGCAGGCCGCGTGGGCGCTCGGCCTGGCGCAGGGCGGCGCGGCCGCGAACACCCCGCCGGTGTGGCCGGCGCCCGCGGCGCAGCTGTTCGAGCCGGATGAGGGGTACCCGGCCTGGCAGGGCGTGCGCCAGCAGTACATCGCGACCCGGGACCAGATCCACCCGGGGGCGTTCTAGCGCCGTGGCCGGGATGGTCCACCGGGGCGCCCCGGTGGATCAGCCCAGCTGCGCCTTCACGTGGTCGACCACTTTCCGGAACTCCTCCGTCGGCGAGAAGTCGAGGTACTCGGTGTCCTCGAGGGCCACCGGAGCGTGTCCGGGCGCCCAGTAGCAAGCCTCCCCGGCCGAGTAGACCTTGTCGCCGTCCTTCGTGTGCATCTTGATCCGACCCTTGAGCACGTAGGCGTAGTGCGGGCACGTGCACAGGTCGTCCGGCAGCCCCTTGAACGCCGGGGTCATGTCCACACCCTTGTCGAAGCGTCCGAACGCGACGGTGAAGCCCCCGCCGATCTCCTGCAGGCGCAGCTCGGCACCGTTGCCCTCGAAGGCGATGGGCGTCTGCTCCCGTGTGGTTCCCGTCATGGTTCCTCCACAGCCGTTCCGTCCCGAGAGTCCCCTCGTCTCCCATGCTCCTCCCGGTGCCCGCGGTCGGCGCGGCCGGTGGGGCCCGGGGCCCAGGACTCGCGGGGGAGGGCGCCTACTCCTTTTGACCGGCCTTTACGAAAAGCGGTGGGTTCCGGCCTCCGGTTGGCAGAAGATGGAGCGAACCCCCTCGATCATGCCGACCGGAGCCTGCGCGTGCTCATACGACTTCTGCGGACCCGCCTGGGTCCGTACCGGAAACCGATCGCCGTGCTGGTCCTGCTGCAACTGCTGCAGACCAGCGCGAGCCTCTACCTGCCCACGCTGAACGCCGACATCATTGACAACGGTGTCGTGAACGGCGACACCGGCTACATCCTGCGTTTCGGCGCGCTGATGCTCGGCGTCTCGCTGGTCCAGCTCGTCTGCAACGTCGGCGCCGTCTACTACGGGGCCCGCACCGCCGCGGCCTTCGGCCGGGACGTCCGGGCCGGCGTCTTCGACCGCGTGCAGAGCTTCTCCGCGCGGGAGCTCGGCCAGTTCGGCGCCCCGTCGCTGATCACCCGTACGACGAACGACGTGCAGCAGATCCAGATGCTCGTGCTGATGACCTTCACCCTGATGGTCTCCGCGCCGATCATGTGCGTCGGCGGCATCTTCATGGCGCTGTCGCTGGACGTGAAGCTGTCGGGCGTACTGCTCGCCGTGGTCCCGATCCTCGGCCTGTCGGTCGGCGCGATCGTGCTGAAGACCCGCCCGCTGTTCCGTGCGATGCAGACCCGGCTGGACACGGTCAACCGGGTCCTGCGCGAGCAGATCACCGGCAACCGGGTGATCCGCGCCTTCATCCGCGACGACTACGAGAAGGAACGCTTCCGTGAGGCCAACGCCGACCTCACCGGCGTCTCGCTGGCGGCCGGCAAGCTGCTCGCGCTGATGTTCCCGACCGTGATCGTGGTCGTGAACATCTCCAGCGTCGCCGTCGTCTGGTTCGGCGCGATGCGCATCGACGCCGGCGGGATGGAGATCGGCCAGCTGACGGCCTTCCTCGCCTACCTGATGCAGATCGTCATGTCCGTGATGATGGCCACCTTCATGTTCATGATGGTGCCGCGCGCCGAGGTCTGCGCCGAGCGCGTCCAGGAGGTCCTGGACACCGCCTCCAGCGTGGTCCCGCCCGCCGACCCGGTCCGCAAGCTGCTCCAGCGCGGCCGCCTGGAACTGCGCGGCGCCGACTTCCGCTACCCGGGTGCCGAGGCCCCCGTGCTGCGCGGGGTCGACCTGGTGGCCCGCCCCGGCGAGACCACCGCGGTGATCGGCTCCACCGGCAGCGGCAAGTCCACGCTGCTGGGGCTGATCCCCCGGCTGTTCGACGCGACCGGCGGCGACGTGCTCGTCGACGGCGAGGACGTACGGCGCCTCGACCCGGACCTGCTCGCCAAGACGGTCGGCATGGTGCCGCAGAAGCCGTACCTCTTCTCCGGGACGGTCGCCAGCAACCTGCGCTACGGGCGCCCCGACGCCACCGACGAGGAGCTCTGGCACGCGCTGGAGGTCGCGCAGGCCAAGGGCTTCGTGTCCGAGCTGGAGGGCGGGCTCGACGCGCCGGTCACCCAGGGCGGCACCAACGTCTCCGGCGGCCAGCGCCAGCGGCTCGCGATCGCGCGCACGCTCGTGCAGCGCCCGGAGATCTATCTGTTCGACGACTCCTTCTCGGCCCTGGACTACGCCACGGACGCGGCGCTGCGCTCCGCGCTCGCCCGCGAGACCGAGGAGGCGACCGTGGTCATCGTCGCCCAGCGGGTCTCCACGATCCGTGACGCGGACCGGATCATCGTGCTCGACGAGGGGCAGGTGGTGGGCGAGGGGCGCCACCACGAGCTGATGGCCGGCAATGAGACCTACCGGGAGATCGTGCTCTCCCAGCTGACGGAAGCGGAGGCGGCGTGAGCGGGCCCGGAGGACGGATGATGACGGGACCGCCGACGACGCGGTCCATGGACTTCAAGGGGTCGGGCAAGCGGCTGCTGGCCGCGCTGGCGCGCGACCGGGCCAAGCTGTGGGGCATGATCCTCGCGGTCGTCGGCAGCGTCGCCGCGTCGGTGACCGGGCCGAAGATCCTCGGCGAGGCCACCGACCTGGTGTTCGCGGGGATCGTCGGCCGGGACATGGATCCGGGCCTCACCAAGCAGCAGGCGCTGGACCAGATGCGCGCCAAGGGGCAGGGCGGGATGGCGGACATGCTGTCCGGCACCGACTTCACCCCGGGCAAGAGCATCGACTTCGGCGCGGTCGGGGCGGTGGCGCTGTGGGCGCTGGCCGTCTTCACGGTCGCCGGTCTGCTGATGCTGGTCGCCACCAGGCTGTCGAACCACATCATGAACGGCACCGTGTACCGGATGCGCGAGGAGCTCCAGGCGAAGCTGTCGCGGCTGCCGCTGTCGTACTTCGACCAGCAGAAGCGCGGCGAGGTGCTCAGCCGGGCCACGAACGACATCGACAACATCGGGCAGACGATCCAACAGACGATGGGGCAGCTGCTGAACTCGATCCTGACGATCATCGGCGTGCTGGCGATGATGTTCTGGATCTCGCCGCTGCTGGCGCTGGTCGCCCTGGTGACCATCCCGGTGTCCGCGTACGTGGCCGCGAAGATCGGCAAGAAGTCGCAGCCGCAGTTCGTGGCGCAGTGGAAGTCCACCGGCGCGCTGAACGCGCACGTCGAGGAGATGTACTCGGGCCACACCCTGGTCAAGGTCTTCGGCCGGCAGAAGGAGTCCGCGGCCCTGTTCGCCGAGCAGAACGAGGCGCTGTACCGGGCCTCCTTCAAGGCGCAGCTGGTCAGCGGGATCATGCAGCCGGTGATGCTGTTCATCTCGAACATCAACTACGTGCTCGTCGCGGTGGTCGGCGGCCTGCGGGTGGCCTCGGGCACCCTGTCGATCGGTGACGTCCAGGCCTTCATCCAGTACACGCGCCAGTTCTCGATGCCGCTCACGCAGGTCGCCTCCATGGCGAACCTGGTGCAGTCCGGCGTCGCCTCCGCGGAGCGGGTCTACGAGCTGCTGGACGCGCCGGAGCAGGAGCGGGACGCGGACGTTCCGGAGCGTCCGGAGACCCTGCGCGGGCAGGTCACCTTCGACAAGGTCGCCTTCCGCTACGAGCCGGACAAGCCGCTGATCGAGAACCTCTCGCTGAGCGTGGACCCCGGGCACACGGTCGCGATCGTCGGCCCGACCGGCGCCGGAAAGACCACGCTGGTCAACCTGCTGATGCGGTTCTACGAGGTCACGGGCGGGGAGATCGCCCTCGACGGGGTGGACATCGCGAAGATGACCCGCGAGGAACTGCGCGGCGGCATCGGCATGGTGCTCCAGGACACCTGGCTGTTCGGCGGCACCATCGCGGAGAACATCGCCTACGGGGCCACCCGCGAGGTCACGCGCGCCGAGGTCGAGGAGGCCGCGCGGGCGGCCCACGCCGACCGGTTCATCCGCACCCTGCCCGAGGGCTACGACACGGTGCTGGACGACGAGGGCGCCGGCGTCAGCGCGGGCGAGAAGCAACTGATCACCATCGCGCGGGCGTTCCTGTCCGACCCGGTGATCCTGGTGCTCGACGAGGCGACGAGTTCGGTGGACACCCGTACCGAGGTGCTGATCCAGAAGGCGATGGCGCGGCTCGCGCACGGCCGTACGTCCTTCGTGATCGCGCACCGGCTGTCCACGATCCGCGACGCGGACCTGATCCTGGTGATGGAGAGCGGCTCGATCGTGGAACAGGGCACGCACGAGGAGCTGCTGCTCTCGCGCGGCGCGTACGCGCGGCTGTACGCGGCGCAGTTCGCGCAGGCGGTGGCCGAGGTCGACTAGGCCGTCTCTTTCGGATCTTGCCGGCCAGGCAAGATCCGAAAGAGACGGCCTAGCGCGGCCGGTACCGGCAGGGGCGCCCTTCGGGGCGCCCCTTTCCGTCGGTCCGGACCCGCGTCAGTCCAGATAGCCGCGCAGCTGGTCCGCGAAGGCGTGGTCGCGCAGCTTGTTGAGGGTCTTGGACTCGATCTGCCGGATCCGCTCACGGGTCACCCCGAAGATCCGTCCGATCTCCTCCAGGGTGCGCGGCCGCCCGTCGGCGAGGCCGTAGCGGAGCTGGACGACTTTGCGCTCCCGCTCCCCGAGGGTGGAGAGCACCGCTTCCAGGTGCTCGCGGAGCAGGAAGAACGCGGCCGATTCGACCGGTGAGGCGGCGTCCCCGTCCTCGATGAGGTCGCCGAGCGCGACGTCGTCCTCCTCGCCCACGGGCGCGTGCAGCGAGACCGGTTCCTGCGCGAGGCGCAGCACCTCCAGGACCCGCTCGGGGGTCAACTCCAGGTGGACGGCGACCTCTTCGGCGGTGGGTTCGTAGCCCCGCTCCTGGAGCATGCGGCGCTGGACGCGTACGACGCGGTTGATCAGTTCGACCACGTGGACGGGGACCCGGATGGTGCGGGCCTGGTCGGCCAGGGCCCGGGACATGGCCTGGCGGATCCACCAGGTGGCGTAGGTGGAGAACTTGTAGCCGCGGGCGTAGTCGAACTTCTCGACGGCGCGGATCAGTCCGAGGTTCCCCTCCTGGACCAGGTCGAGCATGGTGAGCCCGCGGCCGACGTAGCGCTTGGCGACGGAGACGACGAGGCGCAGGTTCGACTCGATGAGGCGGCGTTTGGCCATGCGGCCCATGACGACGAGCTTGTCGAGGTCGAGCGTGAGCTGCAGATCGAGCGGGACTCCGCTGCCGAGCTTCTCCTCCGCGAACAGGCCCGCTTCCACGCGCCGCGCGAGCTCGACCTCCTCGACGGCGGTGAGCAGCGGGATCCTGCCTATCTCGCGCAGGTACTGCCGGAAGAGGTCGGCGGACGGTCCCGCTCCGCCGGAGCCTTCCGCCGGGCGCTTGCGCGGCGGGGGCACCTTCGCCATGAGCTCCGGAACCTCGGGCTCTTCGGCCTCCTCCTCGTGCACGGCGTCGGCCTCCGCCTCGGGCTCGGGCCCTTCGGCCGCGGGCACTCCGGCGGGCGGGCTGACGGTGACGGTCAAGCTCTGGGTCTGCACGGGGGCGACCTCCACAGGGCTCCGAGGACGGGTGCACCGCACCTCAGTGTGGGGTACGACACATCGCTGCCACGAGGGGCGTGCGACCACTTTCTGGGTCCGGCGCGTGACCCATGGTTACCCCCGGACCAGAACCCCGATGCGGATCGGACGCATGTACGAGGAGGGCGGGCTCCCCGGCTCCGACGGGTGGGGGAGCCGGACGGGTGCGATGCTGAACAGCACGATCACCGGTCCAGTCCCCCTGGAGGTGTCCGTGCCGCACTCGAACCCGCCTCCGGGGTGGCATCCCCGGGACAGCCACCCGCCGGCCGGGCCCCTGAGGCCCCCGCCCGCTCCGCCGAAGCGGCGCAGGACCGCGCTGATCGTGGTCCTCGGACTGCTCGCCGTGCTGATCGTGACGGCCCTGACCAGCCTGCTGATCACCACCGTCAATCCGGGCGGCAACGGTACGAAGGACCGGGACGGGGAGACTCCCCCGGCCGCGACACCCGTCACCATGGCGTCCCGGTCGCAGGCGCCCCCGTCCGGAGCCCCCAGCTCCCCGGCGCCCAGCTCCCCGGCGCCCAACTCCCCGGCGGCCGAGCCGTGGACCGACCCCGACCGCGGGCCCGTCCACGACGTGAAGATCGACTCGTGCGGGGTGGACCCCACCACGCGCTGGCCCTCCGCCGGGCTGACCATCACCAACAGCGGCGAGCGGACCAGCACGTACATCGCGAGCGTCGAGTTCCTCGGCCCCACCGGGACCCGGCTGGCGGAGGGCGCGGGCATCAGCAACAGCCTCGCGCCCGGGCAGCGGGCGGAAGTGCAGGCCGCAGCCCTCGCCCAGCTGACGGAGGACGAGATCACGTGCAAGGTGATCAAGGTGGACCGGATCGCGCCCTGAGGCGGGCCGGCGCCTAGTGCTGTGGCCGGAAAGGTTTGCCGGGTCGCGGTGTCCGGTGCGGTGCATCGCAAGGCGGAGGACCGCGACTCGTACTGGACGTACCGTCGTGGTCCGACAACGCGGCGAGGTGCCGTGCCGGGCGCCGTGACACGGTGAACCTTTCCGGTCACAGCACTAGGCCGGTTCCACCCGGACCGCGCAGACCTTGAACTCCGGCATCCGGGACACCGGGTCCAGCGCCGGGTTGGTCAGGGTGTTGGCGCGGCCCTCGCCGGGCCAGTGGAAGGGCATGAAGACGGTGTCCGCGCGGATGGTGTCCGTGATGCGGGCCGGGGCGACCGCGCGGCCGCGGCGGGAGGTGACCGCGAGGGGGGCTCCGTCGACCGCGCCGATGCGGGCCGCGAGGCGGGGGTGGAGTTCCACGAAGGGGCCGGGGGCGGCTTCGTTGAGCTCGTCCACCCGGCGGGTCTGCGCGCCCGACTGGTACTGGGCGACGACCCGGCCGGTGGTGAGGAGGAGCGGGTACTCGGCGTCCGGAACCTCGGCGGCGTCGCGGTGGGTGACGGGCACGAAGCGGGCCCGGCCGTCCTCGGTGGCGAAGCGGTCCAGGAAGAGGCGGGGGGTGCCGGGGTGGGGCTCGGCGGCGGAGCCGGGCTCCGCCGTCCGCGAGGGGGCCGGGCAGGGCCAGAAGACGCCTTGTTCCGCCTCGATGCGGGCGTACGTGATGCCCGAGTAGTCCGCCGGGCCGCCCTCCGAGGCGCGGCGCAGCTCCTCGAAGACCTCCTCGGCGTCGGTCGGGAAGGCCTTGGGCATGCCCAGCCGGGTGGCCAGGCCGTGCAGCACCTCCAGGTCGGAGCGGACCCCCGGCGGCGGGGTGAGGGCCCGGCGCCGGAGCAGGACGCGGCCCTCCAGGTTGGTGGTGGTGCCGGTCTCCTCCGCCCACTGGGTGACGGGGAGCACCACGTCCGCCAGGGCCGCCGTCTCGGACAGGACCACGTCGGCGACGGCCAGGAAGTCCAGGGAGCGGATGCGCTCCTCCACGTGGGCGGCGCGGGGGGCCGAGACCACCGGGTTGGAGCCCATCAGGAGGAGGGCCTTGACGTCCGAGCCCAGCGCGTCGAGGAGTTCGTACGCGCTGCGGCCCGGGCCGGGAAGGGCGTCGGGGTCGACGCCCCAGACCCCGGCGACGTGGGCCCGCGCCGCCGGGTCGGTCAGCTTGCGGTAGCCGGGGAGCTGGTCGGCCTTCTGGCCGTGCTCGCGGCCGCCCTGGCCGTTGCCCTGGCCTGTGAGGCAGCCGTAGCCGGAGAGCGGGCGGCCGGCCCGGCCGGTGGCGAGGCAGAGGTTGATCCAGGCTCCGACGGTGTCGGTGCCCTTGGAGTGCTGCTCGGGGCCGCGTGCGGTGAGCACCATCGCGGAGGCGGGGGCGCAGAACATGGCCACCGCCTCGCGGAGCTTCGGCACGGGCACGCCCGTGATGCGCTCCACCAGCTCCGGCCAGTGCGCCATCGCGCCGGCCCGGGCCTCCTCCCAGCCCGTGGTGCGCTCGGCGATGAACTCCTCGTCGGTGTGCCCGCCCGCCACCACCAGGTGCAGCAGGCCGAGCGCGAGCGCCAGGTCCGTGCCGGGGCGCGGGGCCAGGTGCAGGTCGGCCTGTTCGGCGGTGCGCGTGCGGCGCGGGTCCACCACGATCAGCGTGCCGCCGTTCTCGCGGAGTTCCCGGAAGAAGCGGAGCGCGGGCGGCATGGTGTCGGCGGGGTTGGAACCGACGAGGATGACGCAGCCGGTCCGGGGGATGTCCTCCAGCGGGAAGGGCAGCCCCCGGTCGAGCCCGAAGGCCCGCTGGTGCGCGGCGGCGGCCGAGGACATGCAGAACCGGCCGTTGTAGTCGATCTGCGAGGTCCCCAGCGCGATGCGGGCGAACTTCCCGAGGGCGTACGCCTTCTCGTTGGTCAGCCCGCCGCCGCCGAACACCCCGACCGCGTCGGCCCCGTACGACCGCCGCGTGCGGGCCAGGCCCTCGGCGACGGCGTCGAGGGCCTCCTCCCAGGTGGCCGGCTCCAGCCGCCCGGCGTGGGTGCGGACGAGCGGCTCGGTGAGGCGCACCCGGGAGGAGAGCACGGCGGGGGCGGTGCGGCCCTTGCCGCACAGCGCGCCCCGGTTCACGGGGAAGTCGGCACGCTCCTCCACCAGCACGCCCGCGCCGCCGGGCTCGGGGCGGAGGTTCATGCCGCACTGCAGCGCGCAGTACGGGCAGTGCGTGGCGGTGGCGGCGGTGGCGGCGTCCGGCGTGTGCATGGAGCCCAGCGTGCGTCGGCGGTGTTACGCGGACCGCCGCCCCGCGTTACAAGCCGGGGTGCTCTGCCTCAGCGCCGCCCGGCGGCTCCGGTGAGGCCCCGCGCATCGGGGGCGGTCAGGGCCTCCCCGTACACGATCCGGCCGTCGGGGCCCCGGCGGCGGGCACCCGTATATCCCCCGGGGCTCCGGGGCCGGGGTCACTGACCGGTCAGGTACTTCACCGTGAGGCCGGCCGTCCAGCCGCCGTCGACCGCAAGCTCGGCGCCCGTCATGTAGCCCGCGGCGTCCGAGAGGAGGAAGGCGACGGCGGCGGCGATCTCCTCGGGGAGGCCGACGCGGCCGAGGGGGGCGCCGGGGTAGTTGCCCTCGCCCGCCTGGATGCCGACCGGGGCCGTCATCGGGGTGAGCGTCATGCCGGGGTGCACGGAGTTGACCCGGATCCGGGATTCCGCGAGCTCCACCGCGCCGATCTTCGACAGTCCGCGCACGCCCCACTTGGAGGCTCCGTAGCCGGCGGTCAGGGCGAGGCCGGTGAGGCCGGCGGCGGAGGAGATGTTGACGATGGAGCCGCCGCCGTTCTCCCGCATCAGCGGGATCGCGGCCTTGATGCCGATGAAGACGCCGACCAGGTTGATCTCGACGACCTTGCGGAAGTGCTCGACGCTCTCGTGCTCCAGGAACTGGCCGGTGGCGATCCCTGCGTTGTTGACCAGCCCGTCGATGCGGCCGAACTCGGCGAGGGCGAAGGTGAGGGCCGCGTCCCAGTCGGATTCGCTGGTCACGTCGTGGCGCAGGAAGCGCGCCGCGTCGCCGAGCTTGGCCGCCGTCTCGGCGCCCTCGACCTCCAGGACGTCGGTGATCAGCACCTTGCCGCCGCCGTCCACGACGGCCTGCGCGGCCGCCGCGCCGAGGCCGCGGGCCCCACCGGTGATGACGACGACCTTGCCGCTCAGATCCACAACAGCCACGGTTCCACACCCCTGACGCACGAGACAGATCGGTATATGACTAATCGGCATACGCCGATCGCGGCGTCAGTCTGCCAGAGAGGCCAGCGCCCGCGACACCCCCTCCTCCTTCGGACCCAGGAACCGCGGCTCCGGCTCGAACACCGCGTCCAGCGCCGCCTTGCCCGCCGCGAAGACCTCGCGGGCCCCGCCGTAGTACCAGGTCGCGTCGTGCACGTCGGACACCCCGACCCCGTACGAGTCCACGCCCGCGGCCCGGCACAGCGCGACGGCCCGGCGGATGTGGAAGCCCTGGCTGATCAGTACCGCCCGGTGCACGCCGAAGACCTCCCGGGCCCGGACGCAGGAGTCCCACGAGTCGAAGCCGGCGTAGTCGCTGACGACGCGGGAGTCGGGCACCCCGTGGCCCGTCAGGTACGCGCGCATCGCGTCGGGCTCGTCGTAATCGGTCCGGCTGTTGTCGCCGGTGACCAGGACGACCTTGACCTTCCCCGCGCGGTAGAGCTCTACGGCGGCGTCGAGGCGCCGCGCGAGGTACGGGGTGGGCCGGCCGTTCCACAGCCCGGCGCCGAAGACCACCGCCACCTCGGCGGCGGGCGCGTCGGCGGTGGTCCGCAGCCGGGGCCCGGCGGACGCGTGCGTCCACGCCGAGGGCAGCAGGGCCAGCACGCAGACCGCCATGACCACCTGCACGGCCCGCCGCCGGGCCCGTACGCTCCGGGGCACCCCGATCCGTACGGCCTTCACCCGCTCCCACACCGCCCCCGGCAACCCTCGTACCACTGCGCGCCTCAATCGATCCCCCTGTTGGTATTGCCGGTTCTTGCCGGTGGTCCCGTCGTCTACGGACGCATGCGCGTCCCCGATGGTTTCCCGGCGGCTTCCCGGCGGCTTCCCGGCGGTCTCCGCAGGTCACCGCGGAGCCCGGCCGTTCCCCACCCCGGACCTCACGGCAGGCGCACGCAGGCGACGGCAGCCGCGCCGCCGGACAACAACGCGCAGCCGCGGGCCGCCCCTTCGGAGAACCCGCCCGCGCATCCCCCATCCGTCCCCGGCGCCCAGCCCCCGGCGCCCGGGCACGCCGCCGCCCCACCCCCGCCGTCCACCCCCCTGTGAGCAGGTGGAAAACACCCGTCACGCCCGCGCAACGCACCGGCAACCTGCCGCGCGCAGGATCGGTTCATGACGGAGCCGGCGCACCCTCCCGAGTCCCTTCCCCTCCCCCCGCTCCCGCC
>NZ_JBWJVM010000041.1:0-76486 GCF_056428985.1 Streptomyces sp. CA189 | reverse complement strand
CCCCGAGGGCGCGGTCGTCGCGGGAGCGCTCGTGCCGGCCGTCGGTGTCGGTGCCTGCGTCGGCGCGGTGGTCGGAGCGCCGGTGGGACGGCCGCCCGGCGGAGGCGTCGGGCCCTGGTCCGGCGAGCACGTGGCTCCGTTGATCCGGCAGCCCGTCGGGTTGCCGGGGTGTGCGCTCGCGCTCGTGACGAAGCCGATCGTGACGGAGGCTCCCGCGGCGAGCTCCTTGTTCCATGCCTCCGGTTTCACGGTGACGTGGCGGCCGCTGACCGTGTGCGAGCCGTTCCACAGGGAGTCGAGCGTCGTGCCCGCGGGCAGGTCGAACTCCAGGGTCCAACCGGTCTGTGTCCGGCTCTTGTTGTTGGTGATCACGTACGTGCCGGTGTAACCGCCGCTCCAGGAGCTCGACTTCGTGTAGACCGCGCCGACGGAGGCCGCCTGGGCCGTACCCGTGAAGGCGAAGGCGGCCGCGCCGATCAGCACCGCCACCGCCGTCCCGCCCGCGGCCTTCGCCTTCTTTCCCGTCCTGCGCCGGTGACCGGTCGTGCTGCCCATCGCGTGCCTGCCTCTGAATTGCTGGGGAGTTCGGGGTGCGGCAGCACGCTAGTCTCCAAGAAACGGACATTTGATCGATTCGGGACGGTGGTCGCGAACCTTAGGTTCCGCTTAAGGAAGCGATCGGGCGACCTTAAGCCGCCCGGCCGAGGCCGACCGCGGTCCCGTCAAGTCCGGTGTGTGAAAAGTCGGTTGATCTCCAGGACGCTCCGGCCCGATGCCGCATATGCTCCCTCCGTACCTCAATGCGAGGTACATCCGAACGCCTCGCGAGCCGTAAGGGGACCACCCCGTGAGTGTCCGAATACAACCCTCCTCCCAGGTCGACGAGACGGCCGAGCTCGGGGAGGGGACCACGATCTGGGATCTGGCGCAGGTGCGGGAGGACGCCAGGCTCGGCCGCGACTGCATCGTGGGACGCGGGGCGTACGTCGGCCCCGGCGTGCTGATCGGGGACAACGTCAAACTGCAGAACTACGCGCTGGTCTACGAGCCCGCCGAACTCGGCGACGGGGTGTTCATCGGCCCGGCCGCGGTGCTCACCA
This sequence comes from Streptomyces sp. CA189, assembly GCF_056428985.1. Taxonomy (NCBI): domain Bacteria; kingdom Bacillati; phylum Actinomycetota; class Actinomycetes; order Kitasatosporales; family Streptomycetaceae; genus Streptomyces; species Streptomyces sp. CA189. Next base: position 75,386 of record NZ_JBWJVM010000041.1, on the reverse strand, counting down.
ACGACTTCTACCCGCGGGCGGTCGATCCCGACGGCCGGCAGAAGCGCGGCGGCGACTGGGAGGCGGCCGGGGTCGTGGTGGCCGAGGGGGCGTCCCTGGGCGCCCGGTCGGTGTGCGTCGCGGGGGTGCGGATCGGACGGTGGGCCCTGGTCGCGGCCGGCGCGGTCGTGTCCCGGGACGTACCGGACTTCGCGCTCGTCGCCGGGGTGCCCGCCCGGCGGATCGGCTGGGTGGGCCGGGCCGGCGTCCGACTGGTGGAACGCGACGGCGAGCCGGGCACCTGGGAGTGCCCGCGCACCGGCGCCCTGCACGTCGAGACCGACGGAACCCTGGCCGAGCGCACCTGACGCAACGTCGGCAATTTGGGTCAATGGCATTTCCTCAAAACCACAATCAATGAACATCCTTGGGCATACCTTGTCCCTGTACACGGGATCTGAGCAGGCAACAGGCTTTGTTCAGTGGGGGGTTGTACACGACGAGGGCAATCGCGGACGAGGTGGCGGCCGGCGCAGCACCATGCGCCCGTACGCCGCCGCCGTCTCGCGCGCGCCCCGATCCGGAACTTCGCTGGAGGGGGATCCAGCGGGCCCGGACCGCACGTGCCATCGGGGGGATCAATCCGTAGGCACGCGCACCGTCATGCGCAGTCCCCTCCGCCGAACGACGACCGCCGGGTCTGTCCTAGGAACGATTCAGAGGGGGTAGGTGTGTTGGAGCCGTACGGCTACAGCTCGGACATACAGGGCGAGCAGGATACGCGGGGAACCGGGGTGGGGAACCGGTGACCGCGAGACGATTAGAAGCACTGGCCCACGAGGACCCGTCGCTGCACGCCCTCGCCGAGCGGCTGCTCGCGCTGGCCGAGGCGGGGCTGCCCGAGATGTACCTGCCGGGCGCGGAGACCTTCGTCTTCACCCGGGTGGGGACCGTCTCCCCCTACGGCGTGAGGCGCGTGGAACGGCGCGGTACCAGCACCCGGTACGCGGCCATCACCGTGCTGGGCGCGCGGTTCCTCCCCGAGGAGCGGCAGCGCGCCCTCTTCGACGGCCGCAGCGCCGGGGAGTTCACGGCGCTCCTGGTGGAACGGCTGCCCGCGGTGACCAACCTCGGCGACGCCGCGCTCATCGCCTGGGCCGCGGCCGAGACCGGCCACCCCAAGCTCGCGGACGCCGTGGCGCGGGTGGCCGAACTGGACGTCCCCGGACGTCCGCAGTACACCGTGGAAGCCGCCTGGGTGCTCTCCGCGCTCACCGCGGCCCGCACTTCGGTGGACGTCGAGTACCGGCTGGCGGCCGCGCGCGACCGCCTGCTGGCGGCCAGGATCGGCGACAGCCCGCTGTTCCCGCACGCCACCGGGCCGGGGCTGGTCTCCGGCTACCGCTCCCACGTGGCCTGCTTCGCCGACCAGACCTATCCGCTCCAGGCGCTGGCCCGGCTGCACGCCGGCGCCCCGGACCCGCGGGCCCTCGCGGCCGCCGACGCGTGCGCCGCCCGGATCTGCGCCCTGCAGGGGGACGGCGGACAGTGGTGGTGGCACTACGACGCCCGGACGGGCGGCGTGGTGGAGGGCTACCCCGTCTACAGCGTGCACCAGCACGCCATGGCCCCGACGGCCCTCTTCGACCTGGCCGAAGCCGGCGGTACGGACTTCGGCGCGGAGATCCGCCGGGGTCTGCGCTGGATGACGGAGGTGCCCGAGATCAGCGGGCCCGACGGCACCCCGCGCGAGCCCATGATCCGCGAGGAGTACGGGGTCACCTGGCGCAAGGTCTATCGCGGCGATCCCGCCAAGGCCGTGCGCGCCGCCCGCGGACTCACCACCCGGGTCGCCCCGCGCGCCCGGCTGGCCCCGCTCGACCGGATCTTCCGCCCCCTGGCGGTGGACCGCGAGTGCAGGCCCTACGAGTTCGGCTGGCTGCTCCACGCCTGGCTCGGGGGGCTCGGGAGATGAACCACAGACAGTCGCTCTTCGGAGTGGCACTCGACCCCCTGACCATGGACGAGACGGTCCAGCGCTGCCTCGACGCCGTGCAGCGCGGTGAACAGATCGAGATCGGCATGGTCAACGCCGCCAAGCTGGTCAACATGCGCCGCGACCCCCGCCTCGCCGCGGCGGTCGCCGGCTGCGACCTCGTCCTGGCCGACGGCCAGGCCGTGGTGTGGGCCGGCCGCATCCTCGGGGTCCGGCTGCCCGAACGGGTCGCGGGAATCGACCTGTTCATGCGGCTGCTCGCCGCGGCGGAGACCGCCGAGGTCCCCGTCTATTTGCTCGGCGCACGGCAGGACGTGCTGGACCTCATGCTCGGCCGGATCGCCGGGCGGTTCCCCGCACTGCGCGTGGCCGGCAGCCGCAACGGCTACTTCGAGGACTCCGAACAGGGCGAGATCGCCGACGCGGTGGCCGGGAGCGGTGCCCGGATGCTGTTCCTCGGCATGACCTCGCCCAAGAAGGAGATCTTCACCGCCGGCTACGGCGAGCGCACCGGCGCCCACGTGGTGCACGGCGTCGGCGGCTCCTTCGACATCCTGGCCGGCATCACCAAGCGCGCCCCCCTGGTCTGGCAGCGGATGGGGCTCGAATGGTTCTACCGGACCCTCCAGGAACCGCGCCGCCTCGGCAAGCGCTACCTCACCACCAATGCTGCCTTCCTCCTCATGACGGTCCGGGAACTCATCCGCCGCACACCGTCCACACCGTCTGCCGGTTCCGCGAACAGGAGTCACTGATGCGCGTCGTCGTCGTGGGACAGGGATACGTCGGCCTTCCGCTGGCCGTCAGGGCCGCCGAGGTGGGACACCAGGTGGTCGGCTACGACGTGGACACGCGGCGGGTCAAGAGCCTCGCCGCCGGCGAGTCGTACGTGGAGGACGTCTCCTCCGCACGGCTGAGCCGGGCGCTGGAGCTGGGCACGTACCAGGCCAGTGACCAGGCCCGGGACTGCGGCGGCTTCGACGTCGCGGTCGTCACCGTTCCGACCCCCTTGCAGGACGGCGCCCCCGACCTGCGCTACATCGAGGAGTCCGCGCACACCCTGGCCCGCTTCCTGCGGCCGGGAGCCACCGTCGTACTGGAGTCGACCACCTACCCGGGCACCACCGAGGAGCTGTTCGGCCCGATCCTGGAGGACGGTTCGGGTCTCACGGCCGGCGTGGACTTCCACCTCGGCTACAGCCCCGAGCGCATCGACCCCGGCAACAAGGTCTGGGGCTTCCAGCAGACGCCGAAGGTGGTCTCCGGCGTCAACGCCCTCTCGCTGAAGGCCGTGGAGACCTTCTACGCGGGCCTCGTCGACACCACGGTGCCGGTCCGCTCCCCCAAGGAGGCGGAGCTGGCGAAGCTGCTGGAGAACACCTTCCGGCACGTGAACATCGCCCTGGTCAACGAGATAGCCATGTTCGCCCGCCACCTCGACATCGACGTGTGGCAGACCATCGAGGCCGCCTCCAGCAAGCCGTTCGGCTTCATGAAGTTCACCCCGGGCCCCGGCGTCGGCGGGCACTGCCTGCCCATCGACCCCTCGTACCTGTCGTGGCGGGTGCAGCGCGAGCTCGGTCAGAACTTCCGCTTCGTGGAGCTGGCCAACGACATCAACAGCCACATGCCCGAGTACGTGGCGCGCCGCGTCATGGACGCGCTCAACGCCAAGCGCCGCTCGGTCAACGGCTCCCGGATCCTGCTCCTGGGACTGGCGTACAAGAAGAACACCGGCGACGCCCGGGAGTCTCCGGCGGTCCGCGTGTCCCAACTGCTCCTGGACATGGGCGCCAAGGTGCGCGCGGCCGACCCCCACGTGGTGGAGAGCATCAAGGTCGACGCCCGCCTCTCCCGGGTGGAGCCGACCCGCAAGGAGCTGGCCGCCGCCGACGTGGTCGTGCTGCTCACGGACCACGACTCCTTCGACTACCCGATGATCACCGAGCACGCCTCGCTGATCCTCGACTGCCGCAACCGGCTGTCGGGACCCATGGTGGAGGTGCTCTGACTCCGTGCCCAGAATCATCTGCGTGGCCGGGGCCCGGCCCAACTACATGAAGATCAAACCGGTGATGGACGCCCTGGAGGCCCGCGGCGCGGAGGTCGTCCTCGTCCACACCGGCCAGCACTACGACGAGTCGATGAACGACGTCTTCTTCCGCGACCTCGGCATCCGCTCGCCCGACCGCTATCTGGGAGCCGGGTCCGGCAGCCACGCCCGGCAGACCGGCCGGGTGATGGAGGCCTTCGAGCCGCTGCTCGACGAAGTGGCCCCGGACGCGGTCGTCGTGGTCGGCGACATCAACTCCACCCTGGCCTGCGCCCTGGTCACCGCGAAGGCCGGCCCGCTGCTGGCCCACGTGGAGGCGGGTCTGCGCAGCCGGGACTGGAGCATGCCCGAGGAGGTCAACCGGGTCGCCACCGACCGGATCAGCGACTATCTGCTGGCCCCCTCCCCCGACGCCGCCGCGAACCTGCGGTCGGAGGGGTACCGGGAGGACCAGATCCACGTCGTCGGCAACGTCATGATCGACACCCTGCTGGCCAACCTGGAGCGGGCCCGGAGCTCCGACGTCCTCGACCGCTACGGGCTCACCCGCGGCGGCTACGGCCTGGTCACCCTGCACCGGCCGGCCAACGTGGACGATCCGGACGCCCTGCGCGGCCTGTTGAAGGCGCTGGGCGAGATCGCGGGCCGCTGCCCGCTGCTGCTCCCCGTGCACCCGCGGGCGGCCGAGCGGCTGGCCGAGATCGGTGTACCGGGCGGCATCCGGCTGGTGCCGGCTGCCGGATACCTCGATTTCATCGCCCTGCAGGACTCCGCCCGCGTGGTGCTCACCGACTCCGGGGGCGTCCAGGAGGAGACCACCGCGCTCGGCGTGCCCTGTGTGACCCTCCGGGAGAACACCGAGCGCCCGATCACCGTCGAGCAGGGCACCAACGTCCTGGCGGGCACCGACCCGGACCGCATCACGGCCACCGTGCACCGGGTGCTCGACGATCCGCCCGCGCCCCGCTGCCCCGAGCTGTGGGACGGCCGCGCGAGCGAGCGCATCGCGCAGGTGCTCCTGGAGGGCGGGAGCGCGGCGACCCGGCCGCGGCCCACCGACCTCGTCCCGGGCACCGCGCCCGTCGTCTAGTGCTGTGGCCGGAAAGGTTTTTTTGCCGGGTCGCGGTGTCCGGTGCGGTGCATCGCAAGGCGGAGGACCGCGACTCGTACTGGACGTACCGTCGTGGTCCGACAACGCGGCGAGGTGCCGTGCCGGGCGCCGTGACACGGTGAACCTTTCCGGTCACAGCACCGTTTCCACCCCCGTTCCACCTGGATCGAAAGAAGGCTGATGGACCTCGCGGAGATCTGGCGGGTCATGCGCAGGCGCTGGTACGTGCTGCTGCCCGGGCTGCTGCTCACGGCCGCGCTCATCACCGGCGTGTACCTGCTGGTCCCGGTGGAGTACCGGTCGCAGAGCACGGTGACCCTCCTGAACTCGAAGAAGGCCACGGTCGCCTTCGACGGCAACCCGTTCCTGAGCACCCAGGCGTCGCTCACCGGCATGGCCGACGGGCTGGCCCGCAACCTGAACTCGGACGATTCCAAGGCCGACCTCAAGGCCCAGGGACTCACCGGCGTGTACGAGGCGAAGATCGCCGACAACGCCCAGGGGCCCTTCATGTGGCTGAGCGTCACCGGCACCGACCCGGCCGCCGTCCTGAAGTCGGACCAGCTCTTCACCGCGTACGCCGAGAAGCGGCTCCTGGAGTTCCAGGCCCAGCAGTCGGTGACCCCGGAGGCCATGATCCGCATGGCGACGATCGTGCCTCCGCAGAAGCCGGAGGCGCAGACGAAGACCCGGCTCCAGTACCTGGTCATGGCGGCGGCGCTGGGCTTCGTACTCAGTCTGGTGGCCACCTTCTTCGTCGAGGCCCGGCGCCGCAAGGCCGACAAGCCCGGCCGGCGCAAGCCCGGGGCGGCCGACCCCGGTCCGCCCGAGCACCCCGGTCCCGGCACCGGCGATCACCACACCGGCGCCGCCGACCCCACGGCGACGATGGCGCTCAAGGTCCTGCCCCCGTCGGCCTTCCGCTCCAAGGCATCGCCGTGACCGCCCCCACCACGGACACCGGGACCCAGGACCCGCCCGAGGATCCGCCCGAGATCCCGTCCACGGTCCCGTCCGAGGCGCCGTCGCTGGGGCGCAAGGTGGGTTCCGCCGCCCGCTGGAGCCTGGTCAACACCATGGTGATGCGGCTGGGCAACTTCGTCACCGGCATCATCCTCGCCCGCTTCTTCCTCGGCCCCGAGGCCTGGGGGGTCTACGGGATCGCCCAGACGGTCCTGCTGGTCCTGCTCTCCGCGAACGAGCTCGGGGTCTCCCTGGCCATCGTGCGCTGGGAGGGCGACCCCCGCCGCTTCGCCCCGACGGTCCTCACGCTGAGCGCCGTCTCCAGCCTGCTGCTGTACGCGGGCCTGTTCGCGGCGGCCCCCGCGGTGGCCGGGGTGCTCGGCTCGCCCGAGGCCTCGGGCGTGCTGCGCGTGATGTGCGTGTGCGTGGTCCTCGACGGGCTCTCGCAGGTGCCCGCCGGCTTCCTCACCCGGGAGTTCCAGCAGGGCCGGCGGATGGCCATCGACGCCGTCAACTTCGTCCTCAGCACCGCGGTCACCCTGCTGTTGGCCGTCCAGGGCTGGGGTGCGATGAGCTTCGCCTGGGGCTCCGTCGCGGGCAACGTGGCCGCGCTCATCGGCTGCTGCCTGGCCGCGCCCGGCACCCTGAGGTTCGGCTGGGACCGGGAGCAGGCCCGGGCCCTGCTGCGCTTCGGGCTCCCGCTCGCCGGGGCCAGCATGCTCGCGCTCGGGGTCGTCAACGTGGACACCATGGTGGTGGGTTCCTCCCTCGACCAGTTGGCCCTCGGCTTCTACGTGCTCGCCTTCAACATCTCCGGCTGGCCCGTGCGCATCATCTCCGAGGCGGCCCGCCGGGTCTCCTTCGCCGGGTTCTCCCGGCTGGCCGACAGTGAGACCGGAGGTGGGCCGGGAGCACTGGCCGGCGGATTCGGCCGGGCCCTCGGCGTCGTGATGACGGCCACGGTCCCGCTCTGCGTGCTGCTGGCCGCCCTCGCCGGGCCGATCGTGGAGCTCGTCTACGGGGCGCGCTGGCTGCCCGCCGCCGCCGCGCTGCCGTGGCTGATGGGGCTCGGACTGGTCCGGATCGGCTGCGAGCTGGCCTACGACTGCCTGGTGGCCATCGGCCGCCGCCGCTCCCTCATCGGGGTCCAGGGGCTGTGGCTCGCCGTCCTGGTCCCGGTGCTGGTGGCCGGCGCCGGAGCGGGCGGGATCGAGGGGGTAGCCCAGGGCCACGTCCTGGTCGCCGGGGCCGTCGTGGTGCCGGTGTTCCTCTTCGCCCTGCACCGGGGCGGCGTCGGGCTGGGCACCGTGGCGCGCGCCTGCGCCTGGCCGTTCCTGGGCGGCGCCGCGATGACGGCCGTGGTCCTCGGTCTGGAACGGCTCCTCGGCGACGGCGTCCTCGCGCTCCTCACGACCGCGGCCGCCGGCACCCTGTGCTACGCCGTGTGCGTCCTGCCCAGCCTCGGGTTCCTGCGCGGCACCACGCCGGCCGCCGCGGCCACGACGATGAAGGACTGACACCATGGCACGCGTTGGCAAACGGTTGTGGGCCTGGCTGCTGGCCGGGTTCTTACTGGTCGCCGCCCTGACCCTCTACCAGGCCGAGCGGACGGGCCGCAGCGAGCCCGCGGCCGGATCCTGCCCGGAGAGCGCCCTCGAATGCCCCGGCGAGGAGAAGCCCCTTCCCCTGCCCGTGCCCGTCGAGCCCTCCGTCTCGCCGTCCGCTCCGGTCGCCCCGAGCCCTTCCGCGACCTCCGCCGCCCCCTCGCCCACTCCCCCGCCGGGCAGCAGTGCGCCGCCCGCACCGGGCCCCGCCTGCAACGCCACCTCGCCCGGCGCCTGCGGCTTCCCCGACGCGCGCTCCACCGGTCCCCGGATCGCGCTGGAGCGGCACGACATCGGGAACATGTCGGTCAAGACCGACGGCATGGTCATCAAGGGCTGGGACATCCGTGGTTCGCTGGACGTCTACGCCGACAACGTCACCGTCATCGACAGCAGGATCACCTCGACCAACTGGTGGGGCATCAACCTCCGTCCGGGCTTCAAGGGCCTGCGGGTCCTGCACACCACGATCACCGCCCTGCCGGGCAAGGGCCCCGACAACGGCGGCGTCAACTACGCGGTCTCCAACATGGGCGAGAGCTCCGTCGAGGTCGGCTGGTGCGACATCTCGGTGTTCGGCAACGCCCTGTCCATGGGCCAGGGCAATCTGCACGACAACTACGTGCACGACATCGTCGCCTTCCGCAATCTGGGCGGGGAGTGGCAGCACACCGATGCCGTGATCAGCGGCGGCGGCAACAAGGGCCGCCTGACGGTCCGCCACAACACGCTGCTGAACTCCGTCCCGATCGACAAGGGCGCCAGCGCCGCGCTCGGGCTCTTCGCCGACACCGGTGTCGTCTCCAACGTGGTGGTCGACGACAACTGGCTGGCCGGAGGGGCGTACGCGCTCTACGGCGGCGGCCCGGGAGCCACCGGCATCCAGGTCACGGACAACGTGTTCTCCACGCAGTACCACCCGCACAGCGGGCTCTACGGGGCGGTCGCCGCGTGGAACGCGGGCGGCGCGGGGAACGTGTGGCGCGGAAACCGCATGTCGGACGGGCGGCCCGTCGTACCCGAGCCCTCCCCCTGAGCACCGAGAGGACACGACATGCGCCGCATCGCCCGGGCCCCCTGGGAGCTGCTCAAGCGGGCCTTCGGCTGGCTGGTGCTCTTCGAGGCCAGGAACAAGCTCCTGCTGGCCCCCTCCGCCGTGCGGCTGCGCCGTTTCGAGAACGCGGAGACCAGCAGGCTCGGGGCGCTCCTCGGTCGGCCGCCGTCCGCGCTGGTCGCCACCGTGATCGCCACCCACCGGCGCCCCGAGGCCCTGCGCGCGGCGGTGCGCTCGGTGCTGGCGCAGACCGTGGCGGACCAGGTGGTCCTCGTCGTGGACGACGGCGCGGGGCTGCCCGAACTCCCCTCGGATCCGAGGCTCTTCGCGGTGTCCCTGGCCCGGAACACGGCCACGGCCGGAGTGGTGCGCAACGTGGGGATACGGCTGAGCCGCTCGCGGTACGTGGCCTTCCTGGACGACGACAACCTGTGGGAGCCGGACCATCTGGAACAGGCCCTGACGGTCCTGGAGTCCCCCGGCGGGCCGGACGCGGTGTACACGGCGCTGCGCAGGATGCTCCCCGACGGATCCCAGCGGGACGTGCTGTCGGTGCCCTTCGACCGCCGCCGCTGCGCGCACGAGGCCTTCCTCGACACCAACGCCTTCGTGGCGCGCCGCACCCCGGCCCTGTACTTCAGCCGGCTGCGGCGGACCCCCGAGGTCCTGCCCCGCGAGGACTGGGAGCTGGTACGCCGCTACAGCCGGCGCCACGAGGTCCGCCACCTGCCCCGGCCGACCGTCCGCTACCTGGTCAACCCGGAGAGCTTCTACACCGCCTGGGACGGACCGGAGCCCACCGGTCCGGCGCCCACGGGTCCGGCCCCCGCCGCCTGAGCCGTCCCGGTCAGGGTCCCGGCGTGGCGCGCAGCGCGGTGCGGCTCGCCAGGGCCCGCGCCGCGGCCCGGTTCGCCGGGCGGCCGAGCGCCGCCCGGGAGGTCTCCCGTAGCAGCACCGCCGCGCGGAAGGCCGCGGTGGCCGGCGCCGAGTGGCGGCGGCCGTAGAGGCGTACGCGGTTGAGGGTCAGCAGGGTCCACAGGCGCGGGGAGACCTGCGAGTCCCCGCCGAGGTGCACGGCCGAGGCGGCCGGTTCGAGGCGGGTGGCGAAGCCGCGGTCTCCGGCGCGCAGGCAGTACTCGGTCTCCTCCGAGTACAGGAAGAACGATTCGTCCCAGGCTCCGCAGGCCTCCAGGCACTCCTGGGAGAGCGCCATCAGCGCGCCGGTCGCCCAGTCGGCGACCGTCTTGCGGCCGTACGCCGAGGGATCGGTGACCAGCTCGCTCCATCGCGGGAAGCGTCCGGCGCGACGGTTGCCTATCACGGCCTCGCCCAGGGCGCGGGTCACCCGGGACTCCCGGCGCAGCGAGTAGTGGAGCGTCCCGTCCTCCTCGTACAGCAGCGGGACGCTGATCCCCACCCGGCCCCCGCCGGCCACGGGGTCGCCGAGCGCGCCGACGAGCAGCTGCGCGCAGCCCCGCCGCATCCGGATGTCCGGATTGCACACCAGGGCGGCGCGGAAGCCGCCGTCCCATCCGGCGGCTGCCCCCAGGGCGGCGTTCACCCCGGCCGCGTAGCCGGCGTTGCGGCCGGTCTGGACGACCGTGGCCCCGGGGGCCAGCGACCGGATCAGGTCCACGGTGTCGTCGGCGGAGTCGTTGTCGGCGACGACCAGCCGCCAGTCGACCCCGGCCATACCCTGCGGCAGGGAGGCGAGGAACTCGGGTATCACCCGGGCGCTGTTCCAGGTGACGACGACGACGGCTACGGGGCCGCCCGCATCCGGCTGGTCCGGGCGACGGGCGGCTGAGGGGCTGGAAGCTGTGCCGTCGAAAGCTGTGCTGTCGGAAGCTGTGCTGTCGGATGAGATGGGGACTCCACGGTTCGGGGCTCGGGCGGCGCTGCGCGCCGGATGAAGCCGAGGTAGCTGCCGCCGGCGGCGATCGTCAGGAAGAACATCCCGGCGAACATCGGGAAGCTGAGGGCGTCGAAGGTGGCCGCGCTGACCAGGGCGACGAGGGCCGAGGCGAAGAACGCCTGGCCGAGCTCCCGGTCGGACTCGTCGGCGGCGAGACGGCGGATCGCACCGCCCTGGTGGATTCCGGTGAGGAACAGCGCCAGGAGGGCGAGCAGACCCAGCAGGCCCATCTCCGCCAGGGTGAGCATGTACTGGTTGTCGGTGAAGAAGTACAGGTCCGGGGTGAAGGTGCCCAGGCCCCGGCCGAACAGCGGGCGTTCCTCCAGGTAGGGCACGATCGCGCTGTACTTCACCGTGCGGGCCTGGGTGCTGCTGTCGGAGTTCGACACGAAGGACGCGAAGAGCGTGGTGATGGTGCCGATCAGTCCGGGGACGAGCACCTTGAAGACGGCCACCGAGCCGAGCAGCAGGCCGAAGGTGGTCCAGCGGCGCTGCGGCTTCCACCTCGGCACCATCACCAGCACCACGATGAGGGCCCCGATGATGGAGGTCCGCGACACCGTCAGCGGCAGGGCGCCGCCCATCAGCGCCACCGGCGCCCAGCGGCGCCAGCGGCTGAGGTGGGCCCGGACCGGATCGAAGGCCTGCTGGATCGCGAAGGGCAGCAGCAGGGCGAGCATGCCGCCGAACTCCAGCGGCTGCGCGGTGGTGGAGCGCGGCCTCGTGAACGCCCCGCGGTCCAGGGTGGTGATCTGGGCGACACTCGACTGCAGCCCCGGGATGCTGATCTTCTCGGCGATGTTCGTCGCGGTGAAGAAGTCGTAGTAGCCGATGGCGGCGACCACGGCCCCCATCACGACGGCCCGCCGCAACAGCACGTCCAGGCGCGTCCGGTCCTGGATCCCGGCGGAGATCAGCACCACCAGCGATACCCAGACCAGCAGTCCGATCAGCCCCCGGTCGGCGCCCAGCACCTCCTTGTGGGAGCTTCCCCGGGAGGCGTTCGCCAGGTACGAGGCCAGGACCGAGACGGCTAGCAGCCACATCGCGACCCGGGGCAGCCGGGTGCCGGGTGCCGGTCTGATCCGGCCGGTCAGCCAGGTCGCCAGGTACCAGAACAGGGCCAGGAGCGCGAAGACGTTGGCCGGGGTGCCCACGCCGCCCAGGCCGGGCAGGGTCAGGTTCGAGGGGATGAAGAAGGCCAGCCCCAGATAGCCGGTGAGCAGCGCGGTGGCGTCCAGCTCGCGGTGGCGTGTCCGCCTGCGCGCGCGCCTCGTGGCCGTACCGGCCGCGGCCTCGGCGGCCTCGCGCCGTCGCCGGCGGCCCGCCAGCAGGCTCTCCAGGACGAAGGAGGCGGTGAAACCGGCGACCAGGCCGGCGATGATCACGGCCAGTACCTGCTGGTAGCGGGTCTTGAGCTGTGGTTTCGGGGTCTGCGGCAATACCACGGGGGCCGTCTGGACGAAGTACGCGGGCTGTACCTTGGCCGCCGCCTGGAGCGCGTTGAGCTGCTCCCCGGCGAAGTCGGTGAGCGTGCTGGTCTCCTTGAGCACGTTCTCCCGGTTGGTGCCCGTGACCGTCAGCGTGAGCATCGGGCCGGAGGCGTTCGCGGCGAAGCCGACCGTGTAGGGATCGGTCACCCCGAGGCCGTGCAGGTCCCGCGCCGCGTCGGCGCCCGACAGGGTCCTGATGAGGACGTCGGCGGTCACCACGAGCGAACCGCCCGCGTTCGCGATGGGGTTGCCGAAGGCGGGGGCCAGTTCGGCGACGGCCGTGGAGTCGAGCAGGGCCACCGAGCTCTGGGACTGGTACGACACCGGGACCGACTGGTACAGCTGCGCGCCCGCGAGGACTCCGCACAGCGTCAGGGGCGCCATGACGTACCAGCGGCGCCGCAGTACCGCTCCTATCTCACCGATGTTCACGAACGCTCCCTCGCAACTGCCCTGGAACCGTTGGCGTGTTGCCCGGCGTCCTGGGAAGATCGAACACGACGGAAGGAATCCTGTGTCGCCTGGTGAGCTGTTCCGCACGCTGCGCCGCCGCTGGTACGTGCTGGTCCTGGCGGCAGTGCTCGCGGCCGCCGGGGCGCTCCAGGTGCTCCGTCCCACCACGACCTACGTGAGCACCGCGATCGTCGTGCTCAAGCCGCCGGTGACCAGCAACCAGCCGAACCAGCTCGCCAATCTGCAGCCGCCGCTGGCCGCCGTCTCCCTCGCCGCCGTACAGCAGTTGGACTCCTCCGACGGGGAGGCCGAACTGCGCGCCGCCGGGGTGGCGGGCACCTACCGGCTGATCCCGCGCAACAGCGGTACGAGTGTCACCCCGCGCTATCTGATCCCCTCCCTCCAGATCCAGGCGGAGCACACGGACCCGGCCACGGCCGACCGTTCGGTGCGAGCAGTCGTCGAGGTCTACGGAAAGCACCTCGCGGACATGCAGGCCGAGCAGCGGATCCCGGCGGCGGGCCGGATGAGCGTCACCGTTCTCGTGCCGCCCTCCTCGGTGGCGCTGACCGGGACGAAGAGCCGCGGACTGGCCGGAACGGCGGTACTGGCCCTGGTCGCCGGGGTGGCCTGCGCCCTGTGGACCGATCACTTCCTGGCGGGCCGCGCCCGGCGCCGGCGCGCACGCGCCGACGCCGGAAGCAGCGGGCCGCAGCGGGACGGGCGCCCCGAGCCCGCGGCCGCGGCGGCCCGCTGAGACAGCGGGCCGCCCGGCCGCCAACGCCCCTGGTACGGGGCGGTGGTGCGGTGTCATCAGATCCCTCGGCGCTTCCAGGACTGCCACCAGAGCCATTCGCGTCCCCGGTCGGCGACGGCCGAGAGCACCAGCGGCTGGAGGTACGGCATCACGCGGGCCCCGATCCGCCGCCGCCGGCGCAGCGCCCCGTACTCGGCGAGCGAGGTGTACTGCGGCAGGCACTCGGCGGCGAAGGCCTCCAGCTCCTCGACCGGGACCACCCCGGTGCGCCCGCGGTCGTAGGCCCGGTAGGCACGCCGCAGGGCGTACCGGGCGAGCCGGGTGCGGGCCGCGGTGGACAGCCGGCCCGCCTCCGGGAGCAGGCCGCCGCACTTCTCCAGCACCGAGTCGAAGGCGACGAGGCGCTGGCGCAGGTCGTCGAGCTGCCCGCCGAAGTCCGTGGTGGACATGTTGTTGCCGTGGACCCGGTAGAAGGCCTGGTCGGCGCCCCGGACGTAGCCCACGTCGGCGTGGGCCGCGAGCCGCATCCACATTTCGATGTCCCCGGCGTGCGGAAGGTCCGGGTCGTAGCCCCCGACCTTGCGCTGGAGGCTGGTGCGCACGACCACCTCGGGTGAGGTGATGCACCCGGTGCCCTCCCGGAAGCGCCGCTCCAGCCACCACCGCCCCGGATATACCACCGAGCCGGTGCTCCGGGTACGGGCCTCGGGCAGCGGCCCGCCGTGCTGGAACCGCAGCGGCCTGCCGTAGGCGAATCCGGCCTCCGGGTGGGCGTCGAGCAGGGCCGCGGCGCGCACCAGGGCGCCGGGGACCAGCCGGTCGTCGGCGGAGAGCAGGGCGACGTAGTCCCCGTCCGCCCACTCCAGCAGGCCCTCGTTGTAGGTGGCGATGTGCCCCCGGTTCTTCTCGTGGACCCGGACCTCGATCCGGGGGTCGGCCGCCGCGAGGGCGCGGGCGACCTCCGCGGAGTCGTCGGGGGACGCGTCGTCGATGATCAGTACCCGCACGTCCACGCCCTCCTGCTCGTCCAGGACGCTCTTGACGCAGTCGGCCAGGAAGTGGCCGTACTTGTAGCAGGGGATCACCACGCTGACGGTGCTCACTGGCCGGACACCTCCGTGGACCCCTGCTGGGGCGCGACGGGGGCCGTGGTGGTGAACACCGGGCCGACCCAGTAGTTCACCGAGCCGAAGGTGTTGTTCGGGAAGACCGTGGCCGCCCCGTACTTGTAGAGCCCGTTGCCGGTGACCGGTCCGCCGCCGCTGCCACTCGCCGGGGCCACCAGCGGATAGGAGCGGTGCGCGGCCGTGAAGTAGCCGCCGTCCACGGAGTACTTGCCGTTCGGCGCGTGGTACGAGGCCACGTACTCGGTGTTCGCCGTGATGGCCACCGGGGTGGTGAAGTGCAGTTGCTGCCAGCCGGACACGGTCTCGCTGCCGAAGGTTCCGGTGGCCAGGAGCGTGCCGGTGGCGGTCCACAGGCTGCCGGTGTGCGTTCCGGTGTTCCCGGGGCCCTTGTAGAAGGTGACGCCGGTGACGTAGCCCGCGACCGTGGACTGGAAACGGGTGCCCAGTTCCACGGAGTTGGTGTCGTCGCCGACGTTGGCGGTGGTCGGGGTGGCGTTCGGACCCCACAGGGTGCAGGGGCAGGTCACCGTCGGCGGGGTCGCGCTGGTGGTGAAGGTCCAGGTGACCGGCGCGGCCATGGCGTTGCCCCACAGGTCGGCGGCCTGCACCGATGCCGTGTAGGTGGTGTTCAGCGCCAGTTCGGAGGACGGGGTGAAGGTGGCGCTGTTGGACACGTCGAGGACCTTGCTGCCCGGGACGTTGACGCCGCCGGGGCCCTTGAGGGTGAACACCAGGGTGTCCATGTCCACGGCCGTGCTGAAGGTGGCCTTCACCGGCGTGGTGATCGCGGTGCCGGTCGCCGCCGACTGCGGGGTGGTCGAGGTGACGGTCGGGGGCGTGGTGCTCGCGGTGGCGGTGTCCAGGACCGCGTCGACCCAGTAGTTGCTGCCGGAGGAGGCGGTGGACGGGAACCCGCCGGTGCCGCTGTAGCGGTAGACGCCGTTGCCGCCGTCGGTACCGCTCTTCAGCGCGGTGAGCGGGGCCAGCCCCGCGGCGGAGGAGGCGAAGGTGGTGTCGAAGGAGTACCCGCCGTTGGGGGCGAAGTAGGAGGCGATGTAGGTGGTGTTCGCCTTGACGGGGATCGGCGAGGAGAAGTTGAGCTGCTGCCAGCTCGACGCCGTCTCGTTGGTGAAGGTGCCCGTGGCCAGGCGCTGGCCGGAGCTGCTCCACAGGCTGCCCGTGTGGGTGCCGGTGTTGGCCGGGGACTTGTAGAAGCGGACGCCCGTGATCGAACCGGGCACCGAGGAGCGGATCTTCACGCCGAGTTCCACGGAACTTCCGTCACCGGCGTTGACGGTGCCGGGTACGGCCGCGGCGGGCCAGACGGTGCAGGGGCACTGCTGGGGTCCCACGGTCAGCGCCACGGTGGTGGTGGCGCCGATGTTGACGCTGTCGTCCACCGCGCGGACCTTGATCTGCGCGGAACCGGGGGTGTTCGGAGTCCACGTGTAGCTCCAGGACCCGACGCCCGTGGCGGCCTTCCAGGTGGTTCCGCCGTCGGTGGAGACCTCCACGCGGGCCACGACCCCGCCGCCGCTGTCGGTGGCGGTGCCCGTGACGGTCACCGGCCGCAGGGCGGGCACCGTGGCGTTCGCCGCGGGGCTGGTCACGGTGATGACCGGGCCGGTGGTGTCCGTGGAGGCGGTGGCCACCAGCAGGTTGCTCTGCAGGGACTTGGGCTGGACCCCCATGTCGGCGAAGATGTTCACCGTCGCCTGCTGCATCCGCTTGTCCTCGGTGACCACCGCGTCGTCCGGGTTTCCGGTCGGCATGTTGGTCAGGCCCCAGGACCACTGCACGGTGCCGGAGCCGAAGACCAGGGCGTTCGAGATCTGGTCCCGGAAGGCGACCAGGCTGTGCGTCGCGGTCCCGTTGCCGTACGTGTTCCCGTAGTCCAGGCGGTACTTGCCGTCGTTGATGTCCACCGTGGTGGACGACATCGCGATCTGCCCGGGCGGGCGCGCCGCGTCCTCCACGTCACTGTCCCACTCGTAGCCGAGCGTACCGACGGGGAAGGTGGCGGTCTGGGACGGGGTCAGGTTCGCGACGGTGGTACCGCGCCACAGCCGCATCTTGGCGTACGCGCCGGGGACGGTGATCGCGTCGCTGCGGTAGCCGTTCACGCTGAACAGCGAACCGGTGAGCTGGTTCTGCGGCTGGTAGGGCCGGCCGTTCGTGGCGCTGGCCGGGTCCATGAAGGTGCCCGTCCAGATCCCGCTCGGGTCGGGGATGCCGTTGGGCTGCGGGAAGGAGAGCTTGGTCTCCTTGTAGCAGACCAGGGTCCGGTCGGCCGTGTTGGACCCGTCGATGCTGGGAGCCAGCCGGGTCTTCCAGAAGACCTCGTTGCCGGCGAAGTAGGTCTGGTTGACGCCCGCGTGACGTGCGTTCAGAGCGTTGGTGAACTGCTCCTGGGTCCAGTACTCGTCGTGTCCCGAGGACATGAACACCTTGTGGTTCTGGAGCTGGGTGGCGCCCTTGGTCGACATGTCGATGCCCGACATGTAGCTGACGTCGTAGCCGTTGCGCTCCAGCCAGGCGACCATCTGGTACTCGGATCCGTAGATCCCGTTCTCCCCGCCGATGTCCATCGGCCGGTTGTAACTGACCTCGTAGGCACGGCCGTCGGGCGCGGGTCCGCCGCCGTCGTACAGGTCCTGGCCGCCGTAGTTGTTGTACGCCTGCCAGGTCTGGTCGCTGGTCTGCACGACGATGTCGGAGTGGCTGGCGTCGTTGCGGACCACGAACGGGTAGGGCATGACCCCGTTGCCGTCCGCCTGGTCGAAGTTGGCTATGTAAAGGCCGGAGACCGCGTCGGCGGGCACCGTCCACGTCGAGGTGACCGGCCAGTTGCCGCAGTCGACCAGGCCGGTGGAGGGCTTGGTGGTGCAGCTCTGCGGGTTTCCCCCCTGCGGGAAGTTCGCCGGGTACGTCTGCGCGGCCTGGGCGGGGGTCGACATCAGGCGGGCCCCGTCACCCCCGTAGTGGCCCAGGCGGTAGACCGACACCTTGTACGCCGTCGGCGACTGGATCTTGAACTGCAGGGTCTCGCCCGCCTGCACGCTCTCCTTGGCCGGGAAACCCTTGATGTCACCATAGGCGCTGGGTGCGAACCAGTCGGACATCGGTGTGCCCGCCTTGGAGTTCTCGCACACGATCGCGTTGGAGCCGGGGCCGCACGGGTCCGCCGCGACCGCCACCGATGGCGGCAGCGCCGCCGCCATCAGGGCCGCCACCACGGTGTAGAGCCCGTACCGCAGCAGCCTTGTCCGTCTGTTCATCCGTACCTCTTTTGGGGTGGGCTTTGTGAGTCGACGCCGGGCGTCAGCGCAGAGCTGCTGAGAGCGCGTCCACGACCCGCTGCTGTTGGGCGGCGGTGATCTGCGGGAAGAGCGGGAGGGACAGCATCCGGTCGGCGGCCAGCTCGGCGTGCGGGAAGGCCCCGCGGCCGTGGCCGAGGTGGGCGAAGGCCGGGGTGAGGTGGACCGGGGCCGGATAGTGCACGCCGGCGCCGATGCCCTCCGCGTTGAGCTTGCCGACGACCGCGTCGCGGTCCGCACCGCTGACCCGGATGACGTAGAGGTGCCATACGTGGACGTTGCCCGGCGCCGTGACCGGCAGGGTGAGGCGTCCGGTGGCCGCCAGGTCTCCCAGCAGCCCGTCGTAGCGGGCGGCAGCGGCCCGGCGGGCCTCGTTCCCCTCGGCGAGCCGGGCCAGCTTGGCCCGCAGCACCACGGCCTGCAGACCGTCGAGCCTGCTGTTGAACCCGGCCACGTCGTGCCGGTACTTGGCTACGCCGCCGTGGTTGGCCAGCGCCCGGACCAAGTCGGCGGCCTCCTCGTCGTCGGTCACCACCGCGCCGGCGTCGCCGTAGGCGCCCAGGTTCTTGCCCGGGTAGAAGCTGGTCGCGGCGATCCCGCCGCTCCCGGGGGTGCGGCCCTCGCGGGAGGCGCCCTGGCTCTGCGCGGCGTCCTCGACCAGCCTGGCGTACGAGGGCAGGCCCGCGGCCAGACCGGCGGTGTCGGCGCACTGGCCGTACAGGTGGACGGGTACCACCGCGCGGGTGGCCCGGGTGACCGCGTCGAGCGCGGCCTGCGGGTCCAGCAGCAGGCTGTCAGGGAGGCAGTCGGCCAGCACCGGGCGGGCCCCGATCCGGGCGACGGCGCCGGCGGTGGCGATGAACGTGTTCGCGGGCAGCACGACCTCGTCGCCGACGCCCACCCCGCTCGCCCGCAGAGCCAGTTCCAGCGCGTCCGTGCCGTTGGCCACGCCGACGCAGTGCCCGACCCCGGCGAAGGCCGCGTACTCGCGCTCGAAGGCCCGGACCTCCTCGCCGCCGATGAAGGCGGTGTCGGCCAGCACGCGGTCGAACCCCGCGCGTAATTCCTCCGCGACCTCGGCGTGCGCGGCCTTCAGGTCCACGAGCGGTATCTGGTTCATCCGGCTGTGCTCCCCATCCGTGTCTCCGGCCTCCGGCCGGTCTCCAACTCATCGGCCCGCAGCTCGTCGAGCGCCGGGCCCCCCGCCTCCCGCAGCCGGCGGGCGGGGGTTCCGGCCCACACCTCGCCGGCCGGCACATCGGCCAGGACCGTGCTTCCCATCCCGGTCAGCGACCAGGCGCCGACCTTCGTGTACTCCCGCACCAGTGCGCCGGCGCCCACGTAGGCCCCGCGCCCCAGCCGGACCCCGCCGCCGAGGCGGACCCCGGAGGCGAGGGTGGCGAAGTCCCCGACCTCGTCGTCGTGGGTGAGGACCACGTGGGGCATGACCGCCACGTGGGACCCCACCCGTACCGCCGCGGTCAGCACGCTGTGCGCGAGCAGCACCGTGCCCGGGCCGAGGACCGAGGACCCCGAGAGCGCCGCCGTGGGGTGCACCACGGTGGCGTACCGGCTCTCGGGCAGCGCCAGGCGCCGCACCAGGCGGGCCCGCACCCCGTAGTCGCGGGGGCTGCCGACGCAGACCACCACGCGGGCGGCCGGGTGTTCGTGCACCAGGGCGGTGCCGCCCAGGACGGGGACGCCGTCGACGTCCAGGCCGTGCAGGGCCGGATCGTCGTCCAGGTGCCCGGCGAGCCGCCACCGCGGGACCCGGCCCGCCACCAGGTCGGCGGCGGCCGCGTCCCGTACGGCCTGGGCGGTCTCCCGGGCGAACCCGCCCGCGCCGACGATCAGCAGGTTTTCAGTCGCCGCGTCCTCGTGGGCGGGACCGTGCGGCCCGCTCATCCGACGTCGGCCCGTGCGCGCAGCACCGCCACCACCCGGTCCTGCTGCTCCTCGGTCATGGTGTGGAACAGCGGCAGGATCAGCGAGTCGCGGGTGATCCGCTCGGTCACCGGCAGCGCCGCCGCACCGTGCCCGGCGTACGCCGGTTCCAGGTGGGAGGCCATGATCCCGCGCCGGGCCGAGATCCCGGCCTCGGCCAGCACCGCGAGCAGCTCGTCGCGGCCGACGGGGAAGTCCTCGGCCAGGAGCACCCAGTACGACTGGAAGTTGCCCTCGCCGTGACCGGGGTCCCGGACCGGGGTCAGGCCCCGGACACCCGCGAGGAGCTGCGCGTACCGTGCGGCGAGGAACCGCCTGCGGGCCACGATCTCGTCCAGTTTGCCCAGTTGCACCAGGCCGACCGCCGCCTGGATGTCGGTCATCCGGTAGTTGTAGCCGACTTCCAGGTAGCTCTCGGCGATCGGCTTGCTGCTCGCGTGCCGCTGCGCCGCGGACACGTTCATGCCGTGCTCGCGCAGCCGGCGCAGCCGCTCCGCCCAGGCCGCGTCGTCCGTGGTCACCATGCCGCCCTCGCCGGTGGTGATCACCTTGCGGGGGTGGAAGGACCAGGCGGCCAGCAGTGCCCCCTGGCCGACCGACTTGCCGCCGACGGTGGCGCCGATGCCGCAGGCCGCGTCCTCCACCAGCGCGAGGCCCCGGTCGGCGCAGAAGGCGCGCAGGGCGTGCACGTCGGCCGGGACCCCGCCCTGGTGGACGGCGATCACCGCCTTGGTGCGCGGGGTGAGGACGGCGTCCACGGTGGCCGGGGTCAGGTTCCCGGTGGCCTCCTCGACGTCCGCGAACACCGGGTGCGCGCCCACGTAGCGCACCGCGTTGGCCGTGGCGATGAAGGACAGCGAGGGGACGACGACCTCGTCGCCCGGTGCGAGGTCCAGCGCGATCAGCGACAGGTGCAGGGCGGTGGTGCACGAACTGACCGCGATGCCGTGTTCCGCGCCCACCCGCTCGGCGAAGGCCCGTTCGAACTCCGCGACCCGGGGGCCCTGGGCCACCCAGCCGGACAGGACCGCGTCGGCCGCGGCCCGCGCCTCGTCCTCACCGAGCCACGGGATCATGACGGGGATGCGGGCGGGAGCCGCGGCGGCAGCGGGCGCGGCGGCAGCAGCCGCGGCGGCCTGGGCGCTCATCGGCCGGTCTCCGTGGCGACGGCGTCGCCCGCGGCCTCCGCGCGCTCGGCCCGCCACCAGTCCACCAGGTCGCGCAGCCCGCTGCGCAGGTCGATCTCGGCCGTGAAGCCGAGGCGGGCGGCGGCCTGCGAGGTGTCCGCGAGCCGGCGGGTCACCCCGTTCACGGCGCGGGCCGGTCCGTGCTCCGGTGCCAGGCCCTCGGCTCCCATGGCCTCCAGAAGGCCGTTCGCCAGGTCGAGCAGACTGGTCTCGGAGCCGCTCGCGACGTTGAACACCTCGTCGGTCAGGTCCGATTCGGCGGCCAGCAGGTTGGCCCTGGCGATGTCCCGGACGTCGACGAAGTCCATGGTCTGGGTTCCGTCGCCGAGGATCAGCGGCGGTTCGCCCGAGGCGATCCGCTCCATCCACCGGATCAGCACCTCGGTGTACAGCCCGTGGATGTCCATTCGGGGGCCGTACACGTTGAAGTAGCGCAGCGCGACGTAGTCCAGCCCGTACATGGCGTGGAAGCTGCGCAGCACGCCCTCGTTGAAGGCCTTGGCGGCACCGTAGAAGGTGTCGTTGTTGTACGCGTGGTGGCGCTCGGTGGTCGGGAAGGACTCCGCCATGCCGTAGACCGAGGCCGAGGACGAGGCGATGACCTTGCCCACGCCGGCGGCCTCGGCGGCCTCCAGCACGTTGAACGTCCCGTCGACCATCACCTCGTTGGCGAGCCGCGGCTCCTCGGCGCACTGGGTGATCCGGATCGCCGCCAGGTGGAAGACCAGGTCGGCCCCCTCGGTCGCCTTGCGCACGGCGGATATGTCCCGGATATCGCCCTCGACCAGGTTCACCACGCCGCTCGGCAGGGCGCGGGCCAGGTTGGCGGTGCGTCCCCGTACGAAGTTGTCGAGCACGACGATCTCGCGTGCCCCGTTGTCCACCAGCAGGTCCACCAGGTGCGAGCCGATCGTGCCCGCTCCGCCGGTGACCAGAATCCTCTTGCCTCGTACGCTGCTCAACGCCCTGCCCCTACTGAGTCGGTCATCGTGTTCCCTGCGGTGCCCGGCGCGCCGCACGCGGCCCGGGCGGCGTCCTCAACGCTCAACGGCCGGTGCGCAGTCCTACGACGGCACCCTTGAACTCCAGGCTCCGGGAGGCCGCTTCGAGGATGTCGAGGACCTGGAGTCCCGCCCGGCCGTCGGTCAGCGGCGGCCGCCCCGTCCTGATCGACGCGGCGAACTCCTCGACCATGCTGCGCAGGGCCTCCTTCTCGCCGAGCGCGGGGGCCACCATGTCGCCGGTCCGGTAGGAGACGAGCATGTCGCGGCGCTCGTCCGCGCCGATCTCCTGCGGGGCCGCGAGGTCGACCCCGCGGTCGAACACCGCGACCCGCTGCGTGGGGTTGAGGTCGTCCCAGACCAGGGTGCGCTTGGAGCCGCCGACCATCGTCGTGCGGACCTTCACCGGGGAGAGCCAGTTGACGTGCACGTGCGCGATGGCGCCGGTGTTGAGCTGGAGCGTCAGATAGGCCACGCAGGACTGGCCGGTCCCGATCGGGTCGGCTCCGTGCGCGGCCACGGCCACCGGGTGGACGTTGTCCGGGAGGATGAAGTCGAGGACCGAGAGGTCGTGGGGGGCCAGGTCCCACAGGACGTCGATGTCCTTCTGCACCAGTCCGAGGTTGATCCTCACCGAGTCCACGAACTGGATGTCGCCGAGTTCGCCGGAGCGGACCATGTCCCGGATGCGGGCCACCGCCGGGGTGTAGCAGTAGGTGTGGTCGCACATCAGGGTGAGGCCGCGTTCCTCGGCCTCGTTCACCAGCCGCAGTCCGTCCTCGTAGGTGGCGGCGAGCGGCTTCTCCACGAGGACGTGCTTGCCCGCGCGCAGGGCGGCCAGGGCGACGTCGAGGTGGGTGCCGGCCGGGGTGGCCACGGCGACGGCCTCGACGGCGGGGTCGGCCAGGACCGCCGCGTAGTCCGCGGTCGCCTGGACGGTCGAGTACCCGCCGAGCACCTGTCGGGCCCGGTCCACGTTCAGATCGCAGAGCCAGCGGAGCTGGAACTCCGGACTGGACTGGAAGTTGCGGACGAGGTTGGGACCCCAGTAGCCGGCCCCGACGACGGCGACCCCTAACGGCTCGGTCCGTCCCGCACCTGCGCCCGCACCTGCGTCTGCGGCGTCCCGCCCGACGTCCTTCGCGGTGTCCTTCACAGCGTTCCCTTTCCTTCCGCGCACGCCCGCGGGCGTGTCGACGACCCATGGCCGGGACGCGTGCGAAGGAAGGGGGTGCCGTCGAGGCCAATGCCGGGCGCCTGCGCGACCCGTGCGTGACCCGCCCGACGGTGATGGCCCCCACGACCGATGCCGTACGTGTTCCACGTACTTCCGCCCCCCGGCCGTCCGGCACCCCTCGCGCCGGCCGGCCACGGACAGGCGGCCTGTTCCCCCAAGCCGCCGAACCCGTAACCTGCCCCAACTACCCTGCGCCGACTGGACTACAGCGTGGATCACGGCGTTGCCGAAGCACGCCGAATCCGGTCGGCTGCGTTCAATCTAGACCACCGGGCCTACCCCCGGGGAGAGTTGGAGGAAACGGTCGGTACGGGCGTTCGAGCATGCATACTTCCGGGGTGACCAGCATCGTGATCCCGGCCCACAACGAGGGCCGGGTCATCGGCCGGCTCCTCGACGCGCTCCTGTCCGAGGCCCCGGCCGCGGGACCCGACATCGTCGTGGTGTGCAACGGCTGTACGGACGACACCGCCGCGGTGGCCACCGCCCGAGGGCCCCGCGTACGGGTGGTGGAGATCCCGACTCCCTCCAAGCACCGGGCACTTCGGGTGGGCGACGAGCACGCCCGCGGCTTCCCGCGCCTCTACGTGGACGCCGACGTGGTGGTCGGCGCCGCCGATGTACGGGCCCTGGCCGACGCCCTCGCCACCGCCCCGGCCCTCCTCGCCGCGGCCCCCGGCCGGGACATTCCGCTTACCGGCTGCGCCTGGCCGGTCCGGGCCTACTACCGGGTCTGGCAACTGCTGCCGGCCGTCCGCGAGGGGCTGTTCGGGCGAGGGGTCATCGCGGTGTCCGAACCGGGGCACACCCGGCTCGCCGCCCTGCCGCCGCTGATGGCCGACGACCTGGCCGCCTCCCTGGCCTTCGCGCCGGGAGAGCGCCGGGTGGTGGAGTCGGCCAGGGTCGTGGTCCTGCCGCCGCGCACCTGGGGCGACCTGATCAAACGCCGGGTGCGGGCGGCGACTTCCTCCGCCGAGCTGGAGCGGTTCCAGGCCGCGCGGGCCTCCGGACCCGCGGAGCCCCAACCGTCCGCGCGCACCGGTACGGGAGACCTGCGCGCCCTGCTCCGGGCCCAGCCGCGGCTGCTCCCCGGCGTGGTGGTGTTCGTCGTGGCGGCCCTCGCGGCCCGCCGGGGAGCCCGCAAGGCCGTCCGTGCCGGGGACTTCTCCACCTGGCTGCGCGACGAGAGCAGCCGGCAGGGCTGATGGCGGCCGACGGGGCCGAGCGGCCGAATCCCGCCGTACGCAACCCAGTTGGCCCGTACAACCATTAGGGTGCCATTCGCACGTACGACTGGCTCACCGCACAGACGCCGGACCGGGAGTTCGAAAGCATGTACCTCGCGGACCGCTCCGCGCCCGCGGACGCGAAGACCGCCGCCGACGGATCCCCCGTCCGCGGCCCCGCGGTCGCCCCGGCCGTCCTCGCACTGGGCTCGGTCAGCCTGATCACCGACGTCTCCTCCGAGATGGTCACCGCCGTCCTGCCGCTCTACCTCGTCGCCGGACTGGGCCTGAGCCCGCTCGGCTTCGGCGCGCTCGACGGCCTGTACAACGGGGTCAGCGCGCTGGTGCAGCTGACCGGCGGCCACCTCGCCGACCGGATCCGCAACCACAAGCTGATCGCCGGCATCGGCTACGGACTGTCCGCGGCGTGCAAGCCGCTGCTGCTGCTCGCCCACAGCCTCGGCCCGGTGGCGCTGATCCTCGCCCTGGAACGCACCGGCAAGGGACTGCGCACCGCCCCGCGCGACGCGCTCATCTCCCTTTCCACACCACCCGAGTTGCAGGGTCGGGCCTTCGGCGTGCACCGCGCCATGGACACCACCGGAGCCCTGCTCGGGCCCCTCGCCGCGTTCTTCATCCTGAGCGTGACGGTCGACGGGTACGACGCCGTCTTCGGGGTCAGCGCCTGCGTCGCCGCACTGGGTGTCGTGGTGCTCCTGCTGTTCGTCCCGTCCGGCGCGGAGCCGGGACCCGCCCGCCCGAAGGCCACCGCTCCCCCGGCCCCGCGGAAGCCCGCCTCCGCCGAGGCCGCCTCCGCCGAGGCCGCTTCCCCCGAGGCCGCTTCCCCCGAGCCCGGCTCCCGGAAGCCGGACGCGGTGAACCTGCGCGACGCGCTCGGCCTGCTGCGGCTGCCCCGGCTGCGCGCACTCGCGGGCTGCGCCGCCCTGCTCGGACTCACCACCGTCAGCGACGCCTTCCTCTACCTGCTGCTCCAGGACCGCACCGGCATCGGCGAGCGGTGGTTCCCGCTCCTCCCCCTGGGCACCGCGGCCGTGTTCCTGCTGCTGGCCGTGCCGGCCGGAGCCCTCGCGGACCGCGTCGGACGCCGCACCGTGTTCCTCACCGGTCACGCCCTCCTGCTGACCGGCTACGGGCTGCTCCTGTGGGCCCCCGGCCTGCCCGCGCTCCCCTACCTGGTCCTCGCCCTGCACGGCATGTTCTACGCCGCCACCGACGGGGTGCTTCCCGCCGCCGTCGCCGCGACCGTCCCCGCGAAGCTGCGGGCCACCGGCATCGCGCTCGTCGGCACCGGCCAGGCCCTGTCCCGCTTCGGCTGCTCGCTGGCCTTCGGCGCGGCGTGGACGGTCATGGGCTCGGGCCCGGCGCTCGCCGCCGCCGCGGCCGGCCTGTGCTGCTGCGCCGTCGTCGCCGGTTTCGTACTCCGCCCCACGGCCCCGGACGGCACCACCGCCCGGGCCCCGCACCCCCGACGCCCCCGAGGAACCCGATGACGCGCTCACGCCGGCTGCTCGTACTCGCCCTGGCCGTGCTGCTCCTCGGAGGCGTGGCCGGCGTCCTGGTGGTGCGCGCCGCGGCCCGCTCCGAGCAGACCCGCGCGGGCGACCCGACGGCCGCCCCGGGCAAGGTCGCGCTCGACCGGCGCGGCGGTCTGGCCTTCCTCAACGGCGCGCAGGGCCCGCACCGCGGAGCCCTCGTCTCCGTACCGGACCGCTCACCGCGGGACGAGCGGACCGCCTCGGGCCTCACCTGCCTGCGGTTCCACGCCTCGGCCGGCACCGGCGTGTGCCTGAGCTCCTCACCGGGCGCGCTCGTCCAGGACAACCGGGCGGTGATCGTCGACTCCGAGCTGCGCACGCTGCGCGAGTTCCCGCTCGCGGGCACCCCCTCGCGGGCCCGGGTCTCGCCGACGGGCCGCTTCGCCGCCTGGACGGTCTTCGTGGCCGGGGAGTCCTACGGCTCCGCGTTCTTCTCCACCCGCACCTCGATCGTGGACACCCGTACGGGGGCGCTCGAACCGGATCTGGAGAAGTTCGCCATCGAGCTGGACGGCCGCCCCTACAGCGCGAGCGACGTCAACTTCTGGGGCGTCACCTTCTCCAAGGACGACGACACCTTCTACGCCACGCTCGGCACGGACAACCAGACCTACCTGGTGAGGGGGTCGATCGCGCGGCGCAGCGTCACCACCCTCGCCTCCAACGTCGAGTGCCCGTCCCTGTCCCCCGACGAGACCCGGGTCGCGTACAAGAAGCGGGTGCAGCGCGGCGCGTCCCTGTGGCGCGAACACGTGCTGGATCTACGGACGTTGCGGGAGCAGCCGCTGGCGGAGAAGCGCAGCGTGGACGATCAGGCGCTCTGGCTCGACGACCGTACCCTCACCTACGCCCTGCCCGCCGAGGGCTCCGTGGACACCACGGACCTCTGGACGGTCCCGGCGGACGGCACCGGAGCCCCCCGCGTCCTGGCGCCGGCCGCCTCTTCGCCCACCCGGCTGGGCTGACAGGCCGGGCCGCCCGCTCCATCCCGCCGGTCCGGGAGGCGTACCCCGGGGGCCCGCAGAATCGTTGGGGCGGGCATGGGCACTCCACACGCCGTCTCCCCGTCCCCGGCCCGGCACCGGGCACCCGAGCGCGCCCCCGCCGCGATGGCACGGGGCATCCCCCGGCAGCAGTCGGGCAGCGCCGCCCCCTCGGGCGGGGCGGTCGTCTTCGAGCAGCTCGCCCGGGAGTGGGAGGCCCGCGGGGCCACTGTCCCGGGCCGTCCCGACCCGCTGTGGGAGCGGCTGATCACCTACGCGCACTTCCAGCGCGAGACGGACGCCACCCTGCGCAGCCTGCGCCTGGACGGAGCCGAACCCCCGCCGGCCCCCGCCCCGGCGGGCCCGCGCTGGACCCGGGCCTGAGCCGGGGTGGTACGGAAAAAGCCCAGGACCCGGGTCGGTTGCGGCCGACCGGGCCCTGGGCTCCGTAAGCGTTGTTCCTGCGGCCCCCGCTACACGCCCGAGGGGGCGCCCAGCATGGCGGACGCCTTCTGGAGCGGGGTCAGGCCGTCGGCGGGAGCCGGGACCGTTTCGAGCGGGCGACAGGTGAAGCCCAGTGCCGTCAGGGCCCTGATCACCTCGGCGGCCGTGAAGTCGCGGCGGTCCTGGCGGGTGACGACGGCGCCCACCTGCTTCACGGGGTAGGAGCGACGTCCTATGACCACCGAGTCACCGGTGATCGGTTCGGGCTTGACGCCCTTCATCGATTCCAGGACCCCGGCCTTGGTCAGGTCGAACGGAAAGCGGGCGATGACGAAGCGCATGCTGCCTCACAGGTAAGAAGAGAACCGTCCGTGCCCGGACCGGCAGGATCCGGGCGGGGATACCTAAGCCGCCGTGGTGGCCGGGGACTGGCGCTGCGGCCCCCGGGCGGTCGCGGCGGTCCTGCTGCGCCGGTCCTGTGCGGGCCGGCTGCGACGACCACGGGAGGCACCGCCGGTGCCTCCCCTGGGCCGCTCGGTGACGGGGGCCGTGATGACGACCGGGACGCCGGACGGCGCCTGGGCTCCGGTGATCCGGCTCAGCTCGGCCTCGCCGGAGCGGACCTGCGCGGTCTGCGGGGTGATGCCCGCGGCCTGCATGAGGCGGACCATGTCCCGGCGCTGGTTGGGCAGGACCAGGGTGACGACGCTGCCGGACTCACCGGCACGGGCGGTACGGCCGCCGCGGTGCAGGTAGTCCTTGGGGTCGGTCGGCGGGTCCACGTTGACGACGAGGTCCAGGTTGTCGACGTGGATGCCGCGGGCCGCGACGTTCGTGGCCACGAGCACGCTGACGTGCCCGGACTTGAACTGCGTGAGGGTACGGGTGCGCTGGGGCTGCGACTTTCCGCCGTGCAGCGCCGCGGCGCGCACGCCGCTGCTCAGCAGGTGCTCGGTCAGCCTGTCCACGCCGTGCTTGGTGTCCAGGAACATGATCACGCGGCCCTCGCGGGCGGCGATCTCGGTCGTGGCGGCCTGCTTGTCGAAGTTCTGGACGTGCAGGACGTGGTGTTCCATCGTGGTGACGGCGCCGGCCGAAGGGTCGACGGAGTGCACGACGGGGTCGGTCAGGTAGCGGCGGACCAGCAGGTCGACGTTGCGGTCGAGGGTGGCGGAGAACAGCATCCGCTGGCCCTCGGGACGCACCTGGTCGAGGAGCGCGGTGACCTGGGGCATGAATCCCATGTCGGCCATCTGGTCGGCCTCGTCCAGAACGGTGATCCCGACCTGGTTCAGCCGGCAGTCACCCCGCTGGATGAGGTCCTTCAGCCGGCCCGGGGTGGCGACGACCACTTCGGCTCCGGCGCGCAGCGCACCGGCCTGCCGGTGGATCGGCATGCCGCCGACGACGGTGGCGATCCTCAGCTTCACCGCGCGGGCATAGGGCGTGAGGGCGGCCGTGACCTGCTGGGCCAGCTCACGCGTGGGTACGAGGACCAGCGCGAGCGGCTGGCCCGACTCGGCCTGCTGGCCGGCGGTACGGGCCAGCAGCGCGAGGCCGAAGGCCAGGGTCTTGCCGGAGCCGGTACGGCCGCGTCCCAGGACGTCCCGGCCCGCGAGGCCGTTGGGCAGCGTGGCCGCCTGGATCGGGAACGGGGTGGTCATGCCCTCACGGGTGAGCGTGGTGAGGAGCTGGGCCGGCATGGCCAGGTCCGCGAAGGCCTCGACGGCGGGCAGCGCGGGGACCACGGTGACCGGAAGGGCGAACTCGCCCTGCGGTGCGGCGGGACGGCGCCCGTAGCCGCCGCCACCCGAGCGCTTGGGGCCACCGGAGCGGCTGGGGGCCGAGGAGCCGAAGCGGCTGCCGGAACGGCTGCCGGTGGAGGAGCCGCCGTAGGAACCGGAGGAACCGCCGTAGGAGCCGTAGGAGCTGTTGGATCCACCCGTACGGGAGGACGAAGATCGGTCATTCATGCGGGTCGTGCGGTTCATGCAGAACCTTCCTCGATACGGCGCACATCGAGGAGTTCTCGGCAGCGGAAAACTGGCCGCACGAGGATTCACAAGAATGAGCCGGAGCATAAAAAGATATGACGAAGTCGAATCGAACTTCGATCGACTGGTCACATAAGGATTATCACCCTATGTGCCGGCGAAATATGCGCCGACTGCGGGTGGGGAGCCGAGGAGTGCATCCATCGGCCGAACGGTGGGGCGCTCGGACAGGTTTCCCCGTCGCGCCGCTCACGCGGGCCGAGACGGCCCGCAGATCAAAAAACGCAACGAGCTGGGGCCCGCACCCCAAGGTGCGGGCCCCAGCTACGCGGTTACGCGTGAACGTCAGGCGGTGACGATGTTCTCGGCGGTCGGGCCCTTCTGGCCCTGCGCGATGTCAAAGCTGACCTTCTGGCCTTCCTGAAGCTCACGGAAGCCCTGCGAGGCGATGTTCGAGTAGTGGGCGAACACGTCAGGACCGCCACCCTCCTGCTCGATGAAGCCGAAGCCCTTTTCCGCGTTGAACCACTTCACGGTGCCATTAGCCATGTTTTTTATCTCCTTCGGGGCACAGCCCAGAGATCCGCACTGTGCGAACCTCAAGTCGCCGATGATTGCCCAGCCCGGAAAACGCCGGAAAGACAAGAACACTCGCCCTGCTCCTACGAGAGGAGTGGGCAGAGGTGCTCGAAATTTTGGGAACCACAACTGCAACTCAAACCACAGTAGCACGCCGGGGTCGGGTCGGCGTGAAAATAAAATCCGCTCCTTGGGGCCGGTCCGGAAATCCTCGCCGTCGCCGCGGCATTTTCCGTCCCGGTGGGCACGGATTGTCGGCGGTGGTCGGAGGCGGGCCCGGGATCCCGTACAGTGATGTTCACAACGACGCGGGGTGGAGCAGCTCGGTAGCTCGCTGGGCTCATAACCCAGAGGTCGCAGGTTCAAATCCTGTCCCCGCTACGAAAGGTTCGGCCCCCTTGACGCCCAGGCGTCAAGGGGGCCGAAGCCGTTTCCGGCCCGGGCCGGAGCCGGTTCGCGCGGCGGGTCAGGCGGAGACGCCGCCGTCGATCACCAGGTCGGTGCCGACCACGGAGCCCGCGTCGGGCGAGGCCAGGTAGAGCACGGCCGCAGCGACCTCGGCGGTGGAGGACACCCGGCCCAGCGGCGATTGGTCCTTCATCCTGGCCGCGCGCTCGGCGTCGCCCTCCCCCGGCCAGAGCGACATCGTGGTGGCGGTCGGGCCGGGGCTGACCGCGTTGATGCGGACCCCGTCGGCGATGTGGTCCAGGGCCGCGGCCCTGGTCAGGGCGGATACGGCCGCCTTGGTGGCGAGGTAGCCGGCGACCCCCGGGATGCGGGTGTGCGCGCCGAGGTTCGAGGAGATGTTGACGATCACCCCGCCGGCGGGCTGGTCCCGCATAACGGCGACCTCGGCCTGGAGGGTGAGCAGGACACCGGTGACGTTGGTCTCCAGCATGCCGCGCCAGTCCTGCTCCGGGATGTCCGCGACGGGACCGACACCCCGCAGGACGCCCGCGTTGTTCACGGCGACGTCGAGGCTGCCGAAGTGTTCGACGGTGCGGCGCACCATGGCCCGTACGTCCTCGGAGCGGGTCACGTCCGCGGTCAGGGCGACGGCCCTGCCGCCCTCCTTCTCGATCAGCTCGACCGTCGCTTCGAGCGATCCGGCCGTACGGCCGGCCACGGCCACCGCGGCCCCTTCGGCGGCGAAGGCGAGGGCGATGGCCCGGCCTATGCCGGATCCGGCACCCGTGACGAGGACGCTCTTGCCGGTGAAACGTGCGGACATGATGGTGATTCCTCTACTTGGTCGTCTGTTGCCGGGCTGTTGATTGCCCGGTTGTCAGTTGGGCGGTTGCGGGTTGGCCGGTTGCGGGTTGGCCGGTTGGCGGTTGCCGGTCGGCCGGCTACTTGACGCGGGTGTTGAGGAAGGCCGCTGCGGCGAAGGCCACCGCCGTGGCGGCGAGTGAGACCGTGTCGGAGCCCAGGGAGAGCACCGCGGCGAAGACGACCGTCGGGCCGAGCTCCATCGCGGTGTTCATGACCCCGCCGGCGAGTCCCGCCTGGTGCGGCGCCACCCCGTCGGTGGCGAGGACCGCGGCCCCCGCGAAGGCGGCCGCCGCGCCGGCCGGCAGCAGGAGCAGGCCGGGGAGGAGGCCGTAGGCGTACGGGATCTGCGCGGCCAGGCCGGTGAGAGCGAGGAGTGCGAGTCCGGCCGCCGCGACCGCGAGGCCGGCGGTGGTGACGCGGGTCGCCCCGTACCGGGCCACGAGGGGACCCGCCACCCGGCCGGCGACGAGCAGCGCCACCGCGAAGGGAAGGAACGCGGCGGAGGTCCGCAGCGCCGACCAGCCGAGTCCCTGCTGGAGGTGGAGGGAGAGGAGGATGAAGGTCAGGGCCGTGCCGGCGGCGGTGAGGCCGATGGCCGCGAGGGCCAGGGCGCGGCGCCGGTCGCGGAGGAACCCGAGCGGGAGCAGGGGGTCGCGGACCCGGCGTTCGACGAGCGGGAAGGCCAGCAGGAGCGCGGCCGCGGCGATCAGGGTGACCAGGACGCTCGTCGATCCCCAGGACTGGACGTCGGTGAGGACGAAGCCGTAGCTGGCGAGGCTGATTCCGACGGTGGCCAGCAGGGCGCCCGGCAGGTCCAGGGAGCGGCCCTCGCCCGCCGGGGTGGCGGGCAGCAGCCGGGGGGCCAGGAGCAGTGCGGCGCCGGCCACGGCGACCGGGACGGCGAAGGTCAGCCGCCAGGTGGCCAGGGCCGAGATGACCCCGGAGAGCAGGTTCCCGGCGGTCGCGCCGAGCACCGACAGCCCGCCCCAGGTGGCCATCGCCCGTCCGAACGCGGCGGGTTCGGGGAAGACCGCCCGAAGGACGCCCATGGCGGCGGGTGCGGTGAGCGCGGCGCCCACCCCCTGGGCGAAGCGGGCGGTGAGCAAGGTCCCGGATCCCTGGGCGAACGGTGCGGCGAGGGAGGCCGCGGCGAGCAGGAGCAGTCCGGCGGTGAGCACCCGGCGCCCGCCGAACCGGTCGGTGAGGCGGCCCCCGAAGAGCAGCAGACCGGCGAAGCTCAGCCCGTAGGCGGCACTGAGGAGCATCAAGTCATCGCGGCCCAGGGTGAATTCGCGGCCGATCGCGGGCAGCGGCACGACGAGCGAGGTGAGCGCGAAGATCAGCGTCATCTGCACGGTGCCGAGCAGTGCGAAGGCCGGGCCGGGCGCCGGACGGGCCGCCCTGGTTCCGGACGCGGTGCGCGTCTTCGTGGTGTGTGCGGTCTGCGTGACGGTCATTTCTCCCCCTTGTACTGGATCGTACATTCCAGAATGAAGCCTGAAAAGAACCTCCCCGAAGGGAGGCGCCGTTCAGTCGTGCAGCCGTGCAGCCGTTCTGCCCCGCGGTCCCTCAGTCGAGCAGGGTCAGGGCCTGCTCCGCCGCGTCCCGCACCCGGCCCGGGTCCTGCGAGGCCTTGCCCACGATGCGCATGCCCTGCATCAGGACCAGCAGCATCCTGGCGAGCGTGCGCGGATCGCGGTCCGCGGGCAGTTCGCCTTGAGCCTGGGCCCGGGTCAGCGTCGAGTACAGCAGGGTCTCGATGCGGCTCCAGCTCGCCTCGACCTTGTGGGCCGCCGCCGGGTCGTGCGCACCGAGCTCCGCGGCCGTGTTGGTCACGAAGCAGCCGTTCAGCCGCAGGTCACCGGCGCTCGACTCGGCGGCGAAGCGGCGTACCACCCTCCGCACGGCCGGCAGCGCGGGCCCCGGCTGGGACAGCTCGCGCAGCAGGCCCGGGTCGCGGTACTCGCCGTAGCGGTCCAGCGCCTTCAGGTAGAGCTCGCGCTTGTTCCCGAAGGTGGCGTACAGGCTGGCTCGCCCGATGCCGAGGTGCTCGACGAGGTCCGCCATCGAGGTCGCCTCGTAGCCGCGCCGCCAGAACAGCTCCAGAGCCGACTGCAGCGCGGCGTCCGGATCGAATTCCTTGGTCCTGGCCACATCCCGCACTCTACGAGATATTGGAACGATCAGTCAAGTGAGTCGGGCGGATCGTTCAGATCGCCCGGGTCTCCCCCGCCGGGTGGGCGCTCAGCTCGACCACCTCTACGCAGCGCCGGAGCTTGGCCTGGGCGCGGGGCGATTCGGTGACCGGGACCACGATCTCGCACAGCGCGAGGCCGCCGTCGGTGGCGGCCCTGAAGGACAGCGTCCTGACGGACAGGTTGTTGAGGACCGCGGAGATGCGGGTGAGGGCGTGGCCGCCGTCCCGGACGGTGACGGTCAGCGTGTGGCAGGCGGTGTCGCCGGTGCGCACGGCGTCGTCGACGGCGGGGAGAACATCGCTGCGGGTCATGAGGGGTGGGCTCCTGTCCTGGGGCGGAGTGCGTGGTCCCGGAAAACAAGAAGACCTCTCGCGGATGCGAGAGGTCTGCGTGCGGGCGGTGGGCTGCTGGGGTGGTCTCAGTTCAGCTCCGGGCCGGCACGCCGGCGCTAATCTTCTGCTGGCGCATGCGGCAGAGTCTGGCACGCCGCCGCCGACATGTGACACCACATCTCACGATGCGGATGCCCCGCGCTGCGGGCCCCCTTCACGAGCCCGCCCCCCTTCACAAGCCCCCCGGCCCGCCACCCGCCCAATGGCGCACCCCGGTCGCGACCCGCCGTGGGGGGTGGTGGCCTGGGTGGGTGACCGTACGGCCGACCGGGGCCCGTACGGCCGGGGCGAGGAGAGACATCGTGGCCAAGGCCTATCTGGTGGGTGCCGGCATCGCTTCCCTGTCGGCGGCGGCGCTGCTGATCAGGGAGGGCGGGTTCGCGGGCTCGGACATCACGATCCTGGAGGCCCAGGGCCGCACCGGTGGAAGCCTGGACGCGGCGGGAGACCCCGAGAACGGGTACACCATGCGCGGCGGCCGGATGTTCGAGCTGCACTTCGAGTGCACGTACGACCTGCTGCGGTCCATCCCCTCCCTGGATGCGCCGGGCACCTCGGTCACCGAGGACACCTTCGCCTTCCACGAGGACTTCGCCTGGAACGACAAGGCCCGCCTGGTCGACTCCTCGGGCCTGCGGGTCGACACCCGCTCGATGGGGTTCTCCGAGCGCGACCGCCTGGACCTGGTCGCGTGCGTGGCCTCGCCCGAGTCCCGGCTCGACGGCAAGCGCATCTCCGACTGCTTCACCCCG
The DNA here is from genome assembly GCF_056428985.1 of Streptomyces sp. CA189. Classification (NCBI taxonomy): domain Bacteria; kingdom Bacillati; phylum Actinomycetota; class Actinomycetes; order Kitasatosporales; family Streptomycetaceae; genus Streptomyces; species Streptomyces sp. CA189. The sequence continues at coordinate 40,799 of NZ_JBWJVM010000041.1, read as the reverse complement.
GAGTTCTTCACCACCAACTTCTGGTACATGTGGTGCACGACCTTCGCCTTCGAGCCCTGGCACTCGGCGATCGAGTTCCGGCGCTACCTCAACCGCTTCGTGCACCTCTTCAAGACCTTCGACACCATGTCGGGCATCTACCGCACCCGCTTCAACCAGTACGACTCGATCGTGCGCCCGCTCCAGAGCTGGCTGCGGAGCAACGGCGTCGCGTTCTCGATGAACACCACGGTGACCGACGTGGAGCTGGCCGACGGCGAGGGCACCACCGTCACCGCCCTCGCCTGTACGCGGGAGGGCGCGGCCGTGCGGATCCCCGTCGCCGCCGAGGACCTGGTGTTCGTCACCAACGGATCGATGACCGCGAACTCGACCCTGGGATCGACCGACACCCCCGCCGTGCTGGACACCTCCGCGCCGGACGCTTCGTGGCGCCTGTGGCAGACCCTGGCGGCCAAGCGCCCGCACCTGGGCGATCCTTCGGTGTTCGATTCCTCCGTCTCGGACTCCACCTGGGGCTCCTTCACCGTCACCACCCAGGACCCGACCTTCTTCAAGGCCATGGAGGAGTTCTCCGGCAGCGAGGCCGGCAAGGGCGGTCTGATCACCTTCAAGGACTCGGGCTGGTTGCTGACCATCGTCCTCAACCACCAGCCGCACTTCCACGAGCAGCCCGAGGGCACGTACGTCTGGTGGGGGTACGCCCTGTTCCCGGACAAGGCCGGCGACCACGTGGGCAAGACCATGGCCGAGTGCACGGGCCGCGAGATCCTCACCGAGGTGCTCGGACACCTGCGCCTCGCGCAGAGCGAGCAGATCCTCGAGTCCTCGGTCGTCGTTCCGGCCCTGATGCCCTACATCACCAGCCAGTTCCTGGTGCGCAAGGCCGGCGACCGGCCCGAGGTCGTCCCGGAGGGCTCCACCAACCTGGCCTTCATCGGCCAGTACGCCGAGGTCCCCGACGACGTGGTGTTCACCGTCGAGTACTCGGTGCGCACCGCGTGGACCGCCGTGGCCCGGCTGCTGGGGCTGGACCGGCAGCCGCCGCCGGTCTACAAGGGCGGCCACGACCCCAGGGTGCTGCTCGAAGCCCTGCACACGATGCACCGCCGCTGAGGCCGCGCGGTCGCGCCCGTCCCGCCGCCCCCGGCCCCGGCCCCGGCCCCGGCCCCGGCCCCGGCCGCCGGGCGGCGACACGGCGGACGCGACCGGGTACCGTACGCCCCTCGACGACAGAGAGGTGCGGCCATCGTGACCCGAATCCCGGACGTGGGCGATGTGGTGGGCGATTTCTCGCTCCCCGGCGGCCTGCTCAGCGAGGACGTGTTCGTCCGCGGTCAGTACGCGCTCGGCGAGCAGCGCGGGAACCCGGTCGTTCTCGCCTTCTACCCCGGCGACAACACCCCGGTCTGCACCACGCAGTTGTGCTCCTACTCCGACGGGCTGGAGGCACTCTCCGCGTGCGGCGCCCAGGTGTGGGGCATCAGTCCGCAGGGCGTCGACAGCCACGAGGCCTTCGCCCGGGCCCGCGGCCTGAAGATGCCGTTGCTCGCCGACACCGACCGCGCGGTGGCCCGCGCCTTCGGCATCGCCGCTCCCGTGATCGGTCTGCGGCGGGCCGTCTTCGTCATCGCGCCGGACGGCACCCTGCACTGGAAGCACGTCGGGGCCCTGGGCCTGAGGTTCCCCTCCGCGGACACCATCGCGGAGCAGCTCGTCGGCGTCGCCACCGGCTGACGCGCCGGGTCCCCGGCCGTCCGGCGGAGCCGGACGAGCGGGCCGGACGAGCGGGGCCGGACGAGCGGGGACCGCGGAGCCCGTGCTCAGTTGTTGGAGCCCACCGTGTTGTTGAGGCCCGCGTTGAACACGTTGGCGGCGGCGAACTGGAGCCAGTCGACGAAGACGATGGTGTACGACTTCTCGGACGGGGCGTTGACGGTCACATCGGCAGCGGCGGCTGAGGCGCAGCCGAACGCGGGCGGGGAAGGTGCTGGGCGGCCTCGGCCCAGGGGTTGGCCGAGGCCGCAGAGGCGCTGCGGGATCCGAAAGCCGGACGGGACACCTGGCGTCACGTGAGGAGGAGAAACGTCACGCCGGTATCTGGTTCTAGGACGGTGTGGGGACACCTTCCTTGGCATCTTGACGGATGACCGCGCCGCCATCAGTAAACATATATACCGCCGAGTAAGCAAGGGTATGAAAATATTCATGTGTAGGGATGGTGTGAATATGACACCTCACACCAGTTCGCCCTAGAGGAAGAAGCCGTGCTGGTCCGCGGCCTGCTCGTAGCTTTCGAGCCGCGCCTGCGTCCGCTCGGGGTCCGCGTCCGCCATCGCCTGGAGCAGCGCCGCCGACAGGACGCCCGGCGCCGCGTAGGAGTCGAAGACCAGCCGCGAACCGGTGCCGGCCGTCAGTGCCACATCGGCCTCGTCCACCAGCGGCCCCAGCGTGCGGTCCGTGATCAGTGCGATCCGCAGCCCCGCGCCGCGGGCCACCCGCAGCGCCGCCAGCGTCTCCTTGGCGTGCCGGGGCATCGCGAAGGCCAGAACCCAGCTGCCGCCCGCCGCCCGGGCCTGCAGCAGCGCGTCGGAGGCGACGCTGCCGCCGCCGGTCACCAGGCGCACGTCGGGGTGGATCCGGCGGGCCGCGTACGCGAAGTACTCCGCCAGCGAGACGGAGATCCGCAGCCCGAGGACCGTCAGAGGCACCGACCGGGCCAGCTCGCGTCCGATGTCGAGCACCTGGTCGGTGTCGGCGAGGAGCTGCCGGACGGTGCGCAGGTTCTCGATCTCGGCGTCGACGGCCGCCTGCAGTTCGTTGCGCCGGGTCTGTTCGGGGCTGTCCGGGGCGCCGGCCACCGCGCTGAGCGCGATCGGCTGGAGCACGTCGCGCAGGGCCGGGTAGCCGCTGAAGCCGAGGGCGGAGGCGAAGCGGGTCACGGACGGCTGGCTCACGCCGGCCCGTTCCGCGAGCTCGGTGATCGAGAGGAACGCCGCCTCAGTGAGGTGGTCGACGAGGTACTGGGCGATCCGGCGCTGACCCGGCGAGAGCGGGTGCCCGTCGAACAGCGCCCGGACCCGGTCGGCCGGAGCCCGCTCGTGGTCGACCGTCTGCCCGCTCGACGTGATCGCTGCCGCCTGTGCGCGCGCCTGCTGCCCCGATGACACCGGCGGTCCTCCCTCTCGTGCCACTCCGTGATGCCAACATAGCTCACGGCATCCGGCTGACCAGCGCGCTTCCCCCCGCGGCCGGCCGCAGCGAGGGGCTCGGCGGCCACGGGTGTGCGCCGTTTCCGCCGCATCCACCTTGCATGACGGAACGTCAGCAGTCCTTTACGGGCTGCCCCGTTGCGATCCGGTGCGGGGCCCGGCCGTCGAGGAGGAGCACCGCGAGGGCCCGCAGGGGCTGGCTCAGCGGAACGAACGCACCGCCGCCGGCGGGTACGGCCCGTACGCCGTGCAGGGCGAGGCGGCTGCCGGTCCCGGCGTACTGGGCCGGGGTGAGCCGGTAGCCGCAGGGCGGGTCGGCGAGGATCACGTCCCCGGCCGCGGGGGCGTTGTCCGCGCCGCCCAGCGGGATGGGGCCCACCGCGCTCCCCGCCGCCCGGCGGGCCGTCTCCGAGGCGGCCGCCAGGGGGCCCGTACGGGTGGAGACGTAGGTGAACAGGCCGTGCAGGGCCGCTAGTTGAGAGGCGACTCGGCGGCGGTGGTTGAGGGAGGGGTCGGCCCGCTCAGCCTCCCCGGCCACGCCCGCCGGTGCTTCGATGCGGCTTTCGATCAGGAGCGCGACCGCGTGCTTGACGCCCGCCGTGTTGCGCAGGATCCGCTCCTGGCCGTCACCCGCGGACTGGCCGACGGGCGCGCCGGTCACCGGGTCGGTGCGGATGCCGTAGGTCCCCGTGGAGTGGCCGGCCGCGTGCGCCGCCCCGCGTACGTACGCGGCGGACAGGACGCGGGACTGGGCGTACACCGCCGGGTCGGTGTTGAGGTTGCGCGGCCAGAGGTCGAAGAGGTCCTTGTCGTACGTCCCCGGCGTCGCCCGGTACTCGTGCAGGTCGTACACGAGGTGCGGCCGCCGGTCGCGCAGCACCGCGGCCACGGCCCGCGCCTCGGGCGAGGTCAGGGCCATGTGGTCGCGGTTGACGTCGGTGCCCTCGGCGTTGGAGCGGGTGCCGGCCGCCCGCCCGTCCGGGTTGGCGGTCGGGAGCACGAGGAGGGTGACGGACTCCAGGAGACGCAGGGCGGCCGGGTCCCGGGCGTGGGCGAGGTCCCGCACGGTGCTCAGGCACGCCTCGCGCCCCGCCGGTTCGTCGCCGTGCTGGCTGCACACCAGCAGCACGGTGACGGGGCCCCGGCCCAGGCTCACCAGGCGCAGCGGGCGGCCCCGCACGGTCGTGCCGATCGTCTGGACGGTGGCGCGCTCGCGGCCGACCTCGTGGAGGAGGTCCCGCTCCTGGGACTCGCTGGTCCAGTGCGCCCCGTACGCGGCCTCGAAGCCGGTACGGGGGACCTCGTCGGCCGCGCGCGCCGGAGCGGCGGCCAGGGATACGGAGGCCAGCGAGGCGGAGGACAGCGCGGCGGCGAGCAGGGAGGCTGCCAGCAGCGCCGGCACGGTCGCGGCGAGGGCGGACGGACGGCGCGCCGTCATCTTCTTGGTCACGCCCCCGGTTGTAGCGGGCGCCGGCCGGGGGCGGCAGCGCTCCGCCCTGGAACTCACCCGGGTGGCCCGGAGGGTTCCTCCGGTACGGGGCCGGGCGGGCCGGGCCGCCGGTCGCCGCGTGGCGGACGGGAGTTCGGCGACAGGCCCTACCCCTGTTCGTCCAGGCCCTCCGGAAGCCGGCCGGTGTGGAGCACCCCCAGGGTCTGTGTCGCGCGCGTCAGGGCTACGTAGAGGTCGCTGGGTTCGTGGTCCGCCGGTTCCACGACGATCACCGTGTCGAACTCCAGGCCCTTGGCCTGCCGCGGCGCGAGCAGGACCACCGGTCGGGTGAGGTCGGGCTCCTCCCCCGCCCGCACTCCGGGCAGCGCGGCGGCCAGCGCCTCGTGCAGCGGGCGCGGGGCGATCACCGCGAGGCGGCCCTCGGCCGGCGCGCCCTCCCGTACCGCGTCGGCCACCGCCGCGGCCAGGTCGTCGGTCCGCGCCACCCAGGGCCGGCGCCCCGTCGAGCGGACCGAGCTCGGCGGTTCGAAGCCCGGGTGGCGGGCCCGGAGCACGGCTGCCGCCAGCTCCATGATCTCGGCGGGCGTGCGGTAGTTGACGGCGAGGCGCACGAGCTCCCAGCGGTCTTCCACGTAGGGGGCCAGGATCTGCCGCCAGGAACCGCAGCCGGCCTCGTCGCCGGTCTGGGCGGGATCGCCCACCAGCGTCATGGAGCGGGTCGGGCAGCGCCTCATGAGCAGGCGCCAGGCCATGGCGGACAGCTCCTGCGCCTCGTCCACGATGACGTGCCCGAAGGCCCAGGTGCGGTCGGCGGCGGCCCGTTCGGCCGCGCTGCGGTGGTCGGCCTCCTCCTGCCGCTCCGCCATCCGCTCGGCGTCGATGATGTCGTGGGCCGCGAGGAACTCGTTCTCCGCATCCTCGAACTCGTACGACTCGGACCCGGCCGACAGGTCCAGTACGCCCTGCGCGTACGCGACGCGTTCGAGGCGCTCGCGCTCCTCGGCGGCGCGCCGCGCGGTGTCGTCGACTCCGATCAGCTCGGCGGCCTCGTCGAGCAGCGGGACGTCGGCCGGGGTCCAGTCCGCGTCGCCCGTCGTCGTACGCCGGATCAGCCCGGCCTCCCGCTCGGGGAGGTACGTGGGTTCCGCGAGGTAGTCGGAGATCAGCTGTCGCGGGGTGAGCGGGGGCCACAGCGTGTCGATGGCGGCGTGCACCTCGGTGCTGGTCGCGATCTCCTTGCCCAACTGGGCGATGTCGTCGGGCCCGAGCAGGTTGGGGCCGCCGTAGGGGTCGGCGCCGAGCCGGTCGGCGAGCTGTTCGGTGAGCGCGTCGATGATCCGGAAGGCGAAGTACGGGCGCGCCAGGTTGTGCGGCAGTCCGGTGGCGCGGGCCCGGTCCCGGGCTTCGTGGGCCATGGTCCGGTCGAGCAGCAGCGTCCCGTAGTCGTCGTGGTCGATCTCCAGGGCCGGTTCGGGGACCACGTCGGCGTCCTCGCCGCTGCCCGCGGGCACGGTCTCCGGCAGCGCCTGCCGGTCGCTCACGACGCGGGCGAGGATCCCGGCCATCTCCGCGCGTCCCTTGACGGCGGCGGCGCCGGGGCGGTCGGCGGCGCTCGCGCGCACGCCGGGGAACAGCTCGCCCGGGGTGGCGAGCAGCACCCCGGTCTCGCCGAGGGCCGGGAGGACCTCGCCGATGTAGCCGAGGAAGGCCGGGTTCGGCCCGACGATCAGTACGCCGCGCTTGGCGAGCAGCTCGCGGTGCGCGTAGAGCAGGTAGGCCGCCCGGTGCAGGGCCACGGCGGTCTTGCCGGTGCCCGGGCCGCCCTCCACCACCAGGATCCCGCGGTGGGTGGAGCGGATGATGCGGTCCTGCTCGGCCTGGATGGTCTGCACGATGTCGTGCATCCGGCCGGTCCGGGCGGCGTCGAGCGCGGAGAGCAGCACCGCGTCCGCGTCGGCCCCCTCGTGGCCGGTGCGCTCGGTGTCGGCGAGGTCGAGGATCTCGTCGTGCAGGGCCGTGACCTCGCGGCCGCGGGTGGTGATGTGGCGGCGGCGGCGCAGCCCCATGGGGGAATATCCGGTCGCGAGATAGAACGGCCGTGCGACATCGGCCCGCCAATCGAGGACGAGAGGAGTGCGCTCCCCGTCGTCCTGCCTGATTCCAATGCGGCCGATGTGGTGGTCCGAGCCGTCGGAGAACTCCAGCCGGCCGAAACACAGGCCGCTTTCGCCCGAGTTCAGAGCGGAAAGCAGACCGGACTGTTCAGCGACCATGACATCCCGCTCCAGCCGGGCCTGGAACCCGCTGCCGGCCTCGCCGAGCGCGCACTGTACGGCGCGTTCGGCCTGCTCCCGCAGGTCGTCGAGACGCGTGTAGAGAGCCGTGATGAATTGCTGCTCATTCCGGAATTCTTCGGTTGACAATTCCACTCCTGACGCGGTACGGTGTCCTCATAAACTTGTTCACGTTTTAGCTCTGCTTCGATGTGAAACATCAAATATACGCAGACAAACACCCCGGCCGTCAATCGGTCCGGGGTGTTTTTGCGTGGCTGTTTTTGCGTGGCGTCGATGATAGGCGAACGGTATTCACTCGGTGCGCAGCATGCGGACCTTCTGGTCGGTCAGGTCGTAGCGCGCGACCGCCACGGCCAGCCGGCCGGCGGCTATCCTGCGGGCCAGGTCCGGCTCCGCCGCCAGCAGGCCCCGGGTCCGGCGCGCGTGGGCGTCGATGGTGGCGGCGACCCGGGCCTCACCGTGCTGACCGTGGTCGATGGAGGGCCGGATCTGCTCCGCCAGGTACTGGATGCGGGCGGGCAGCTCGGTACCCGTCTCGTCCGCGTGGACCGCGGCGCCGACGGCCCCGCAGGACTGGTGGGCGAGGACCAGGATCAGGGGGACGTCCAGCTCCAGGACCCCGTACGCGATGCTGCCGAGCACCGCCTCGTCCAGCACCTCTCCCGCCGCGCGGACGGTCAGCAGATCGCCGAGCCCCTGGTCGAAGACGAGCTCCGGCGGCACCCGGGAGTCGACGCAGCCCAGCACGATCGCGAAGGGGTGCTGCTCCCGCGCCACCTGGAGGCGTACGGACCGCGACTCGTGGGGGTGCTGCTGGCGGTACGCCGCCCAGCGCCGGTTGCCGGCCGCCAGGCGGCGCAGCGCCTCCTCCGGGGTACGGGGACGGACCCCCTCCACGGCTTCGGCGGAGGCGTCGGAGGCGGAGGCCGGGAAGGCGGAACCGAGGCCGAGGACGGACCCGGCCGCCGCGGTGCCGGCCAGGGCGGTGCGCAGGAGGACGCGACGGCTGGGTGAACTGGCGGAAGGCGCCTGTGTGTTCGAGGACATTCGGGGACGTTCACCCCGCACCGGCCGGCCGGGGCCGCCCCCGGACGGAAATGGCGGGTTCCTCCCGGAGCCCGGCTCGATCGGGGCGACGGAGTCGTAGGGAACGCCTGCCGGCCGCCGTGCCGAGCGGCACTTTGCTCCAAACCCGGCGGTACGCGGATCCCGCCCCGGGTGGAGGAAGCCGACGGGCGCGGGGCTACGGCCTGCGGGCGGCGAGGGTTGCCGGTTTGACCGCATCGGGTCCGTAGCGGGCTCGGGCGCGGTCGGCGGCCGCCTCGACGGCCAGGGCGCGTTCGTCGGCCGGATCGAAGCTGAGCTGGAGCCGGGCCTCGGAGGCGGGGCGCAGGGCCTCGGCACGGAGGTCGAGGGAGCGTACGCGGGCCCGTTGGAGGCCGAGGAGACCGTAGAGCTCGTAGGCGGCGCCGGCGAGGGGGCCGGTGTGGTGGGTGGGTTCGGCCAGGGTGCGGGTACGGGTGGTCGTGGTGCGGTCGGCGTAGCGGACGGTGAGGGTGAGGCCGGCGGCCACCTGTTCCTCGTCGCGGAGCCGGGCACCGAGCCGGTGGGCCAGGCCGAGGAGGGCCCGGCGGTGCCGGTCCGTGTCGAGGCAGTCGGCCTCGAAGGAGTGGTGGGCGGCCAGGGACTTGGGGACGGGGCGGGCCTCGACCGGGCGGAGGTCCTCACCCTGGGCGTGGGCGTGCAGGGCCCGGCCCGTGGCCGAGCCGAAGATCCTGGTCAGGGTGGGCAGGGGCGCGTCGGCGAGGTCCCCGATCGTGTGCACCCCGTACGCGGCCAGGGTGGCGGCGGTGGCGGGGCCGACTCCGTAGAGCGCGGCGACGGGCCGGGGGCGCAGCCAGGCGGTGACCTCCCCCTCGGTGAGCACGGTGGTGGCGCCGAGGGGGGTGAGGGCGGCCGTCATGGTGGCGAGCATGCGGTTGGGCGCGATGGCGCAGGTCGTCCGCACACCGTGGAGTCCGACGGTCCGCATCCGCAGGACGGCCGCCAGGGCCTCGGCGTCGCGCTGCCAGTAGCGCAGGGCTCCGGTGATGTCGAGGTGGGCGGCGTCGGGCGGGACCGGCTGGACCCGGGGGGTGATGTCGGCGGCCATGTCGAGGAGTTGGGCGTAGAGGCCGGCGGCGGTGGCGGAGCCCGGGCCGGCGCCGGGGCCCGTACCGGGGTCCGCGCCGGTGTCCGTACCCGGGACCGTGCCGGGGCCGGCCCCGTGGGGGAAGTGGAACTGGGCGTGGAGGATCTGCTGCGTGGTGATCACCCCGCCGAGCCGGGGCTGGTGTAGCCGAGGGACTTGAGGTCGGCGGCGCGGGTGCCCGCGGGCTGGAGGTCCGCGTAGGGGTGGAGGCGCGCTCCGCTGGTGCCGTTGGCGAGGGTGCGCGGCGGGGCGGCGCCCTGGGCCGGCGTGGGGGCCGGATCGGCGCGGCCGAGCAGGGCGAGGGCGGCTTCGGTGCCTTGGTCGCGGCGGGCGGCCGCGATCTCCTCGAGGTTCCAGACCATCTGGCCGACCACGGTGCGGCGCGGCCCGCGGGCCTCGACGGTGCCGCGGACCAGGAGCAGACCGGAGTGGAAGACCGTGTGGGCGCAGGCCTCGTGGCTGTCCTCGAAGAACGCGATGTCGACGAGGCCCCGGCCGTCTTCCAGGGTCACGAAGATGACCCTCTTGCCCGAGGGGATCGGCGGCGTCTGCGTCGAGGCGCGGACTCCGGCGACCAGGACCCGCTGCCCGGGGCGCATCGCGCCCAGGTGGGCGGAGTCGACGGCGCCCAGCTCGCGGAGCAGCCGGTGGTGGTGCTCCATCAGATGCTGGGAGACGTCGATGGACAGGACCTCGATCTCGGCTTCGAGGGCTTCGCGGCTGGTCATCTCCGGCAGCCCCGACGGTGCGGCGGTGACGAGTGCGCCGCCGAGGGCGAGTTGCCCGTCGACCGCGCGCCCCCGGGTGTGGCGGTGGAGCTCGGAGACCTGGAGGAGGAGGTCGCGGCGGGTGAGGCGGCCGCGCAGGGAGTCGAGGGCGCCGATCCGGATCAGGCGCTCGGCGGTCGGGAGCGCGGGGCGGGCCCGCTCCCAGAAGTCCTGCAGCGAGGCGTAGGGGCGGCCGGCGGCGATGCGGGCCACTTCCTCGGCGCCGGTTCCCTTCACCGTCGACAGCGAGAGCCGTACCGCCCAGGCCCCGTCCGCCGTCCGCTCGACACGGTGGTCGGGCGCGGAGCGGTTGATGTCCACGGGGAGCACGGGCACGCCGTGGCGGCGGGCGTCGGAGACGATCACCCGGGCGGGCCACATCCCGGGATCGTGCTCCAGCAGCCCGGCGTAGAGGGCCGCGGGATGGTGGGCCTTGAGCCAGGCCGACTGGAGGGCGGGCACGGCGAAGGCGACGGCGTGCGCGCGGCAGAACCCGTACGCGCCGAACGCGGCGACGATCTCCCACACCTCGTCGAGCACCTCCCGGCCGTAGCCGCGGGCGCCCGCCCGCTGCCGGAACCACGCCTCCACCCGGGGCAGCCGGTCGGGGCCGGCGAGGGCGCGGCGCGCGATCTCGCCCAGCGCCCGGTCGCAGCCGGTCATCACGGCGAAGATGTCGATGATCTGCTCGTGCCAGATGGTCACGCCGTAGGTGTCGGCGAGTACCGGCTCCAGATCGGGGTGCGGGTAGTGGGGGGCGGCTCCGTGGCGGGCGGCGATGTAGAGGGCGGGCATGCCGCCCTTGACCGGGCCCGGGCGGAACAGGCTGATGTCGGCGATGACGTCCTGGACCCCGCGCGGCTGGAGGCGGCCGACGAGGTCCTGCTGTCCGGGGCTCTCCAGCTGGAACATCCCCACGGTCCGGGCCTGCCTGATGAGCTCGAACGCGTCGGGGTCGTCCAGCCGGACGTGGTCCGGGTTGTCGAGGTCGAGCTGCCGGCCGGTGGTACGGCGGATCTCGGCGACGGCGTGCGCCATCGCCGACTGCATCCGTACGCCCAGGACGTCCAGCTTGACGAGCCCGAGGTCTTCCACGTCCTCCTTGTCGGCCTGGACCATCGGGTACCGCCCGCCCGGGGTGGGCTGCACCGGCAGCCGGTCCAGGAGGGTGGCGTCGGAGAGGATCACTCCGCACGGGTGCATGGCGTAGCCGCGCGGCAGGGCGTCCAGCCCCTCGGCGAGTTCCCACAGCGGGCCGTACGAGGCGGCCTCTGCGGCGAGTTCCTTGAGCTCGGGGAGCTCGGCGAGGGCGCCGCGGATGTCGCAGGCCCGGATGTGCGGGAAGGACTTCGCGATCCGGTCCACGGTCTGCGGGGGCAGGCCGAGGGCGAGGCCCGTGTCGCGCAGGGCGTGGCGGGCCCGGTAGGTCTCCGGCATCGCGGCGACGGCCACGCGCTCGGTGCCGAACCGGTCGATGATCCGGTCGTAGACCTCCAGCCGGCGGGCCGACTCCACGTCGAGGTCGATGTCGGGGAGCGAGCGGCGGCGGACGCTGAGGAAGCGTTCGAAGAGCAGGTGGTGTTCGAGGGGGTTGGCGGTGGCGATGAAGAGGGCGTGGTTGACCATGCTGCCCGCGCCGGAGCCGCGGGCGGCGACCCGGATGCCCATGGCCCGGATGTCCGTGACGACCTGGGCGACCGCCAGGAAGTAGGACTCGAACCCCAGCTTCCCGATCACGCCGAGCTCGTACTCCAGCCGCCGTACCGCCTGCCGGTCGCGGTCCAGGCCGCGCGCGAACATCCCCTCCTCACAGCGCCGGCGCAGCAGGGCTGCGGCCTCGTCCGTTCCGGGGCCGGCGCCCACCGATTCCGGCTCGGGGAAACTGGGCCGCGCGGGGGCGGGGCCGATGCCGATGCCGAGGTCGGCCACCGGGTCGACGGCGCACAGCTCCGCCGTACGCATGGTCTCCGCGAGCAGCTCCGCCGCCCGGGCCGGGTCCGAGGCGGCGCCCGAGCCGGCGCCCGGGCCGGTGGCCGCGGCGATCCGCCCGGCGGCGTACGCCATCGCCTCCGGCCCCTTCAGCCAGCGCTCGCCGCAGTCCAGGCGGCGGCGGTCGATGGGGCGCAGCAGCCGGGCGGAGTCCAGTACGTCGGCGATGCGGTGCTGGGCGGGGTCGGCGTAGCGGACGGCGTTGGTGAGGACCGCGGGGATGCCGAGCCGGTCGGCCAGCCCCAGGGTGCGGGCGGCCAGGCGCAGCGAGCCCGGCCCGGTGCCGGAGAGCCCGTACCAGAGCACTTCCAGCCGCAGGCCCGGGCCCACGATCTCCCGCCACGGGGCGAGGAGCCGCTCGGCCAGATCGGGCCGGCCGGCCACGAGGGCCCGCACGGGCTCGGACACCGGGCCGAGCATGACCACCAGTCCCTGGTCCGCGTAGCGCTCCAGGACGGGCCAGGACACAACGGGCGGGGCGGGGGCGGGGGCGGGAGCGGGGGCTGCGTGGGCGGCACCGGCGTGGGCTGCGGCCCGGTCGGCTGCACCCTCCTGGGCGCCACCCGCATGCGCGGCGGAGACCAGGCGGCACAGCCGGGCCCATCCGTCCGCGTCCCGCGCGAGGAGGGTGACCCGCAGGGCCGGCTCGACGACGTACGCCCCACCCCGCACGGGCGTCCGCGGCCGGACCCCGGCGGGGGCGACGCGGCCGCCGCCGGGTCCGGCGGCGGGGGCGGGGGCGACGGCGACGTCGACCCCGAAGACCGGACGGACCCCCGCCCCAGCAGCCGCCTTCGCGAAGCGGACCACCCCCGCGACAGTGTCGCGATCAGTGAGCGCGAGCGTCCCGACACCCCGCTCCGCAGCCCGTTTCACCAGGTCAGAGGGGTCCGAGGCGCCGTACCGGGCCGAGTAGCCACTCGCGGCATGGAGGTGCGCACCGACGCCCATGGGCCACCTCCGATCGACCGACCACCCCTTTCCAGCCACCCTGACCAGATACAGCCACCGTATCGAACATAATTCGAACAGCGCGACTCCCCCGGAACGCCCCCAGCCCTGCCGCGCCGCGTGCGAGATCCTGGGCAAGGCCCTGCCGGGATGACTCTCCGTGGGCCGGACAGCCCGGGATTCCTGGTGCCCGCGCTCTCGGCCTTGCAGCACCGGCCGTAACGCCACAGCCGTAGGCCGACGAACCTCGGCTCGCCGGCCAGGGTGCGCCGGCTGCCCGGCGGTGCCCACATCGCCACCCTCCGCGGGGCTGCGGCCGGCGCGCCGCCCCGGCCCCGACGGTGCGCCAGGTGACCGGCTGGCTCACCCGACACCCGACCGCGCTGAGCGAGGACGACCGCGCCGGCCTGAAGGGTGTCCGGCCCGCTGCCCCGAACTGGACAGGGCCGCCAGGCATGTCCGCGATTTCGGCGAGATACTCACCGGCCGCCTCGGCTCCACGCTCCCCACGTGGATCGACGCGGTCGAGGCCAGCCACCTACCCGGCGGCAGCCATACGGTCGAGCCGGATTTGAACTGCCCCGGAAAATAAGCTTGCTTCAGTGAGCTCCTCGCGGAGAGGTTGCTCTGTCGCTGGCCGGCACCTTCGAGTGCAGAGTTTCCCGTGAGAACCGGGTGAGGCTCGCTAGCTGCCTGCACGAAAGCCTTGTCCGGCGGCAATTGCGTTCTTCATCCCGAATAGCGCAGGGGTGCATGATGCCGGGGGTGCCCCAGGTGCTCGACGATCGCGATTTTGGTGACCACGTTGAGGGCCAGGCGGCCGGTCGCAGCCCAGGCGCTACGTCAACGGACGGTCATACCCGAGAGATCGCGCACAGTCTCCATCAAGCCCGGAACGATTCAAACGACGCCGATAGTTCCTCGGAAGCACGAGGTCCCGCCGGATCTTGCGATCGGGCGGGACCTCGTCACCACTCTGGTCTTGAGTCCAAGGACACGATTCTGCGTGGGGGCAGGCCGGTCGGCAGTAGCCATCCCCGGTACAGGTCAGGATGGATTGGTGTCTTCGATCTCGTTGAGGAGGGCCTTGCGCTCCTTTTCCGAGAGGGAGTCTTCGTTGACGCTGTGCATGGCCCAGGGGATGTCGCAAGGCCCCTCGTGATTGGGGTCCGGGCACAGGACGTCGGTCAGCCGGTCCAGGAGTTCCTCATGCTCCTCCGGGGTGGCCACGATGGCCAGCTTCACCTGCCAGAGGCGACGTTCCCCTGGCAAGGTGCCGGGATCGGTCTGGTTTCCTTTACCCATCCTCGTTCCTCGTTCCTCGTCGGGTGCGGGATCTCGTCCTTGGGGGTTACGGCGGTCCCGGCGGGGAGGCACAGGCGCCACGGCATCTGTACCTCCCCCGGCTGTGCCGCCATCCGTCAGGGGCTGCAGCCGCACCAGCTGCCGTAGGTGCCCCTCCAGACCTGCCCGTAGAACGCGAATCCCCAGGAGTGGTAGTTCGCGCTTCGCATCCAGTTGGGCGGGTTATGCCCGTGCATGGTCCGCGGGTTGTAGTTGCCGTCCCACCATTGCTTGGCCCTGTTCTTCGTGCAGTCGTAGGCCTTGCAGTGCCGGGCATAGCAGCCGCGCGGCGCCTGGTTGACCGCGTCCCGCTTGGCGTCCTTCACCGCCTGGTCCTCGTTGGCGCCGGATCCGGCGCCCCACACATATCCCTCGCAGTGCGAGCCGCTGCCGGCGAGCTGGCATTTGGCCTTGCACTTCCAAGCCCGGCCGTCGAGGTCGTTCTGGTTGACAGGATCGCCAGGGTAGCCGTAGCGGTTGGCCCCGCCGCCCTGGACGGGGTCGACCGACAGGAAACGGCCGACGGCGGAGTCGTAGAGGCGGACGCCCATGAGAGCGTGTCCGGCCGGGGTCTCCGCCGAGCGCTGCTTGGCACCCAGCCAGCTGTAGCGGGTGACCGGCTGACTGGACCTTGCCGTCCCGTACTCGTCGGTGTCCAGCACGACTGGAGCCTTGGCGCTGTCGAGCGGTAGCTGCAGGGCGACGTCGCCGTGGATGGTGGCCAGGTGCAGGACGACGTCTCCGGTGGCGCTGGTTGTCGCGGCGAGGTCTCCGGAGATGGAGTCCACGTTGCGGGTCAGTGCACCGGTCGCCGGACACCCACTCATCGCCGAAGATCGCGGCCTGGCCTTGCTGGTTGCTTCCCGCCTTGGGGCTGCGCGAGGAGGCGGTACGGGTGACCGACATCGCGTAGTAGGAGGCGTCGGAAGCGGAGAGCGCGTCGTCGCCGGTGAGCAGGTTCAGCGAACCAGGACCGATCTGATCGGTGGCGGCGCCATCGGCGTTCCGGTCCGGCAGCGGCGCCGTTGGGGCCTGTGAAGTCGGCCTTGATCTCCACTGAACCGTCCGGGTCCACCGTCGACGTTGCGTTCCACGTCAGGGTGGCGCTCTTGCCCGCGTTCAGCGGTACCGGCCAGGTGGCCAGCGGCGCACCGTCGGCGGTGACGTCCCCTGCGGGAATCCTCACCCACGGGTCTGCTTCGGAGCGACGCCAGGAGAAGGCGACTTCGTTGTACTTGCCCGCCTCGGCTTCGGCGACCAGCGGAAGCCTCCGCGCGGTGCGGTCGCCGTACGCCTTCCTCGCCGCGCTCGTCTTGCGCCACGCCTTGCAGGGCCATGCCTCCGGGAGTGCGGACGACGCGGTGTCCTGTGGTCACGCGGCTCTCACCGCGAGGCCGATGTCGCGGGGCTGTGGGAGGCGAGCGTCGAGACGGGGCGGGAACGGCTCCGCGCAGTGTTGAGCCGCACCCCACCCGCCGCTGGCCGAAGGCGCACCACTCCGAATCCGAGCAGCGGCGCGCAGGGCGCGTGGCTGCGAGCAGTCTCAGCCGTTGACGTCGAGTGCCGTCCCGTACAGCCGAGACACCTTCAGTCGGATCACCACGCGGCGCTCGGCGACCAACTGCTCGAAGAAGGCATCCTCGTCCTGCGGCTTCGCGGCCTGCGGCACCATCGCGAGCAGTTCTCGCCCGGTCGCGTCCCCCGGCGTGGTCGTGACCTCCGAGACCTCGGCCTCCCCCTCCGCCACGGCGAACGACCACACGTCGCCGCCGGGAACATGTACGGCCGCGCGTGGGTCACGCCGGAGTTGCCGGACCTTGATGCGGTCGGCAGTGGTGGAGAACCGCACCATCCGCGCTTCAGCGTCCCAGCTGTAAAGCATGGTGGTGAGATGGGGATGGCCACTGCTCTTGTTGGTGGCGAGAGTGCCGAACTGCTGAGTACTCAGCAGTTCGGAGAGAGCTTCGTCGGACAGGGCGCGGGGGCCTGCATTCTGGGTCATGCCGTGATCAACTCCCGTATACGGCTGGGCATTCCACTCTGTTCTCCGTAGCCCAGGCTCGCGCTCAGGCCGTGGCGGCGCCGAACCACTTCGGCAGGTTGGCGTCGAGGTCGTGCTGGTCCTCGCCCGCCCAGGCCACGTGGCCGTCCGGGCGCAGCAGCACGGCGGGTGCGTCCAGTTCCTCGCTGACGTCGACGACGTGGTCGATCCGGTCGGCCCACCCGGAGACCGACAGGCGGCCGGTCTGGTCGAGCAGGAGTCCGCGGCCGGCGTGCATCAGCGCGTAGAGGCGCCCCTGCTTCAGCTCCACGTCCCGCAGCCTGCGGCCGAGCAGTTCGTGGCCCTCTCCGAAGTCGTAGCGGACGTCGACCGCGGTGATCATCCCGGTGACGTACCGGTTCACCTCCTCGAAGTCCATCAGCTTCGCGAACAGTTCCCGCAGCGCGGTGGGACCCGCGTCGGTTCCCAACAGCGTGATCTGGGCGCGGGTGTTGTCCAGCACGGTGGCGCCCACCGGGTGGCGTTCGGCGTGGTAGGTGTCGAGGAGGTCCTGCGGGGCCCAGCCGTTGACCGCGGCGGCGAGCTTCCAGCCCAGGTTGAAGGCGTCCTGCACACCGAGGTTGAGCCCCTGTCCGCCGGTCGGCGGGTGGATGTGCGCCGCGTCGCCGGCCAGCAGCACCCGGCCGACCCGGTAGCGCTCGGCCTGCCGGGTGGCGTCGCCGAAGCGGGACAGCCAGCGCGGCGAGTGCACGCCGAAGTCGGTGCCGGCGAAGGTCCGCAGCTGCTGCTTGAACTCCTCCAGGGTCGGTGCGGCCGTACGGTCCTCGGACACGCCGTCGGCGGGTACGACGATGCGGCAGGACCCGTTCTCGCCGGCGCTGACGCCGAAGCGGAGCTGGGTCTTGCGCACCTCCGCGACGACGGCGGCGATCGTCGCCGGATCCTCGGTCACCTCCATGTCGCCCAGCAAGGTCTCGACCGTGGCGGGCTCGCCGGGGAAGCCGACGCCGAGCAGTTTGCGCACGGCGCTGCGGCCGCCGTCGCATCCGACGAGGTAGCGCGAGCGCAGGCGCGTGCCGTCCGCCAGCTCGACGGTCACCCCGTCCTCGTCCTGGCTCAGGCCGACCGCTTCGCAGCCGCGCCGGATCTCGGTACCGACTTCGAGGGCGTGCTCGCCCAGCAGCCGCTCGGTGAGCGGCTGCGGGATGGCAAGGCCGTACGGGTGCGCCGTGTCCAGCCGCTCCGGCCACGGCTTCATGATGCCGCCGAACAGGCCGCCGACCTGGAACTTCTCGCTGACGGCGAGGAATCGGTCCAGCAGGCCGCGCTGGTCCATCAGCTCGACGCTGCGCGTGTGCAGGCCCTGGCCGCGGGACTCTCCGGTGGGCGCGGTCAGCTTCTCCACCACGACCACGCGGACGCCGTGCAGGCGCAACTCGGCGGCCAGCATCAAACCGGTCGGTCCACCGCCGACAACGACCACGTCGGTCACATCGGTCACTTCCATCACCTCGGTCGCCTTGGGCACTTCAGTCGTCACGCAATCACCATCTCCGCAGGTTCCGCCTTCGGCCAGTGATTCTGCGTCACCACCGGGGCCTTGCCGCAAGCCCCCCAGTGCGCTATAAGTTGAAAGTGGCAAGGAGTGCAGATACCTCCTTGCCTTTCTGCATTCCGGAAGAAACCCGCTGGCGAGCCCGGCCCTTCACGGACGATCATGGAACGCATGAGTGATCAAGGCGAGCGCTGGACCCAGTCGACGGTCTACCCCGACATGTGGGCGGACCCGGACGACGACCCCCGCAACAGTGGAGAGAGCACCGCCGAGGGCGAGCTCGCGACCCTGCGGGAATTCCTCACGGACTACCGCCTGACCCTGCGGATGAAGTGCGAGGGCCTGGATCCGGAGCAGCTCGCCCGCCGTTCGGTCCCTCCCTCGACGATGTCGTTGCTCGGTCTGGTGCGGCACCTCGCCGAGGTGGAGCGGGACTGGCACAACTGGATCACCGACGGTGATCCGCTGCCGAAGCTGTACGGCAAGCGCGACGGGGACTTCGACGGAGCCGTCGCCGAGCAGGCCGTGGTCGACGGCGCGTACGCCGATCTGGAGCGCGAGCAGGGCGCGACCGACGCCGCGCTGGCCCGGCATCCGGATCTCGGCGAGCGGCTGGGGAAGGACCGGATCGCGGTGCGGGAGCTGATGGTGCACCGGATCGAGGAGTACGCGCGTCACTGCGGGCACGCCGACCTGTTGCGCGAATGCGTCGACGGGAGGGTGGGGCAGTGACGCGGGACCGGGGACGGCCTGGTCGGGAGCGGCTCACGATGCCTCTTCCGCCCTCCGTGCCGATCCTGGTCCCGGCGCTCCTCTGAGGGAGGTGGGGAAAGGGGCGCAAGGAAGCGGAAGGGGCCCCTTACGGGAGCGGGCGCAGCCCGTGTGACCATGGCTTCCTTCGCACATCAGCACCTCATGGGGGGACCATGCGCACCCGTACCACCACCGCCTCGGCCGGCCTCGCCGCCATGCTCGCGGCGGCCCTCGTCCTGTCCGGCTGCTCCGCGTCCGGTGAGGGCGCGTCCGGCAAGGGGGCAGGGGCCGGCGCCTCCCCGTCGGCGGCGGTGTCCCCCGCGCCGGTGCCGGGCGGCGCCGCGTACGAGGCGCCCCGGCCGCAGAACCAGAACCTGCTGGCCTGGACCGGGGATCCGAACGACGCCGGGCACGTCACCGCCCAGTCCGCGGCCGGGGTCGGCGGGCGGGTCACCCTGGTCCGGATGGTGCTGCGCGAGCAGCTCACCTGGTCCAACATCTGGCTGGGGCTGGCCGGCATCGACCCGAACGCCCAACTGTCCAACTGCTACCTCGGCGTGTACGACGCCAAGGGCACCCTGGTCGCGTCCACCACGGACGTCTCCCCGCAGCTGATGACCGAGGCGATCGCCAAGCCGTTCCCCCTCGCCAAGCCCTTCACCGCCGCCCCCGGCACCTACTTCGTCGCCCTCCTCCTCAACGGCAGCTGGGCCACGAACGCCCTCACCCTCAAGGCCACGGGCGCCGGAATCTCGGTGAACGCGGGTCTGAACCCGCCGAGCCTCCGCTACAGCACCATCCTGACCGGTCAGACCTCGCTCCCGGCCACCGTGAACCTCGCCGAGCAGTCCACCAGCACGATCAACACCGGCTGGGCCAGCCAGTGGTACGCGATCTCCTGAACGCTCGTGCTACTCGTGCCTGCGCATGACTGGTAGGAAAGTTTCCTGTTTGCTAGCATCCCGCTTCGGCGGCTCGGCGCGGTGCCCGTTCACGTTCCCGTGGGCATGACGCGCTCAGCGAGAGCTCTGACCCGGCCGCTGTGACCACGCCCGCCCCCGCCCGCACCCGGGTGGGGGCCGGGGGTCTCGTACCGGTGCCAGCTCTCGCCACCCACCAGGCCAGGGAGTCAGGAATGCGCCTGAACACCCCAAGCACGCCTCATGTTTCCGCATCACGCCGCACGGTCGGCGTGGTCGTCGCCGCCGTGCTCCTCCTCGTAGGCGGCCTGTTGCTCGCCTATCCCGAACGGGCCGGCGCCGCCGCCGACCCGCTCATCTCCCGCGGCAAGCCCGCCACGTCCTCCTCCAACGAGACGTCGGGGCTCGGTCCGCAGAACGCCTTCGACGGCAGCTCCACCACCCGGTGGGCCAGCGCCGAGGGCAAGGACCCGCAGTGGATCCGCGTCGACCTCGGCGCGAACGCCAACGTCACGCGCGTGGCGCTGCGTTGGGAGGCCGCGTACGCGAAGGCGTACCGGGTCGAGATCTCCTCCGACGGCACCACCTGGACCCGGCTCGCCAACGAGACCGCCGGGAACGGCGGCAGCGACGAATGGACCGGCCTCTCCGGCAAGGGCCGCCACCTGCGCGTCTACGGAACCGCCCGCGGCACCTCCTACGGGTACTCCCTGTACGAGGTCGAGGTGTACGGCACCCTCGACGGGACGCCCCCGCCGACCGGCGCCTTCACCGTGGTCGCCGCGGGTGACATCGCCGCCCAGTGCACCGCCTCGGACAGCGACTGCGTCCACCCCAAGACGGCGGCGCAGGCCCAGAAGATCAACCCGAAGTTCTACCTGACGATGGGCGACAACCAGTACGACGACGCCCGGATCTCCGACTACCGGTCCTACTACGACACTTCCTGGGGCGCGTTCAAGGACAAGACCCGCCCGGTGCCGGGCAACCACGAGACCTACGACCCGGCCGGACCCCTCGCCGGCTACAAGGCGTACTTCGGGGCCGTCGCCTACCCCCAGGGCAAGAGCTACTACAGCTTCAACGAGGGCAATTGGCACTTCATCGCCCTCGACTCCAACTCCTTCGACCAGCAGGCCCAGATCGACTGGCTCAAGGCCGACCTCGCCGCGAACACCAAGGGCTGCATCGCCGCCTACTGGCACCACCCGCTCTACTCCTCCGGCGGGCACGGCAACGACCCGGTGAGCAAGCCGGTGTGGAACATCCTGTACGGCGCCAAGGCCGACCTCGTCCTGGGCGGGCACGACCACCACTACGAGCGGTTCGCCCCGCAGGACCCGAACGGGAGGGCCACCGCCGACGGGATCACCGAGATCATCGGCGGCACGGGCGGCGCCGAGCCCTACGCCATCGAGGACGTCCAGCCCAACAGCCAGAAGCGGATCAGCGGTGAATACGGGGTACTGAAGCTGGACTTCACCGATTCCGGCTACGGCTGGAGCTACGTCGGCACCGACGGGACGACCAAGGACACCAGCCCGAAGTACACCTGCCACTGATGTACCTGGCCACCACCGGCCGCCGGGCCGCTCCGGCCCCGCCCCCCACCCCGGGGGCGGGCCGGCGCGTCCCCGCCGCCGTCCTGGCGCTCGGCACGGTCAGCCTCGTCACCGACGTCTCCTCCGAGATGGTCAGCGCGGTCCTGCCGCTCTACCTCGTCCTCGGACTCGGCCTCTCGCCCCTCCAATTCGGCTTCCTCGACGGGCTGATGGGAGCAGCCGGCGCCGTCGTACGGCTGCTCGGCGGGCACGTCGCCGACCGCGGCCACCGCTACAAGCACGTCGCGGGGATCGGCTACGCCGTCTCGGCCTGCTCCCGGCTCGGCCTGCTGCTCGCGGGCGGAGCGACCGGCGGGATCGCGGCGGCCCTGGCCGCCGACCGGGTCGGCAAGGGCATCCGTACGGCCCCCCGCGATGCCCTGATCACCCTCAACAGCCGTCCCGAAGAGCTCGGCCGGTCCTTCGGCGTCCACCGGGCCATGGACACCACCGGCGCCCTGCTCGGCCCGCTCGCCGCCTTCGCCCTGCTCTGGGCGACCGCGGGCGCGTACGACGCGGTGTTCGTCGCCAGCTTCTGCACCGGCCTGCTCGGCGTGCTGATCCTGGTCCTCTACGTTCCGGGCCGGCACCGCCCGGCAACGACGCCCGGCCCGGCTCCGCCCCGGGGGAAGGCCTTCGGGGCGCTGCGCGACCCCGCCTTCCGGCGGATCCTCTGGGCCGCCGCCCTGCTCGGCGGCGCCACCATCGGCGACGCCTTCGTCTACCTCCTGCTCCAGCGCCGACTGGGTCTGGACCCGGGCTGGTTCCCGCTGCTGCCGCTCGGCGCGGCCGCCGGCTATCTGCTGCTGGCCGTCCCGGTGGGCCGGATCGCCGACCGGGTGGGGCGCCGGTTGCCGTTCCTATACGGACACCTCGCCCTGCTCGGCGCCTACCTCGTCCTGCTCGTCCCGGCCGGCGGGCCGGCCCCGCTCCTCGTCGCGGCCGTCCTCGCCCTGCTCGGGGTGTTCTACGCCGCCACCGACGGGGTGTTGATGGCCCTCGCCGGGCCGGCGCTGCCCGACGGGGGCCGAGCGGGCGGGCTGGCCGTGCTCCAGACCGGCCAGGCCCTGGCCCGGATGCTCGCCGCGGCGGGCTTCGGCGCCGCGTGGACGGTGTGGGGGGCGCAGCCCGCCCTGTGGGCGGCCACCGCGGTGCTGCTCGCCGCGCTGGCGGGCGGCTGGGCGCTGCTGCCGCGCGATCCGGGTGCACTGGGCGCACCGAGCGATCCGCCCGCCCCGGGCGCCCCGGGCGCCCCGGCCGCCCTCGCGGAGCCGGCGGAATCCCCCACCAGTGAGAGGAGCCCCTCATGACCACGCAGCTCACCGGGCCGGCGCCCGCACGCCGGCTCGGTACCCGGGCCCGTACCGCCGTCACGGCCGCCGCGGTCGTCCTCCTCGCGGGCTCCGCCGCCGGGTACGCCCTGCACGCGGGACAGCGGCCGACCGGTCAACGGGGCGGCGCCGAGGCCTCCTTCACCCTCGGGGGTCCCGCCCTGTACTTCCGGGACACGGCCACGGGGCGGGTGGCGCACCAGCCCCCGGCCGCCGCGGAGGGCGGCGTCGGCCGCACCGCGGGCGGTCCCGTCTGCGACCGGTTCCACGCCGCCGGGGGCACCGCCCTCTGCCTGCGCGCCGAGCCGGGGGTGCTGCCGAAGACGTACGCCGTCGTCATGGACCGGCACCTGCGCGAAGTGAGCCGGACGACGGTGCCGGGGGTTCCGACCCGGGCCCGGGTGTCCGCGTCCGGGCAGATGCTCGCCTGGACGGTGTTCGCCGCCGGGGACTCGTACTCCACCACGGGTTTCTCCACCCGGACGGCCGTCCTCGACCTGCGCACGGGGTACCTGGTGAAGTCCCTGGAGGAGATCCCGCTCACCATGGGCGGTGTCCGCTACCACTCCCCCGACGTCAACTACTGGGGCGTGAGCTTCGCCCGGGACGACAGCCGGTTCTACGCGACCGTCTCCACCAAGGGGCGTACGCACCTCGTCGAGGGGAACATGACCGACTGGTCGGCGCGGACGGTGCGGGAGAACGTCGAATGCCCCTCCCTGTCGCCCGACAACACCCGGCTCGCCTTCAAGAAGAAGGTGTCCGACGACCCCGCCGCACCCTGGCGGCTGTACGTCCTCGACCTGCGGACGATGGCCGAGACCCCGCTCGCCGAGACCCGCAGTGTGGACGACCAGGCGGCCTGGACGGACGACGGGACGGTCGCCTACGCCCTGCCGGGCGCGGACGGACGCGCGAGCGACGTCTGGACCGTCCCCGCGGACGGCACCGGAGCACCCCGGATGTCCGTCGCGGGCGGGTCGTCGCCGGTGGCGGTGGCGGGCGGGCCGGCACCGGCGGCGGCGGGCACGGCCGACAGAGGGAGCCGGCCGATCAGCTGACTTCGGGCGGCGGTCCGGCCGCCGTCACGGAGGCCAGCCGGGCACCCGCCCCGGTCAGCCGGATCCGCAGTTCCCGCACGGTGAGGGGCTCCACCCGGTGGACGCGCCGGACCCCCACCGTGTGGCCGGAGGCGATCAACCGGCCGTCCGCCCATACCTCGTGGCCCTCCACGCGCTGGCCCCGGGAGAGGTCCTCGCGCAGTTCCACGTGGTCCACGCGGACCGGTCCGCCGAAGTCCGCGAGGAGATCGGGCCCGTCGGCCGCGAGGACGGCCGGGTGCGGATCGCCGAGACGGTGCTCCAACTCCGCGGTGAACGCGAGGAGTCGGTCCCCGTCGGCGTCGTCGATCAGACCGCGCCGGTCGGGCGGGACGCCCAGGAGCAGGCCGGCGCCCAGCCCCACCGAGGAGTACCAGATCTCCAGCAGGTCCTCGCGGCTCTTGAGGGTCCCGAGGTTACCGGGCTGCCAGAACCAGTCGGCGCGGAGGGGGACATCGCATTCGGGCGGCAGGTAGGCGGCCGAGCCGAGCTCGGCCTGCCCGTCGTCGTACAGGCTGATGCCCGTGGAGTGCGTGACGTAGCGGCAGGGATCGGCGGCGAGCCCCTCCTCGTTGCCGACCCAGCGGATCGTCGGGCGGCCCATGTTGAAGACCATGGCGTCCGGCTGGTGCCGGTCGATCACGGCCATGACCGCGTCCCAGTCGTACGTGCGCCCCTCGGAGCCCGCTCCGTCGAACCACAGCTCGCACAACGGCCCGTAACGGGTGCAGAGTTCGGTGAGCTGGCGGAGGTAGAAGGAGTCGTACGCGGCGGGCTCCCGGTAGCAGTCCGCGTTGCGGTCCCAGGGCGAGAGGTAGAGCCCGAGGCCGAGGCCCGCCTCCCCGCAGGCCCCGGCCAGTTCGGCGACCACATCGCCCGCTCCGTCCTTCCAGGGCGAGGAGGCCACGGAGTAGGCGGTGGTTTCGGTCGGCCAGAGGCAGAAGCCGTCGTGGTGCTTGGCGGTCAGCACGACGTACTTCGCTCCGGCCTCGACGGCGGTACGGACCCACTGGCGCGCGTCGAGCCGCGCGGGCCGGAAGGTGGCCGGGTCCAGAGTCCCGTCGCTCCACTCGACGCCGTTGAAGGTGTTGATGCCGAAGTGCAGGAAGATCCCGAATCCGGCTTCCTGCCAGGCAAGTTGTCCCGGCGAGGGCACGAGGGGGGTCGCGGCGTGGCCGGCGGGCCGGGCGGGACCGGCGAGGGGACCTGAGAGACCGGGCGTCATGGGTGGGCTTTCGGGGTTGGGCGGCGGGCGCTCAGGCCGAGTGGGCCAGGCTCGCCGGGTGGACGGCGTAGGTGAAGGGGAGTCCTCGGGCGTACCGCTCCAACTCCGCGGCGGCGCAGGCCGCGAGACGTCCGAGTTCGTTGCCCAGGGATCCGGCGATGTGCGGGGTGAGCAGCACGTTCGGCAGGTCGTAGAGCGGCGATCCGGCCGGCAGTACGTCGGGGTGGGTGACGTCGAGGACGGCGTGCAGGCGGCCGGAGACCAGCTCCGCGGTGAGCGCCTCGGTGTCGACCAGCGTTCCGCGTGCCGTGTTGACGAGGGTCGCCCCGTCGCGCATGAGGGCGAGGCGGCGGGCGTCGAGCAGGTGGCGCGTCTCGGGGGTCTGCGGCGCGTGCACGGTCACCACGTCGCTGCGGCCCATCAGTTCGTCCAGGTGGACGGGCTCGACCCCCAGGGCCCTCGCTTCGTCCCCATCCAGGTACGGGTCGTGGACCAGCACGTGGGCATCGTAGGAACGCAGCAGTTCGATGACCCGGCGGCCGATGCGCGAGGCACCGACGATGCCGACGGTCCTGCCGTAGTTTCCGATGTGGGGGTACAGCGTGAGCGGGTTGAGCTGCGTGCGGGCCTCCCGGTAGGCCCGGGCGGTGGTGAGGACGCGCTTGTTGGCGAAGACGATCGCGGCGACGGTGAACTCGGCGACGGGCTGGGCGTTGGCCTCGGCCGCGCTGGTGACGGACAGCCCGCGCCGCCAGGCCGCTTCCGTCATCAGCCCCTTCACGGTTCCGGCGGTGTGCACCACCGCGCGCAGGGACGGGAGGAGGTCAAGGGCCTGCTCGGTGAGGGGCGGGCAGCCCCAGCCGGTGAGCAGAACCTCGGCTTCGCGCAGCCGCGCGGGGTCGGCCGCGGCGAAGTCGGTCACCAGGAGGCCGGGGTCCAGGAGCGCGGTGGCGCCGAGCCGGGCCAGGGCGGGCCCGTCCAGCAGGGCCGCCTTCGTCTCCCGGTCCATGGCGAGGAGGGTCCGGGGCTTGCGGGGCCCGGCGGGCTCGCGCGTCGGGTCGGGGTCCGTCACTTGACCGCTCCCGCCGAGAGGCCGGAGCGCCAGAACCGCTGGAGGCCGATGAAGGCGAGGGCGAGCGGGATGACGGCCACCAGGGATCCGGTGATCGCGAGTGAATACAACTCTGGGTTCTGCACGACCAGTTGGTTCCAGTTGTAGATGCCGAGCACCGCGGGGTACAGGTGGTGGTCGTTGAGCATGACCAGCGGGCCGAAGAAGTTGTTCCAGCTCGCGGTGAAGGAGAAGAGGAAGAGGGTCATGAAGCCGGGCATGAGCATCGGCAGGGAGATCGACCGGAACACGCGCATCTCGCTCGCCCCGTCGATGCGCGCGGCCTCGATGACCTCACCGGGTACGTAGCCCTCGGAGAAGACCCGGGCCAGGTACACGCCGAAGGGGTTCACGAGCGCGGGGACGAGGATCGCCCAGTACGTGTTGACGATCCCGGTCTCGGAGGCGAGCAGGTACTGCGGGAGCGTGATGACGACCCCCGGGACCAGGGTGCCGATCAGGATGAGGCCGAAGAGCGGGCCCTTGCCCCGGAACTCGTACTTGTCGAAGCAGTATCCGGCCGCGACGCTGATCAGCGAGGAGGCCAGCGATCCGATGACGGAGTAGAGGAGGCTGTTGAACAGCCAGCGGCCGAAGATGCCGTCGTCGTACGTGAAGACGGCCCGGAGGTTGTCGAAGAGGTGGAACTCGCCGAAGCCGAAGCCGGCCGTCCCGAAGAGGTCGGCGTGGTTCTTCGTCGCGGCGATCAGCAGCCAGGTCAGCGGCATCAGGGTGTAGAGGACCGCCACCAGGAGCACGCCGTTGACCGCCACCTTGGAGGCCGTCGCGGCGCCCCTGCGCGGCCGCTCGGCCCGCTTTCCGGTGTCTTTCCGGACGGGTGCGGATCCGGTTTGGGATCCGGTTTCGGATCCGGTTTGGGATCCGGGGGCCGTTCCGTGCGCGGCCGCCGACTCGCTGCCGGGTGTGGCCTCGGACGGGGCCGAGGGGACCGTACGGATGCTCATGCCGAGCCACCTCGCTTTCCGATCCGGGTGACGACGTAGGAGAGGGTGCCGGCGACGAGGGCCATGAGGAGCGAGGCGGCGGAGGCGAGACCGTAGTCGTGCCGCTCGAAGGCCGCCTTGTAGATGAACATCATCGGAGACCAGTCGGAGCCCATCGAGCCGGCCCGCTGCGAGAGGAGCATCGGCTCGCTGAAGATCTGGACGACGCCGACACAGGTGAAGAGGAGGGTGAGGAAGACGGCCGAGCGGATCATCGGCAGCTTGATCTGCAGGGCGATGCGCAGTTCACCGGCACCGTCCATGACGCCCGCTTCGATGACCTCGCGGGGCACGGCCTGCAGCGCGGCGAAGAAGATGATCATGTTGTAGCCGATCCACTGCCAGGCGGCGATGTTCACCATCGAGGGCAGGACGCTGCCGGGAGCGAAGAAGTCCCAGTGGCCGCCCGCCGCTTCGATCCACTCCAGGACCGGGCTCAGGCCGGGGGTGTAGAGGTAGATCCAGATGATCGCCGCGATCAGCCCGGGCACCGCGTGCGGCATGAAGACGGCGAACTGGACGAGGCGCTTGGCCTTGGCCGCGGCCGAATCGACGAGCAGCGCCAGGGCGAGCGCCGCGCCGATCATCACGGGGATGTAGAGGGCGCAGTACGCGGCCACGTGCAGGAAGGAGGAGGTGAAGCCGTGGTCGCCGAGCGCCTTGGCGTAGTTCCCGAACCCGCTGAAGACCCGTTCGGTGCCGCCGAATCCGAGACCGGAGGAGCGCTCGGTGAAGAAGCTCATCCAGAGCGCGTACACGACGGGCAGGATCAGGACCGCGGCGAAGAGCAGGAAGAACGGGCCGAGGAAGACGAGCACCGCCCTGCCCTGGCCTGGCCGGCGTACGGGCGCGGCGCCGCGCGCTGAACGAGTGAGTGGTGCTGCCACCGGATCTCCTTGGTGGTGCGCTACGGAGGAGCGGACGGGGGGCTGAGGGGGGACGGGGAGCGGGGCCCGGGTGCCGGAGGGCTTCGGGCCCCGCGCGGCGCCTACTTCGCGAGGTTGAGCCCCCGGCCCTTGATGGCCTCCTCGGCGGCCGTCTGACCGGCAGCCAGTCCGTCGGCCAGGGTGCCCTTGTTCCCGGCGTCCTGGATGGCGGTGTTGGTGGCCGTCTGCACCGGGCCCCAGACCCAGCCCGGGACGATGGTGTCGACCTGCGCGCCGGAGATCTCGTAGACCTTGTCGCCGCCGAAGAAGCCCTTGTCGTCGAAGGCCGCGGCGGCGATCGCACGGAGCTCGGGGCTGGCGGGCAGGCTGCTGCTCGGCGCCTTCAGGCTGCTGAGGCGGGCCTTGACCCCTTCGGGGCTGGTCGCCGCCCAGGTGGCGAACTCGGCCGCCTCCTTGACGTGCTTGCTGCCCTTGGTGACGGCGTAGCTGGTGCCGCCGAACATGCCGGTGGCCGGGGTGCCCCAGTGCGGCAGCGGGGCGACGCCCCACTTGCCCGAGTCCTTGGCCAGGGACGTCATCGTGCCGCCCGCGCTCCACGAGGCGCCGATGAAGCTGGCCATGACTCCGTCGGCCTTGGCCTTCGCGAACTCCGGGCCGTTGATCTTCAGGTTCATCACCAGGTCGTCCTTGACCAGGCCCTGCCAGTACGAGGCCACCTTCTGCGAGGAGGCGTCGTTGATGTCGACCTTCCAGGCATCACCCTCGGTGCCGTACCACTTGGCACCGGCCTGCCAGGAGAGCGCCGCCAGCAGGGGCGCGTCGTCGTTGCCCCAGCCGCCTATGCGCACGTTCTTGTCGGCGGCCTTGATCTTCTCGGCGGCCGCCTTGTACTCGTCCCAGGTCTTGGGGACTTCGACGCCCGCGTTCTTGAAGAGGTCCTTGCGGTAGTAGAGGAGGTTGGGCGTGGCGTCGTACGGCACGGCCCAGGTCTTGCCGCCGAGGGTCACCCGGTCCTGGACGCCCTGGGGGAACTTCGCCTTCACGGCGGCGCCGGCCGGGCCGGTGATGTCCGCCAGGAAGCCCTGGCTGACGAACTCCGGCAGGGTCGGATACTCGATGCCCGCGACGTCGGGAGCGTTCCCGGCCTTGATCGCGTTGCTGATCTTGGCGTACCCGTCCGGTCCGCCGGTGATGGCCGAGAACGTGACCTTGATGTTCGGGTGGGACGCGTTGAAGGCGTCCACCACCTGCTGGGCACCGCCGGTCCAGCCCCAATAGGTCAGGTTGACCGGCTCTTTGGGTGCGTCGGCCTTCGGCGCGCCGCCCTCGCTCCCACCACAGGCAGTGGCGAACAGGGCCAGCGAGAGCGCGGCGAGGGCGGCGCGGGAGGTACGGGAAGTGAGCTTCACTGCTCTGCTCCTCAGATGCGAGCCGTCGATGCGGCGAGGTGATGCACATCATTCGGCCAGAGGAGAAGGGAGTCAATAGAAAAAGAAAGCTTGAGAAAGAAAAGCCAAGTAACGGTTAGGCCTCGCTGGAGGCGCGCACCCGCAGCTCGGGGAGGATGGCGATCCGCCGTCTGGGCCGGCCCGGCTCACGCAGCCGCCGTACGAGCAACTCCACGCCAGTGACCCCGACTTCGTGCTTCGAGGGCGCCACCGCACTCAGCGGCAGGTCCGCCAGGGAGGCCACCTCGTCGTCGTACGAGACCAGCGCGACATCGCCCGGCACGGCCAGCGAGGCACTGCGCAGCCGCTGCATCAGCACCATGGCCTCGTGGTCGGGGTGGACAAGGGCGGCATCGACGCGCCCCTCGCGCACCGCGTCCACGAACGCGGCCATCGCCTCTTCGTAGGCGGCGTCGCCGCCCCCGAACTGCGCGAGGTCCAGGAAGAGCGCGTGCTCGGCGGCCTCGGAGCCAGCCTCGTCCATCGCCGCGTAGTAGCCCTTTTTGATCCAGGGCGCGGTGGGGGTCCCGCCGCGCACCACCAGGGCGATCTTGCGGCGCCCCGTGTCCAGGAGGTGGCGCACCGCCAGCCTGGCCCCGTACCCGTGGTCCGTTCCGACGTGCTCGGCGGCGGAGGCCTGCTGTTCGGGGCGGCGCTCGATGAGCACGACGGGCACGCCGAGCTCCTCGTACCACTGGCCGCCCGGCTTCCCGTCGGCGGCGGAGGGCGCGAGCAGCAGCCCGTCGACGCCGTCCGCGACCATACGCGCGGCCTGCGCCTTCTCGGTGTCCACGTCGTACGTGGACACCGCGAGGGTCAGCCGCACCCCGAGGGCGTCCGCCGCTTCCCGGGCCCCCTTGATCACCTCGGGGTAGTAATAGTCGGAGGAGGGCACGATCAGCCCGAGGACCAGCGGCCGGCCGGACCCGGGGCCCGCTCCCGATCCAGGCCCGGGTCCGGCTCCGGGAGCGGCCGAGGCCGCGCGGGCCGCCGCCGGGGCGGCGGTCGCGGGAGCGGTCTCCGCCCAGTCCTCGGGCAGCATCGCACCGCCGTGCACCCGGGCCAACAGGCCGCGTTCCGCGAGGACTTCGACGTCCTTGCGGACCGTCACCACGGACACGCCGAGCTCCGCCGCGAAGTCCGTGACGCGCATCGATCCCGCTTCGCGGACCCGGCGCAGGATCGCCTGCTGTCGTTCCTCTGCGTGCACGGTGGAGCTCCCCTCGACTGCATCCCTGGTCAAGGTCAGCGTAGCGCGCGAAAGCAAAAACTTCCGTTTCCTTTCGAACGAAAGCATTGCATAGCGAGCCTGGCTGAAAGCTACTCTGCGTCCGTGTCCCCGCAGCCGGGGTGGCCCCAGCGCGAACCGAGCTTGCCGATCTTCTCCCCCGCCGCGTACTGCTTCCCGCAGGGGCAGGTGCCGGGGAACTTGGCCTTGATGGTCACCCCGGCCCGGCCGGCGGTCGCGGTCCTGGCCGACGGGGCGCTCTTGGCCGACGTCGCCCCGGTCGTACGGCGGGCGGAGGTGCTGCGCGCCGGAGTGCTGCGGGCCGGCGCCGGGACGGGCATGGACGCGTGGCCCAGCGCGGTACCGGCCGGCTCCTGGCTGACGGCAGCCTCGCTGGCCGCCTGGTCGGCGATCGCGTTCAGGTGGTCGCCGTCCTCGCGGTGCGCGGGGACGTAGCGGAACTCCACGTCCCGGTCGGTCAGCAGGGCGTCGATGCTCTCGACGAGCTCTCGGTTGGCCACCGGCTTGCCCGCGGCCGTCTTCCAGCCGTTGCGCTTCCAGGCCGGGAGCCACTGGGTCACGGCCTTCATGGCGTACTGGGAGTCCATCCGCACCTGCACGGCCGTACCAGGGGCCACGGCTTCCAGCAGCCGCTGCAGGGCGGTGAGTTCACCCACGTTGTTGGTGGCCCGGCCCAGCGGCCCGGCCTCCCAGCGCTCGGGGTGCCCGTGCACGTCGGCGATGACCCAGGCCCATGCGGCCGGCCCGGGATTTCCCTTGGCCGCCCCGTCGCAGGCGGCGATGATGCGATCAGACATCCCCCGATCATGCCTCACCGCGACCGCTGCCCGTGCCGCTGCCCGTACCGGTGGCCGTTGCTGCTGCTGTGGGTGTGGGTGCGGGTGTGACCGCGCCCGGCTCAGGCGACGGCGGCGCCGCCACCGCATTGACCGCCTCCACCTCCGCCCGGACCTCGGCGTGCGGCCGCGGCAGGAGCCGGTCCAGGAACGGCGGCAGCCACCAGTTGGCCCGGCCCATCAGGAACATCGCCGACGGGACCAGCACCAGCCGCACCACGGTCGCGTCCAGGACCACGCTCACCGCCAGGCCCACCGCGAGCATCTTGACCACGACCGTCGGCGACGCCGCGAAGGACAGGAAGACCGCGGTCATGATGAGCGCCGCACTGGAGATGACCCGGCCGGTGGAGGCCAGCCCCGTGCCGACGGCGAGGGTGTTGTCGCCGGTGCGGTGCCAGGCCCCGGCGATGGCGGAGAGCAGGAAGATCTCGTAGTCCATGGACAGCCCGAAGACGATCGCGAACATCATCATCGGTACGAACGACTCGATGGGCACGGGCTCCGACACCCCGATCAGCCCGCTCCCCCAGCCCCACTGGAACACCGCGACGAGGACCCCGTAGGACGCGGCGGTGGTGAACAGGTTGAGGGCGACCGCCTTGAGCGGGACCACCACGCTGCGGAACACGACGGTCAGCAGGACGAGCGCGGCGGCCAGCACGATGCCGATGATGAGCGGCAGCCGGTCCTTGACGGTGTCGCGGAAGTCGAGCTGGCCGGCGGTGGATCCGGTGAGGTAGCCCTCCGCGCCGGTGCCCGTCAGCGCGTCGGGCAGGGTGGTGCCGGTCAGTGTCGTGAACAGGCTCCCCGTGCCGGCGCTCTGCGGTCCGGTGGCGGGGGTGACCGTCGAGACGAGCAGGCGGCCGTCGGGGCTCGGCGCGAGCGGGGTGAACCCGGCTATCCCGGCCGTGTCCCGCAGCGCCGCCGTGAGTTGGGCGCCGATCCGGTCGGCCGGGACGGCGGCGTCCTGGAGGTCGGCCACCAGGACGAAGGGGCCGTTGGCCCCGGGACCGAAGCCGGGTCCCTCGCCCTCGGCGATCCAGTCGTAGGCCGTGCGGGTGGTGCTGCCCGCCCGGTCGGCGCCGTCGTCGACGCGGCCGAGGCGCAGCGAGAACAGCGGCACGGCGCACAGCGCGAGCAGCAGGGTGCCCGCGGTCAGGAACCTCCACGGATGCCGCGCCACCAGGGCGGCGTAGCGGTGCGAGCCGTCGTGGCCGCCGGAGGTCTCGGCGACCGGGCGGCGCAGCGCGTACCGGTCGATCCGGCGCCCCACCAGGCCCAGGGTGGCCGGTACGAGGGTCAGCGCGGCGGCCCCGGTGACGACCACGACGATGGTGGCGGCCAGTCCCATGCGGCCGATGAAGGTCAGCCCGCAGGTGTACAGGCTCAGCATGGCCACCGCGACGGTGACGGCGGCCACGACGACGGCGCGCCCGCTGGTGGCGGCGGTGCGGCCGGCCGCGTCGACCGGATCGTGTCCGTCGAGGAGGTCCTGTCGGAAGCGGGTGGTGAGGAAGAGGGCGTAGTCGATGCCCACGCCGAGGCCGATCATGGTGGCCAGGGTGGGGGCGGCGGTCGCGAAGCTGACGACGCCCGCCACGATGCCGACGACTCCGAGGCCCACGCCGACGCTGACCACCGCCGTGAGCAGGGGCAGCAGGGCGGCGGCGACGCTGCCGAAGGCGAGCAGGAGGATCAGCAGGGCCACCAGGACGCCCGCCGCCTCGCGGGCCCGGTCGTCGGCCGGTGGCCGGACGACCTGGTTCAGGTCCCCGCCGTACGCGACCTCCACGCCCGAGGCGCGGGCCGCGGTGGTGGCCGTGTCGAGGGTGCCGGCGTACTCGTGCCCGAGGGTCTTGACCTGCCGGTCGAAGGAGACCGTGGTGTAGGCGGTACGGCCGTCCGCGCTGGTGACGACCGGGGACACGGCGGTGACGTGCGGCATCCGCGCCAGGCGGGCCGCGCTCTCGTCGAGGGCCTGACGGTGTCCGGCCAGGGAGCCGGCGTCGACGTGGAAGACCACGCGTCCGTGGGGGTCCCCGATCCCGGGGGCGGACGCGGCCAGCAGCTCGGCGCCCGTACGGGACTGCGTGCTGGGGAGGTTGATCTGGTCGCTTTGAAGTGCTCTCCCGACTGAAGCCGGGAGATTCCTGCTTACCTCGCGGCAGCGGGCTTGACGCGCTTGGCGCGCTTGGCGCGCCTGACGACTGCCCTTCCGGCAGCCGGGATGAGCGCGAGGCCCATCCGGTAGAGGTGCAAGACGTTGCGGGCCGCGTTGTGGTCGGCGTTGCCCGACCAGCCGCAGTTCTGGTTCTTGCACACGAACACAGCCTGGGACTCCCGACTGCCGGGCGTCGTGCGGCCGCAGACGGAGCAGCGCTGGGAGGTGCCAGGGGCGGGCACCTTGAGCCGGGCGCCGCCGTGTCGGGCGGTCTTGTACGTCAGCATGGTGACCGTGCGGCCCCATGCCTCCCCGCTGATGGAGCGGTTCAGCCCAGATTTCTGGGCGACGTTCTTCCCCGGTGCCTCGATGGTTCCCCTGGCCGACTTGACCATGTTCGTGATGGCGAGTGCTTCGACCACGACGGTGCCGTAGGTGCGGGCGATGGCGGTGGTCGTCTGGTGCTGCCAGTCCAGGGCCCGGCGCTTGGCTTTCGCGCGGAGTCCAGCGATCTGGTCTTAGGTGCGGTGCAGCCGGCGGCTGGCGCGCTCGCCGGACTTGCGGTGGCGCTTGCGCTGCGCGGCGCGCTGCTCCAAGTGCAGGAGCTTCGCCTGCTCCTTCTCGGTCAGCCACTCGCGGTGCTCGTAGGTTTCGCCGTCGGAGAGGGCGATGGGGACGGTGACGCCCACGTCGATGCCGATGTCCGGCCCCTGGTGGGGGGCCGGCTTGGCCTCCAGGGCCTGGACGCGGAAGGCGATGTGCCAGCCCAGCGCGTCCTTGACCAGCCGGGCCCCGGTGATCCGGTTCTCCGCGTTGGCACGCTTGCCGACCGGAAGGTCTTTGGTCCACCGGAAACGGACCCGGCCCACCTTGGGAATATTGGCCATGCCCCAGCGGCGGTGCACCCGGGTGATGTTCAGGTCCCGGCCCTGCGGAATGTCCACGGACATCACCGTGCGGAACCGCCCCTTGAAATTCGGGGCGTCGGCGCGGCCGTCCCAGCAGTTCTTCCACGCCTGGAAATACGTCTTCAACACCGCTTGCGCGGCCTGTGCCGGAAGAACAGCGAGAAAGTCGCTGTCCTCGCGGGCCTGCCGGATCACAGCATCCGCATTCACCAGAGTCCGTTTATCCTTCGGCATCATCTGCCACCAGGCGTGCAGACAGTTCCACATCGTGCGGGCCGCGTGCGCCTGGTCATCGGCCTTCAACACCCCGGCAGGCGAAAGCGCGAGCCGGGCACGGTGCCCGAACTACCCTTCGACCAGGGTGTCTTGACTCATGAACGGGAACCTAGCACTGGTTTATGTCACCGCCCTGGAACCCTAATCCCGATGTCAGAACCGGTCGCCATGTTGTCTACAACCTGCATGTTCACTTGGTTTCCCTCACCAAGTACAGGCCGGCCTGGCGGAGCGGCTCGCACCCCGGACCGTGGACGTCGGCGACCTGCCCGAAGGGGTCAGCCTCACCGGAGCCCGGACCTCCGACGCGGGCCTCACCCTGGACGCCTCTCTGGCGAAGTCCTCCGCATCGGACACCGCCGGGAAGGGCTGCACGTCGGCGCAGCCCCCCTTGCCTTACGGTTCGCAAACACCATCCTTGAGGAAAATCCCCCACTTCACCGCGGCGCATTCGCGCAGAATTGACTTTACGGATTCTTTACATTTACCCTCCCGTCATGCGCAAATCATCCGCCACCACGCTCTCCGCCCTCGCCTTGGCCGGCCTCGCTCTCGCCGCCGCCGGCTGCTCCGCCGGGACGGCCGACAAGGCCGTGGACCAGGTCGTCGACAAGGCCGTGAACGAGACCTACGAGGTCACCTACGAGGTCACCGGCAAGACCGTCGACTCGGTCTCCTTCCACGACGGAGGGGGCACGGCCACCGCGCCGAACCTCGTGACCGCCGAGCAGCCGGGCGCCACGTGGACGAAGACCGTCACCCTGCGCGGCATCATGCCCGCAGCCGTCTCCCCCAGCTCGGTCGACAACACCGCCGACCTCACCTGCAAGGTCATCTACAAGGGCAAGGTCATCAAGGAGGCCACGGGCGAAGCGGCCACGGCCGGCGGCTGCGTTGCGGTGTCGCCGATCACCTCCCCGTAGTCCGATCACCTCCCCGTAGTCCGTCCGACTCGGGCAACCCGTACCGCAACAGCCTTGACCTCAACCGCGCTTGAGGTGTGATCGTGGTGCACATGACCACGGAACTCCCGTCCCGCGCGGCGGACATCGAAGCGATCGGCCGGCTCGTCGCCACCGTCGAGCACTCCCAGCGGAACAAGGACCCCGAGGAGTTCCTCGGCCTCTTCCACCCGGACGCGATCTGGACGACGGCCCACGGCAAGGTCCTCCTCGGTCTCGACGCGATCTCGGAATTCACCCGCAAGGTCCTGCCCGCGGCGAACTGGGACGGCCAGGTCACCTACGAGGTGGTCCACGTGCTCTTCATCCGCCCGGACGTCGCGGCCGTCAAGGTCCGCCAGCGCTACCTGTCCCCGGGCGAGGAGAGCGAGGGCGCTCCGCTGTACGTGATCTCGAAGCAGCCGGACGGCCGCTGGCTGCTGACCGCCTGCCAGAACACCGGGGTCCTCGTGGACGAGCGCTAATCGGCTCGCGCGCCGCATCCGCCGACGGCGAGGATGGCTCGACCAGTCCGCCGTTCGAAGGACCTCCGATGAGCAGCCCGCCGTACGCCCGATCCGCCCATGCCTCCCTGGACGGGCTGGTGATGGGCGATGCCTTCGGCGACAGCTGGTTCACGCTCTCCGGCGAGGACGTCGAGGGGCAGTGGGCGGCGCGCGGGCTCCGGCCCACTCCGTGGCTGTGGACGGACGACTCCGCCATGGCGTTCGTGCTCTTCGCCCACCTGGCAGCCTACGGGGAGGTCCGGCCCGGCGCTCTGGCGCGGGAGTTCGCCGCCGAGTACGCCCGGGATTCGGGGCGCAAGTACGGGGCGTCCATGCACGAGGTGCTGGAGCGGATCGGCGCGGGCGAGGGCTGGCGGGGTGTCACCGCCGAGCAGTTCGGCGGGCAGGGTTCCTACGGCAACGGCGCCGCGATGCGGGTCGCCCCGCTCGGTGCCTGGTTCCGGGGCGACCCGAAGGAGGCCGCCGGGCAGGCCCGGCTGTCCGCGCTGGCCACGCACGCCCACCCGGAGGCGGTCGCGGGCGCCGTCGCCGTGGCGGTGGCCGCCGCGCTGGCGGCGGCGAGCACCGGCCGGGACGCCCCGGTCCGCGCCGAGTTCCTCCGGGAGATCGCCGCGTACGTGCCGGGGAGCGAGGTCGGATCCGGGCTGCGGACGGCCGCGGGCCTCCCCGCGGGTACGTCGGTGCGCCGCGCCGCGTCCGTACTGGGTTCGGGGTGGCGGATCTCGGCCCCGGACACCGTGCCGTTCGCCCTGTGGTCCGCCGCGGGGCACTTGGACGACCTGCCGGAGGCCCTGTGGCAGACCGTCGGCGGCTGGGGCGACCGCGACACCACGTGCGCGATCGCGGGCGGGGTCGTCGCGGCCCGCACCGGCACCGGCGACGTTCCGGCCGACTGGCTCGCGGCCCGAGAGGCCGTGCCCGCGTGGAGCGGGTGGACGCCCGAGCGGCCGGCTCCGCAGCCGAGCACTGTCCCGAAGATCATGTGACTACTAGGCTGCGGCGATGGAACGTGAAGACGTGGCCGACGTGGCCGGGAGCCCCTCCCCGTCCGCGGACCGGGACCGGGACCGGGCGAACCACTACGACGGTTTCGCCGAGGCGTACTCGGCGGCGAGCGAGGACAGCCTCGTGAACGCCTCCTACGAGCGGCCCGCGATGCTGGCCCTCGCCGGGGATGTGGCCGGCCGTCGGATCCTGGACGCGGGGTGCGGGTCGGGCCCCCTCTCCGCTGCCCTGCGCGACCGCGGTGCGGTCGTCACCGGCATCGACTCCAGCGCCGGGATGCTGGCGCTGGCACGGCGCCGGCTGGGTGACGACGCGGCCCTGCACGTGGCCGACCTGCGTGACCGGCTGCCGTTCGACGACGGCGCGTTCGACGATGTGGTCGCGTCGCTGGTGCTGCACTACCTGGAGGACTGGGGACCGGCGCTGGCCGAGTTGAGGCGCGTCCTCGGGCCCGGCGGCCGACTGATCGCGTCGGTGGACCACCCCTTCGTGGCCTACACGTTCCAGGAGCCCCGGCCCGACTACTTCGCGAACGGCAGCTACACCTTCGACTGGACGTTCGACGGAACGTCCGTCCCGATGAAGTTCTGGCGCAAGCCACTGCACGCGATGACCGATGCCTTCACCACCGCCGGTTTCCGGCTTTCCGTCATCAGCGAACCGCAGCCCGACCCGGCGGCCCGTGAGCTGTTCCCCGACGGCTTCCAGGACCTTTCGAGCAAGCCCTGCTTCCTCTTCTTCGTCGTCGAGGTGCCGCTGCCGGCGGCGGTTCGCTGATGCCGGGATCGCGTGTATCGCGGGCGTATGGAAAATCGCATACGCCACCGCAACGGCCCGCCGTCTCCCATGGGGACATGAACCACAACGCGTCCCCGTCGGCACCGCCCCGCCACCGCACGCGCAGGGTCGTACTGCTCGGCCTCGCGGCCCTCGGAGTGGCGAGCGTCCTGTACGTCGTGCGGGGACCGCTCATGATGTCCGCTCCGAGGTGCATGGCCGGGCAGTGGCACGGCTGCCTCGCCACGTTCAACGGCGTGGTGCTCATGACCCTCGTCACCCTGCCCCTGGCCCTGCTCGTCGCGTGGGGCCTGGCCCGCCGTCGGCGGGCCGCCGGCACTGACGCCGGATCGGCGTGGCGGATGTCGCTGGCCGAGGTCGGCATGGTGCACGGGACGCTGCCGTTCGTGTGGATGACCATGATGCCGGGCTCCGGAGCCGGGATCGTCCCCGGCCGCTTCAGCCTGGCACCGGTACGGGACCTGCTGACGATGGGGCCCCTCGGGATCGGCGGCAATCTGCTGGTCTTCGCCTCGCTCGGCTTCTTCGCCCCGATGCGATGGGCGGCGCTCGCCTCCGTACCACGGGTCCTGGCGCTCGGGGCGGGCTGCTCGGTCCTGGTCGAAACCGCGCAGTACGTCTTCCAGCTCGACCGGGTGTCCTCCGTGGACGACGTCCTGGTCAACGCGTCCGGCGCCGCCCTGGCTGCGCTGGCGTCGCGCCGCTGGTGGCGCACCACGCCGCCGGCACCGTCGGACCGGCCCAGCCCCGCACCGGCACTGGCAGGCTGATTCCCGTGGCCGGTGCGCCCAGGTCTGCGCGGACGCGACCGTCGGACACACCGTGCATACGCCGGCGATATGTCCTGCTGCTTAGGCTTCCGACATGCGCGTACTGATCGTCGAGGACGAGCCCTACCTGGCCGAGGCCGTCCGTGACGGTCTGCGGCTGGAGGCGATCGCCGCCGACATCGCCGGCGACGGCGACTCCGCCCTGGAACTGCTCGGTGTCAACTCCTACGACCTCGCGATCCTCGACCGCGACATCCCCGGCCCCTCAGGCGACGAGGTCGCCCGCCGCATCGTCGCCTCCGGCAGCGGCATCCCGATCCTCATGCTCACCGCTGCCGACCGGATCGACGACAAGGCCTCCGGGTTCGGGCTCGGCGCCGACGACTACCTCACCAAGCCGTTCGAGCTGCGGGAGCTCGTCCTGCGGCTGCGGGCGCTCGACCGCAGGCGCGCGTACGCCCGGCCCCCGGTCCGCGAGATCGAGGGCCTGCGTCTCGACCCCTTCCGCCGGGAGGTGTTCCGCGAGGGCCGCTACGTCGCGCTCACCCGCAAGCAGTTCGCCGTACTGGAGGTCCTCGTCGCCGCCGAGGGCGGGGTCATCAGCGCCGAAGAGCTGTTGGAACGGGCCTGGGACGAGAACGCCGACCCCCTCACCAACGCCGTGCGGATCACCGTCTCCGCCCTGCGCAAACGGCTCGGCGAGCCGTGGATCATCGCCACGGTGCCGGGTGTCGGCTACCGCATCGACACCCAGCCGCAGGCCGGACACGAGGGAGTGAACCGGGGATCCGACCGTGGATAGAGCACCTGGGCTGAGCGTTCGCGCCAAACTCACCCTCAGCTACGCCGGATTCCTCATGGTCGCCGGCGTCCTGCTGCTCGCGGCGGTGTGGCTGTTCCTCCTGCGGTACGTCCCCGATCGTGCGCTCATGGTCTCCGTCGACACCCCCACCGACGGCGTCTTCCCCATCCGGTCCAACCTTCTGCGCGTCTTCGCTCCGAGGGCGGCCGCGGTACTGGCGTTCCTGCTGGTGCTCGGTCTCGTGGGAGGGTGGATCCTCGCCGGCCGGATGCTCGCACCCCTCACCCGGATCACGGATGCGGCGCGGACGGCCGGAAACCGGTCGCTGTCCCACCGGATCCGCATGAAGGGCCGCCAGGACGAGTTCCGTGAACTCTCCGACGCGTTCGACTCGATGCTCGAACAACTCGAGTCCCACGTGGCCGAGCAGCAGAGGTTCGCCGCGAACGCCTCCCACGAGCTGCGCACTCCCCTGGCCATCTCGCGGACGCTCCTCGACGTGGCCCGCAGGGATCCGACGCGGGACCCGGGCGAACTCGTCGAACGCCTGCACGCCGTCAATACGCGGGCGATCGACCTCACCGAGGCCCTCCTGCTGCTGAGCCACGGCGACCGCGCCGACTTCACCCGCGAGAGCGTCGACCTCTCCCTCCTCGCCGAAGAGGCCGCCGAAACCCTGCT
Organism: Streptomyces sp. CA189; assembly: GCF_056428985.1. Lineage (NCBI taxonomy): Bacteria > Bacillati > Actinomycetota > Actinomycetes > Kitasatosporales > Streptomycetaceae > Streptomyces > Streptomyces sp. CA189. The sequence goes on along the minus strand of NZ_JBWJVM010000041.1, from coordinate 704 downwards.
TCCCCTCGCCGAACAGCGCCGGATCACGCTGGAGGTCACCGGCGGGACGGCCCGGACCGACGGCTCGGCGGAACTCCTGCTGCGGATGGTGACGAACCTCGTCCAGAACGCCGTCGTCCACAACCTCCCCACCGGCGGCACCGTGACGGTCCACACCGGGCAGCACGGTGACACGAGCGTGCTACGGGTCGAGAACACGGGCCCTCCGCTCCCACCGGAACTCGTCCCGACGCTCACCGAACCCTTCCGCCGCGCAACGGAACGCGTACGCACCGACGAGCACGCCGGTGTCGGCCTCGGCCTGGCGATCGTGCACAGCATCGTCCGCGCCCACGCCGGAACCCTCGACCTGGTCCCCCGTCCCGCCGGCGGTCTCCTCGTCACGGTCCGACTCCCCGGCGCGCGAGGGGCATCGCCCGTACGGGGCGACGCCGGCTAGGCCGTCTAGATGATTGATTCCAAGGGGTAGCTGTACGGACGCGAGGGTGCCCACTCTCAGTTTGTGACGACCGAGATAGACACCCTCGCAACTGCACTGTACGTGCGGGTCGATGACCTTTTGAAGGCTTCGCCGCATCTAGTAGGACTGCGTTAGGTCGTGCTGGGTCTGGTGCGTTCGCGCAGGTGGGTGGTCTCGGGCAGGGGGCGGTGACAGGTGGTGCAGATGCCGGTCCAGCACCGCAGCAGGTCCTGGAGTGCGTCCA
>NZ_JBWJVM010000040.1:0-76880 GCF_056428985.1 Streptomyces sp. CA189 | reverse complement strand
GATGGCCAACGATCCGATGGGTGCGGGCAAGAAGATGCTCGACGAGTTCATGAAGGACCCGTCCGAGGGCTTCGGCAAGATGATCCCCGAACTCATCGGTTCCAAGGGCCTGGGGTCGCTGAAGAAGGTCGGCTCGGCAGCCTCGCACCTCGACGACCTCAAGGGACCCGGCCGCAGCGGCACGGACACGAACGGCCCGCACCAGGGCGAGCGGCCCGACCCCGACAAGCCCAGCGAGCGCACGGACCCGGTCGACCTCGCCACCGGCCGGATGTACCTCCCGCAGACGGACGTGTTCCTCCCCGGCGCTTTCCCATTCGCGTTCAGGCGCCGTGCGGAGTCCGGCTACCGGGCGGGCCGTTGGTTCGGCCCGACCTGGGCGTCCACCATTGACCAGCACCTGGAGATCGACGCGGAGGGCGTCGTCCTGGTCTCCGAGGACGGGCTCGTGGTCGCCTATCCGCACCCCGCGCCCGGCATACCGGTGCTGCCGGCGTCCGCGTCGGGCCCGCGCCACCCGTTGGAGCGGACCCCGGACGGCGACTGGACGCTGACCGACGCCCTGACCGGCGACGTCCGACGCTTCACCCCGCCGCGGGACGGCGCCGAGAACGGCATCGCGCCGATCGCCCAGCTGGAGGACCGCAACGGAGGCCTCGTCGTCTTCGAGTACGACGAGCACGGCACGCCGCTGGGCATCGCCCACTCCGGCGGCTACCACCTCCGCTTCGAGACCGCCGACGGCCGGATCACCGCCCTGCACCTGACCGGCGGCCCGCGCATCCTTGCGTACGGGTACACCGACGGGAACCTGACCGAGGTCACCAACTCCTCCGGTGTGCCTCTGCGGTTCACCTACGACGCATTCACCCGGATCACCGCCTGGACCGATACGAACGGCCGCCGCTACGAGTACGCCTACGACGACCTCGACCGGTGCGTCGCGGAGGCCGGCGAGGCGGGCCACATCGCCCTCACCTTCGGCTACGACGAGGTGGACCCGCAGACCGGCCACCGGGTGACGCGGATGACCACCGCCGCCGGCCACACCCGCCGCTATCTGATCGACGACCGGTACCGGGTGGTGGCCGAGACCGACCCGCTCGGCGCGGTCACCCGGTACGCGTACGACGGCCGGGGCCGCCGGATCGCGCACACCGATCCGCTCGGCCACACCACACGCAGCACCTACGACGACGCGGGCCGCCTGCTCTCCTACGTCCGGCCCGACGGCCGGGAGGCACGGGCCGAGTACGACGAGCTCGGCAACCCGGTCAAAATCGTCGCCGTGGACGGCTCGGTCGTCCGCCAGACCTACGACGAGCGCGGAAACCGCACCTCGGTCAGCCGCCCCGACGGGACGGTCACCCGCTTCGGCTACGACGAACGCGGCCACCTCACCACGGTCACCGACCCGCTGGGTGCGGTCACGCGGATCCGCACCGACCGGGCCGGGCTGCCGCTCGCCGTCACCGACCGGCTCGGCGCCACCACCACGTACGAGCGGGACGCCTTCGGACGGACCACGGCGGTCACCGACCCGCTGGGCGCGGTCACGCGTACGGAGTGGACGGTCGAGGGCAGGCCGCTGCACCGGAGTACCCCGGACGGCGGCCGGCGCTCGTGGACGTACGACGGCGAGGGCAACTGCCTGACCCGCACGGACGGTCCCGACGACAGGGCGGTGCGCTTCGAGTACACCCACTTCGACCTGCTCACCGCCCGGACCGACGCAGACGGCGCCCGCCACGAGTACACGTACGACGCCGAGTTGCGCCTGACCGGGGTCCGCGACCCGCAGGGCATGACCTGGGAGTACGCCTATGACCCGGCGGGCCGGCTCGTCAAGGAGACCGACTTCGACGGTCGTGTTCTCGGCTACGCCTACGACCCGGCGGACCGGCTCGCCGTCCGCACCGACGCCCTCGGGCGGCGGATCACCTACGAGCGCGACGCCTTGGGGCACACGGTCCGCAAGGACGCGGGCGGCACGGTGACGACGTACGAGTACGACGTCTTCGACCGGCTCGCCGTCGCGGTGCGCGGGGACAGCGTGCTGACCCGGCTGCGCGACCGGGCGGGCCGGCTCCTCCAGGAGACGGTCGACGGCCGCACCTCCACCTACACCTACGACTCCGTGGGCCGGCGCACCGGCCGGACCACCCCGACGGGGGCCTCCGCCGCTTGGGCCTACGACGACGCCGGCCGCCACGATGCCCTGACCACGTCCGGCCGGCGCATCGGCTTCGCGCACGACGCGGCCGGCCAGGAGCTCAGCCGCACCTACGGAGACCTCCTCACCCTCGACCAGGCCTGGGACGGGGCCGGCCGGCTGGTGGAGCAGCGGCTCACGGGCCCCGGCGACGGGCTGGTGCAGCGCCGCGGGTACACCTACCGGTCCGACGGGGTCCTGATCGGCGTGGACGATCTGCTGGCCGGCGCACGCAGCTACGCTCTCGACCCCCGGGGCCGGGTGACCGCGGTGCACGCCGAGAACTGGACCGAGCGCTACGCGTACGACGAGGCGGGCAACCAGACCTCCGCCTCCTGGCCCGGCTCCCATCCCGGAGGCCAGGACGCCACCGGACCGCGCACCTACGAGGGCACCCGGCTGATCGGCGCGGGCCGGGTCCGCCACGAGTACGACGCCCTCGGCCGGGTCGTGCTCCGCCAGAAGGCCAGGCTCTCGCGCAAGCCCGACACCTGGCGCTACGAGTGGGACACCGAGGACCGGATCACGGCCGTGACCACCCCGGACGGGACGCGATGGCGGTACACGTACGACCCGCTGGGACGGCGTACGGCCAAGGAACGGATGACGCCCGACGGCCTGGAGGTGGCCGAGCGCACGGTCTTCACCTGGGACGGCACCGTGCTGTGCGAGCAGACCGGCACCGCGGTGGAGGCGGAGCACGGAATCGCCGTCACCTGGGACTACCGCGGCCTGCAGCCGATCGCCCAGACCGAGCGGATCCTGACGGCCGACCAGGAGGTGGTGGACGAGCGGTTCTACGCCATCGTCACCGACCTGGTCGGAACGCCCACCGAACTCGTCGACGAGCGCGGCGAACTGGCCTGGCGCAGCCGGTCCACCCTGTGGGGCTCCACGGCCTGGAACCGGGACGCCACGGCGTACACGCCGCTGCGCTTCCCCGGCCAGTACTTCGACGCCGAATCGGGCCTGCACCACAACTACTTCCGCACCTACGACCCCGAGACCGCCCGCTACCTGAGCCCGGACCCGCTGGGCCTGGCGGCCGCCCCCAACCCGGTGGCGTACGTCGCGAACCCCCTCCACTGGTGCGACCCCTTCGGGCTGGCCCCCTACCCGGACGGCACCCGGACGGCCCAGGGCGTCGACCACCAGCTCAACGAGGCGGAGAGCGGCAAGTCGAACCACTACCTGAAGGGCATCGGCGAGGACGAGGTGAAACTGGAGAAGTACCTGCGGGGCCATCTCCAGTCGCCGGCGAACTACGTCGACGCGGATTCGGGGGCCCGGATCATCATCGACCGCACCTTGGACCCGAACAGGCCGGTGGCCATCATCCGACAGGACCATATGATCCACGCGTACCACATCGACCCGGAGGACCTCTCCAACTACATCACTCCGCGAGACGGCAAGGACGTGGCGAAGTGGCGGACCCCGAAGGACGACGAAGTGAATGAGTAGCCCTAGCGGAACACCCCAGAACCCGGCACCCGGTTGGCCGGGCTACCGCTCCGAGCCGTCCTACGACGCCGGCCAGAGCCGGGTCTTCCCGACCCCGGTACCGGCGGAGCTGCGGGCGCTCGGAGACAAGGTCCGGGCGGCCGACTGGCCGGTGCGGCTGGCCTTCCGCGGTTCCCGGATCGTGCTGCTGGACACCCTCTGCCGCTGGCAGACCCTGCGCGCGCTGGCGTACGTACGCCTCCTGGCCGCCCGCACGGCGGATGAGCGGCTGTCGGCCGACCTGAGGGTCATTCCCGGAGCGGAATCGGCCGGCGATCCGGGCCTGCCCGAGCTGCTGGAGCGACTGGAACGGGCCGCCGTGGATCTCCCGGCAGACCTGCTGGACGCGGTCCTCTGCGACAGCGGCGGGCTGCTCGCGGACAACCGCTTCGCGGCATCGGTGCTGGCCGCCGGGCTCACCGCCGATTCCCGGGCGGGGGATACGGACGAGGCGGTCTCCCGCGCCGTGGTGCTCACCAGCTATTGGTACGAGGTCCCCGAGCGGCGCGGCGCACTGGCCCTGGCGTGGAGTGCGAACCTGTTCGTCCGCTCCTGGCTGTGGTGGTCGCTGCGCTTCGAGTACGGCGATCCGGCGGGCGGCCTCGGCATCACCAGCGACCCCCGCCCGGCCCGCCCGGCGGCGTCCGCCCTCCCGGACTGGGCGGCGGCCCTGCTGGAGCGCGTCGAGCGGGGTGACAAGTAGAGCGGGCCCCGGGCGCGGTCAGGCGTGGGGTCCTACGGTGACCTTGCCGAGGGCGAGTTCCGCGGTTCCCTCGAGCATCGCGCCCGTACGCTCCACCTGTTCGTCCAGTGCGCGCCCCGGTGGGCGAGTTCGGGTCCTCGACGCACAGGCGGGTGAGGCGCTCCAGCTCGGCCTGCGCATGGCCCTTGTCGTGGCGTGCAGCCGTGTAGGCCCTTCCCCCAGGCTGATCGTTTTCGGTCCTGCCGTCGCCTCTGACTGGTCCGGGCCACCCTCGGCCGCCAGCAGTTCCCCGGCCGCAGCCGTGGCAGCCCGGACCTCGGAGGCGAGCCCCGATCGTGCAGGAACCGAAGAACAGGAAGATCTTCGCGAGTTCCCCGCTGCGAAATCACCCGAGAATGCCACCGGGGAAGCCCCGAGGGTGTCGGACGTGATCCCCATAGGTCGCGGATCCGTTCACTGTGAGTGTCCAGCACCCGGCCGACGACGAATACGTGCCCAAGGGAGAGATGTGTGGAGCGATGTCGATGTGGTCCCTAGTCCAGGCGGCCTCCGGCCGGTGTCAGCGGCGTGCTCGGCCCTGACCCGGCAGTAGCCGGATGGCGAGTACGGATCCGTCGGCATGTACGGAGACGGGACCGCCCCACTTCTCGTCCCAGGCGAGTAGGGGCCGGGTGTGTCGGGTTGCGTGCACGATGGTGCGGCAATCCTCGACGCGTCCTTCGGAGAGGTGACCGAAGAGGCTCGCGTCCACGCCGGAGAATGCCTCGACCCGGGGGCCGTTCAAGCGGAAGACGTGGTCGGTGCCGGCGTACGTGGTTCCGAGGAGTTCGTGGCTGATGTCCTGGACGCTGGTGCTGGCGGCATGCTCGAAGCCGTCGAAGCGCTTGTGGCCCTGCCGGTCGGTCAGGTGGCGAGCGGTGGCTTTGCCGGAGCCGGTGAAGGCCATGAGGCCGGCCGCCGCCGTGTGACCGAGAGTCTCCTGGAACCAGGTGTAGTACTTGGGCGTGACCTGGCAGCCGGGTACGGGCTCGGGTATCAGGTCGCCCTTGGGAGGCGACTGGATGCCCGGCGTGACGTTCTTCTGTACGGGCCCGGAGTCCAGATTCGGTTCCGATTCTCCGGGAGCGCCGGCCAGCCAGCCGCCTCGGCCCGGAGCCTGGAGCGCGTGGACGGTCACGGTGCCGTTCGTCGGCAGCTCCGTGCTGAACAGCAGGCTGGGGGTTTCGTTCCAATCGCCAACGTGCACTGCATCAGCGTGGACTGAGGCAGATGCCAACTGGCCCGCTGAAGTAGCGGCGTTGCCGTGGTTGCCCTTGCATGCGATGGGGATGACGAGGGACGGCTCGCCGGGGCGCCAGACCTCGGCGAAGTACTGCGGGCGGTAGCGGTACCTGACCTTGTGGCCCTTGTCCGTGCTGGTGAGGGCCCAGCCTGCGCGCAGCGCCGTGTCCGCGGGGACGATCGTCACGGAATGCTCGGGGAAGCGTCGGCCCAGCAGGTGCTTTGCGAGGGTGAGGGCGAAGCCGGTGCCGAGCTCGCCGGACTGCAGGATCTTGTACTGCTCCGCGGTCAGCCGGCCCTCGTCCGTCAGACCAAGGAACGAATCGGCGCCGCCTTCCAGAGCCTGGTTGTACTTGAGGGATCCCCAGTGCTCCGCCAGCCCCCGCCCCGCTCCCTTCCACGACAGCGCCGTCGCCCTGCCCAGCGTATGAAGGACGTCCCACAGGGTGACTTCCACCTGGCGGCTGATTTCTGCGCTGGGGATCGCCGCGAGGGACGGCTTGCGGCGAAGGGGTTCGTGCCCGTTCTCCTTCCTGTCCCTGTCATCCGCCGCTATGGCCTTTTCCACCTTTCCGACCAGCTCATCGCTGGAGCGGACGGATCGGACTGCTCCGGTCGGCGGGCGGAGTCCGTACGGGAGGGGGACCATGTGAAGGACCGAAGGGTGAGGACCCAGAGTCATGAGGAGTCCGCCATGCCGGCGCAGGCGCAGGAACCGCAGACCGATCTCGACGCGCGTTACAGCTCCCCCGACGCCACCGCCACGCCCTGGGCGGAAGCCGTCTCGCGCCTGGAGAAGGCCGAGATCTTCTGGCTGACGACCGTCCGTCCGGATGGCCGCCCCCATGTCACGCCGCTGCTGGCGGTGTGGACGGATGGCGCGCTGCACTTCACCACCGGCGAGCGGGAGCGCAAGGGGCTCAACCTCGCCGCCAACCCGAACGTCGTCCTCACCACCGGCACCAACGCCTACGCCGACGGCTGCGACCTGGTGGTCGAGGGCGCGGCGGTCCGGGTCACCGACGAGGAGCGGCTGGGCGGGCTGGCTGCGGCGTGGGAGGCGAAGTACGGCCCGGAATGGCACTTCGAGGTCCGGGACGGGGCCTTCAGCACCGCTCCGACGACGGCGGCCCCGCCGCCGACCGAGGAGACCGAGGACGCGGGCCGTGCCGTGGTCTTCAAGGTGGCGCCCCGTACCGCCTTCGGATTCGGCAGAGGCCATAGCTTCAGCCAGACCCGCTGGCGCTTCGCCGGTTGAGGGAGGTGCGGCCTCGGATCCTGAGGCTGCCGGATCAGCTCTGCTCAGCTCTGCTGTTCGCTGACGTTGACCATCCACGTGATGCCGAACTTGTCCGTGCACATGCCGAAGATGTCGCCCCACATCTGCTTCTCCAGGGGGACGGACACGGTGCCGCCGCCGGACAGCTTGTCCCAGTAGCCGCGCAGTTCGTCCATGTCGTCGCCGCTCAGGCTCACCGCGATGTTGTTCCCGGGCTTGTGTTCCGTCCCGGGCGGATTGTCGGCGCCCATCAGGGTGAAGCCCCTGGTCGTCTCGAGCATGCCGTGCATGACCTTGTCGGAGTATCCGGGGGGCGCCTCGGAGCCGAAGTCGCCGTAGGTGTGGACGGCCAGCTCGCCGCCGAACACCTCCTTGTAGAACTCCATGGCTTGCTTCGCTTCGCCGGCGAAGCTGATGTACGGGTTCAGGCGAGAGGGCACGTTCACTCCCTTTTGTGGCGAATGGTCAGTGCGGGCAGCCTATGGGTGCGGCGTGCGTACGGAGGGTTCCCCCGGGCCGTCCGTCTACCTCGTGTCGCACACCCGTCACGGCCGGGTGAGGATGGTGCAGATGTCGCTGTCGGAGCAGGTGTCGGGGTCGGTGGTGGCGGCCCGGCGGGCGAGTTCGCGCAGTGCGGTGCGGGTCTGGCGGAGTTCGGTCATGCGCTGGTCGATGTCCGCGAGCCGTTGGTCGATGAGGCTGGCGACGTGTCCGCAGGGGGCCTGGCCGTTGTCTCGGATGTCCAAGACGGACCGGATCTCGGCGAGGGTCAGGCCCGCGCCCTGGGCGTCGCGGATGAATGAGAGTCGGCTGGTCGTCTCCGGCGCGTAGTCGCGGTATCCCGCGGCTGTACGGGGCGGGGCGGGCAGGAGCCCGGCCTGCTCGTAGAAGCGGATGGTCTTGGCCGTTACCTGGCCCGCTGCTGCGAGGTCACCGATGCGCATCCCTCCACGCTACGCCTTGACCTTCCAGTGTGGTGGAAGGTCTACGGTCGGTTCAGGGCTCGGCACATGGGAACGGGAGGGAGCGCGGGATGCGGATTGTGATCCTCACGGTGCCGGAGTGCCCGAACGTACCCGTCGTACGGGAGCGGCTGGCAGCGGCACTCGACGGTCGAGCAGCCAGGGTCGAGCTGGTGGAAGTGTCCGGGGAGGGCGAGGCGGCCCGGTGGGGCATGACGGGCTCTCCGACCGTGCTCCTTGACGGAGTCGACCCGTTCGCGGCGCCTGGTGCTCCGCCGTCGGTTTCGTGTCGGCTCTATCGCGACGCGGAGGGCCGGATCGACGGCGCGCCGAGCGTCCGGGCCCTGCGGGAGGCGTTGGCGGGAGCGCGTCGGCCCCAGCAGGACGAAGAGCAGGGGTGCTGCGAGACGGACTCCCTGGACCCGCTGGATTCGATCGGTCGGGGAGGGCGGGGTCGGCGTGCGCCCGCGGAGCGGGGACTGCGGCTGGTCCAGCAGGCAGTGCTGCGGCACTTCGCCGCCACGGGGCAGGCGCCGGATGCCGATCTACTCGAAGGCCTGGCGGCCGAAGCGGGGCGGACGGCCGCCGAGGTCCTCACCGAGCTGGACCACGAGGATTTCCTGACCCTCGACGCATCGGGACGCATCCAGGCCGCCTACCCGTTCTCGGCTGTACGGACGCGGCACCGCGTGCACCTGGCCAACGGGGTGAGCGTGTCCTCGATGTGCGCGATCGACGCCCTCGGTATCTCCGCGATGCTCGGCCAGGACCTGACCATCTCTTCCACTGACCCCGTCGACGGCCGGCTGGTGACGGTCACCTTCGCGGACGGAACGGCAGCCTGGCAGCCGTCCGGCGCCGTCGTGTTCGTCGGGCGCCGCGATGGCCGGGGCCCGGCCGCCGCGGTGTGCTGCGACAGCCTGAACTTCTTCGCCGGTCCGTCTTCGGCCGGGCAGTGGAAGCAGGAGCACCCCGAGGTACGAGGGGAGATCGTCAGCCAGGCATGCGCCGTCGAGATCGGGCAGCAGACCTTCGGCCCACTCCTGCGGGACGACTGAATGCCCGCCACTGGGAGTGCGGTGCGTGGCAGAGTGGTGAGCATGCCGCCACTTTCGCTGCGGATCATCGGCCGTGATCTCCCGGGTCGTGAATGCGGCGCTTACCGGGACGTCCATGTCGCCGTGCAGCGAGGGCGCGAGCCGGAGGCTGCTGTCCCCGGGGATGCAGCGGAGGCGGTCTGGGAGTTCACCGTGGAGGCGGTCGCGACCCCGGACGGCGCTTGGGACTTTCGCGGCCCTTACGTCCATGGGCGACGCGGGGCCCGGATCCTGTATCTGACGTGGGGAGAGCTGCCGCCCGGCGGAGCGTTCACGATGTTCCGCCGCGCCAAGCTGATGCTCGACGACCTTCCGCCGCAGGCCGTCGAACGGGGCGCGGCCGAAGCGCGGCTCGGACTGACGGACGCTTGCGGGATGCCCGTGTGCGCTGCGGTGCGTCCGCCCGGGCTCACCTGGAGCTGAGCACCGTGCCGCCGATGTCGGTCAGTTGCCGCGTGGGGCGTACATGATGACGGCCATCCCGGCGAGGCAGACCAGTGCGCCGATGATGTCGGGGCGGTCGGGGCGGTAGCCGTCGGCGACCATGCCCCAGGTGATGGAACCGGCGACGAAGATCCCGCCGTACGCGGCCAGGATCCGCCCGAAGTTCTCGTCGGACTGGAAGGTGGCCACCACCCCGTACACGCCGAGCGCGATGATGCCGGCGCCGATCCAGATCCAGCCCTTGTGCTCGCGGATGCCCTGCCAGACCAGCCAGGCGCCGCCGATCTCGAAGAGTGCGGCAACGGCGAACAGGGCGATGGAGCGGGCGACGAGCACAGCGGAGTCTCTCTGGAGAAGGAAGGGGGCGGGGGAGGGGGCGAGGTCAGGCGGCCGGCCCGAACAGGTCGGCCAGCAGTGCGGCGCCGTCGGCGGGCGCGCGGACCTCCAGATGGACCTGGGTGCCGTCGAGGTGGAGGCGGAAGTCGAAGAACGGGCAGCACTGCTGCTCGGCAGCGGCCAGCGCGGTCAGGGATACGGCCTGCTCTACGGGCAGGGTCAGGCGCAGCCCGTCAGGGATCCGGGTGCGGACGGCGCCGCCGACGGCCTCGCGCCATCGTGCGGCGCGTTCGCTCATGGCCTCCCCGGGCAGTGAGCAGGCCACTGGCGCGGTGCGCCAGTGCTCCGTCTCCCGGTCGGCGGTCCGACGGCTGGAGAGCGCCACGTCCACCGGACCGGCGGTCGTAGTCGGCGCGGGTCCCGGTGCGAGGAAGCCGCACTCGGGGTCGCACCGTCCGGCGCGGTCGGGCAGCGTGTCCAGGTGTTCCAGCGCTGAGTGCAGGGAGGCGGCGAACGCGGCCGACTCGGCAGTGCGGGTTTCGGCTTCGGCCAGGCGGGCGGCGAGCCGCGGTCGCAGACCGGCCTTCACGTCCCTGCAGGCCCCGGACTCCCACACCGCGAGCAGCTCGCCGATCTCCTCCAGCGGAAGCCCCAGGTGCTTGGCCGCGCCGATGAACGCCAGCCGCTCAAGCGAGGCCTCGCCGTACACCCGGTAGCCGGCCGGCGTCCGCTCGGCGGGCAGGAGCCCGGCGCCCTCGTAGAAGCGCAGGGTGGTCGCCGGAACACCGGAACGCTCGGCCAGCTGGGAGATCCGCATCGTGCTCACACCGTCGACGATAAACCTTCGACCCGGGTCGAAGGTCAAGCCGTCAAGCCCGCCGGGGGCGTCACGTCGTCGCGTCCGTGGGAAGGTCGGGGCGGGACGGCGGGGTGCCCTCCTTGATGGGCAGGGTGATCACCATGGTGAGTCCGCCGCCGGGAGTGTCCTCGGCGGTGAGGGTGCCGTTCATGGCCTCCAGGAAGCCTCGGGCGACGGCCAGGCCGAGACCGACACCGGCGCCGGCGGGTGCGTCTCCGTACCGCTGGAACGGTTCGAATATCCGGACCTTCGCCTCGTCGGGGACTCCGGGGCCGCGGTCGACGACGCGCAGTTCGAGGCGGTCGGCGAGGACGCTGGCGGCGACGAGGACGGTCTGGCCGGGCGGGCTGTACTTGACGGCGTTCTCGACGATGTTGGCGACGGCTCGCTCCAGCAGGCCGCGGTCGACGGCGACCATGGGCAGGGTCTCGGGGATGTCGAGGACCACGCTGTCGTCGGGTACTCCGGCCAGGCCCATCGGGACGACCTCGTCGAGGTCCGTTTCCCGGATGAGCGGGACGACGGTGCCCGTCTGGAGGCGGGACATGTCCAGGAGGTTGCCGATCAGGTGGTCGAGGCGGTCGGCGCCGTCCTCGATGCCTTCCAGGAGGTCGGCCCGGTCTTCGTCGGACCATTGCACGTCGGTGGAACGCAGTGAGGTGACGGAGACCTTGATCGAGGCGAGCGGTGTACGGAGGTCGTGGCTGACGGCGGCGAGCAGGGCGGTACGGATCTGGTTGCCCTCGACGAGTCGGCGGGCCTCCTCGGCCTCGTCGACCAGGCGCTGGCGGTCGAGTACGACGGCTGCCTGGGCGGCGAAGGCGCCGAGTACGCGCCGGTCCTCGGCCGGCAGTACCCGGCCTGTCAGGGCCAGGGCCATGTTCTCGCCGATGGGCATGTCGACGGCAGCGTCCTCGGGGCGGGAGACAGGGTTCCGGCCGGTGCTGCCCGCGCAGGTCCACGGGTCCACGTCGCTGGCGCGCTCCAGCAGGGCCACGGATTCCATGGCGAAGGTCTCGCGCACCCGCTCCAGCAGGGCGTCGAGGGCCGTTTCGCCGCGCAGGATGCTGCCCGCGAGGAAGGAGAGGATCTCGGACTCGGCGCGGAGCCTGGCGGCCTGGTGGGTGCGGCGGGCGGCCAGGTCGACCACGGAGGCCACGGACACGGCCACGCCGACGAAGATCGCGATGGCGACGATGTTCTTGGGGTCGGAGATGGTGAACTCGTGCAGCGGTGGGGTGAAGTAGTAGTTCAGGAGGAGCGAGCCGAAGGCTGCCGAGGCCAGGGCTGGGAGGAGTCCGCCGAGCAGGGCCGCCGCCACGGTGAAGGTGAGGAAGAGCAGCATGTCGTTGGCGAGCCCGAGGTCGGGGACGACCTGGTTCAGCAGCAGCGCTAGCAGGGCGGGGCCGGCCACGCCGATGAGCCAGCCCCAGATGATGCGGGAGCGGCCGAGCCGCGCGCTGCGGGCGACGGGCAGGGCGCGGCCCTTGGCGGCCTCGTCGTGGGTGACGATGTGGACGTCGAGGTCGGGCCCCGATTCGCGGGCCACGGTGGCGCTGACGCCTGGGCGGAACACGGACTGCCAGGAGCGGCGGCGGCTGACGCCGAGCACGATCTGGGTGGCGTTGCAGCCGCGGGCGAACTCCAGGAGCGCGTCGGGGACGTTGTCGCCGATGACGTGGTGGAAGGTGCCGCCGAGGTCCTCGACCAGGGTGCGCTGGACCGCGAGTTCCTTGGGGGAGGCGGCGGTGAGCCCGTCGCTGCGGGCGATGTAGACGGCGAGGACCTCGCCGCCGGAGCCCTTCTCGGCGAGGCGGGCGGCGCGGCGGATGAGCGTACGGCCTTCCGGGCCGCCGGTGAGGCCGACGACGATGCGTTCGCGGGCCTGCCAGGTGGAGCGGATGTTGTGCTCGCTGCGGTACTCCTGGAGGTACGCGTCGACGCGGTCGGCCACCCAGAGCAGCGCGAGCTCGCGCAGCGCGGTGAGGTTTCCGGGGCGGAAGTAGTTGGAGAGAGCTGCGTCGACCTTGTCGGACTTGTAGATGTTGCCGTGGGCCATGCGGCGGCGCAGGGCCTGGGGGGACATGTCGACGAGCTCGATCTGGTCGGCGCGCCGTACGACCTCGTCGGGGACGGTCTCCCGCTGCCGGACACCGGTGATCGTCTCGACGACGTCACCCAGCGATTCGAGGTGCTGGATGTTGACGGTGGAGACGACGTCGATGCCGGCCCGGAGGAGTTCCTCCACGTCCTGCCAGCGCTTGGTGTTGCGCGAGCCGGGGACATTGGTGTGGGCGAGCTCGTCCACGAGCGCGACGGCGGGGCGCCGCGCGAGGATCGCATCCACGTCCATCTCGGTGAAGACCGATCCCCGGTACTCCAGCTCGCGCCGAGGGGTCTGGTCCAGCCCGTGCAGCATCACCTCGGTGCGCGGACGGTGGTGGTGCTCCACGAAGGCGACGACCACGTCGGTGCCGCGCTCCACCCGGCGGTGGCCCTCCGAGAGCATCGCGTACGTCTTGCCGACGCCGGGGGCCGAGCCCAGGTAGATACGAAACTTGCCGCGTCCCATGGTGGTTACGTCATTCCTCGAAGCGGTAGCCCATGCCGGGCTCGGTGATCAGGTATCTCGGGTGTGAGGGGTCCGCTTCCAGTTTGCGGCGCAGTTGGGCCATGTAGACCCGCAGGTAGTTGGTGTGTTCGGAGTACGTCGGTCCCCAGACGTCGAGCAGGAGCTTGCGCTGGCTGATCAAACGGCCCGGGTGGGTGATGAGGATCTCCAGGAGGTGCCACTCGGTGGGCGTCAGCCGCACACTGCGGTCGTTGCGGATCACCTTCTTCGCGACCAGGTCGACGGTGAACTCGTCCGTCGTGACCACGGCCACCTCGTGGGCGGGCGCCGCGACCTCCCGCCGCCGTACGGCGGCCCGCAGCCGGGCTAGGAGTTCGTCCATGCTGAATGGCTTGGTGACGTAGTCGTCGGCCCCCGCGTCCAGGGCGCGGATCTTCTCCTCGGAGGTGTGGCGGGCGGAGAGGACGAGGATCGGTACGCCGCTGGTCTCCCGTACCTCCTTGATCACGTCGATGCCGTCCATGTCCGGCAGGCCGAGGTCCAGCAGGATGGCGTCCGGCTTGCGGGTGGTCGCGAGCCTCAGGGCGGTCTTGCCGTCGGAAGCCGTCTCCACCTCGAACTTGCGTGCCTCCAGGTTGATCCGGAGCGCGCGGACGAGCTGGGCGTCGTCTTCCACCACCAGCACCTTGATCATCGGTGTGGGGCCTTCCTCTTCCAGTGGGTACGGGTCGGAGCCGGCGGGAGGTCGGGGGCACTCCCAGCGATGGCTGGGGGCTCCGTGTCCCGCCGGCTCCGCACACTTGCCATGCGGTACGTCAGGTCTTGGTCAGTGCCCTGAGGGCGGTGTTGAGTTCGAGGACGTTGACGCGGGGTTCGCCCATGAAGCCGAGGATGCGGCCGGTGGTGTGGTCCGCGACGAGCTTCTCGACCTGCTTGACGTCGAGCTCGTTCTGCTCGGCGACCCGGCGGATCTGGAGCTTCGCGTACTCGGGGGAGATGTCGGGGTCGAGGCCGGAGCCGGAGGAGGTGACGGCGTCGGCCGGTACGTCCTCCGGCTTGACCTGGTGGCCGGCCGTGGAGTTGTCCGCGATCACGGCGTCCTTGGCCGCGATGACCTGGGCACAGAGGGTGCCTTCCTCCGCCTGGTCGGTGCACTTGCCGTTGACGGCGCCGTTGTCGGCGGAGCGGTTGGTGGCACCGGAGAGGATCAGCGAGTACTGGGTGTTGACGCTGTTGCTGCCGAGGCCGTTGGAGGGGCGCGGCTGGAACCACTTGAGGTCCGGCTTGACCGCTTCCTCGGCGTCGTTGGGGTCCTTCTTCGGGAGGTTGTAGGTCTGCCCGATGAGGGAGGAGCCGACGACCTGGCCGTCCTTGTCCTTGATCTCGGAGCCGTTGGCCTTGTTGTTGAAGGCAGCCTGGGCGATGCCGGTGACGGCGAGGGGGTAGAGCACCCCGCAGACCAGGGTCAGAACGAGCAGCGCTCGCAGGCCCGCCCCGATCAACCGCACGGTGTTTCCGACAGAGTTGTTCATGCGTCAGCCGATTCCGGGGATGAGGGAGATGAGCAGGTCGATGATCTTGATGCCGATGAACGGGGCGATGAGGCCGCCGAGTCCGTAGATCCCGATGTTCCGGCGGAGCATCTTGTCGGCGCTGGTCGGCTTGTACTGGACGCCCTTGAGGGCGAGCGGGACGAGCGCGATGATGATCAGCGCGTTGAAGATGACCGCGGAGAGGATCGCCGACTCAGGGGAGGCCAGACCCATGATGTTGAGCTTGTCGAGGCCGGGGTAGACCACGGCGAACATGGCCGGGATGATCGCGAAGTACTTCGCGACGTCGTTGGCGATGGAGAAGGTGGTGAGGGCTCCTCGGGTGATGAGGAGCTGCTTGCCGATCTCGACGATTTCGATGAGCTTGGTGGGGTTGGAGTCCAGGTCCACCATGTTCCCGGCCTCCTTGGCGGCCGAGGTGCCGGTGTTCATCGCGACGCCGACGTCGGCCTGGGCGAGGGCCGGGGCGTCGTTCGTGCCGTCGCCGGTCATCGCGACGAGCTTTCCGCCGGCCTGCTCGCGCTTGATGAGGGCCATCTTGTCCTCGGGCGTCGCTTCCGCGAGGAAGTCGTCGACACCCGCTTCCTCCGCGATGGCCTTGGCGGTCAGCGGGTTGTCGCCGGTGATCATGATGGTCTTGATGCCCATGCGCCGCAGCTCGTCGAACCGCTCCCGCATGCCCTCCTTGACCACGTCCTTCAGGTGGATGACACCCAGGACGCGGGCCCCGCGCTCATCCTCCACAGCTACCAGCAGCGGCGTACCGCCTGCCTCGGAGATGCGGTTGGCGAGGAGGTCGGCGTCCTCGGAGACCCGGCCGCCCTGTTCCTTGACCCACGTGATGACGGAACCCGCCGCACCCTTGCGGGTCTTCTTGCCGTCCACGTCGACACCGGACATGCGGGTCTGCGCGGTGAAGGGGATCCATTCGGCGCCGGTCAGTTCGCCCTGGTGGCGTTCGCGCAGGCCGTACTTCTCCTTCGCGAGGACCACGATCGAGCGCCCCTCGGGGGTCTCGTCCGCGAGGGAGGAGAGTTGCGCCGCGTCCGCCAGCTCGGCTTCCGTCGTGCCCTTGACGGGGACAAACTCTGACGCCTGGCGGTTGCCGAGGGTGATGGTGCCGGTCTTGTCGAGCAGCAGCGTGGAGACGTCGCCGGCGGCCTCGACCGCGCGCCCCGACATGGCCAGGACGTTGCGCTGGACGAGCCGGTCCATGCCCGCGATGCCGATCGCGGACAACAGGGCCCCGATGGTGGTCGGGATCAGGCAGACCAGCAGCGCCGTCAGCACGATCATCGACTGCGTGGCGCCCGCGTAGATGGCGAAGGGCTGCAGGGTGACCACGGCCAGCAGGAAGACGATGGTGAGCGAGGCGAGCAGGATGTTGAGCGCGATCTCGTTCGGTGTCTTCTGCCGGGCCGCACCCTCGACCAGGGCGATCATCCGGTCGATGAAGGTCTCGCCGGGCTTCGTCGTGATCTTGATGACGATCCGGTCGGAGAGCACCTTCGTCCCGCCGGTCACGGCCGACCGGTCGCCACCCGACTCCCGGATGACCGGGGCCGATTCACCCGTGATGGCGGACTCGTCGACCGAGGCGACGCCTTCGACGACGTCACCGTCGCCGGGGATGATGTCGCCGGCCTCGCACACGACCAGGTCGCCGATACGCAGCTCCGTGCCGGGCACCTGCTCCTCCGCCGAGCCCTTCAGGCGGCGGGCGACGGTGTCGGTCTTGGCCTTGCGCAGGGTGTCGGCCTGGGCCTTGCCGCGGCCCTCGGCGACCGCTTCGGCGAGGTTGGCGAAGATGGTGGTCAGCCACAGCCAGACGGTGATCGCCCAGCCGAACCAGTCCGTCGGGTCCTTGACCGCGAGGACGGTCGTGACCACCGAGCCGATCAGGACGACGAACATGACCGGTGACTTGATCATGACGCGCGGGTCGAGCTTGCGGACGGCGTCCGGGAAGGACTTCAGCAGCTGCTTGGGGTCGAAGAGGCCGCCGCCCACGCGTCCGGAGTCCGGCTTGTGACCGGTGGGCACGTCCTGGTGCGGAGCCCTG
Organism: Streptomyces sp. CA189; assembly: GCF_056428985.1. NCBI lineage: Bacteria > Bacillati > Actinomycetota > Actinomycetes > Kitasatosporales > Streptomycetaceae > Streptomyces > Streptomyces sp. CA189. Next base: position 60,017 of record NZ_JBWJVM010000040.1, on the reverse strand, counting down.
GTAGGTGTGGCGGTGCTCATGATGCGAGCCCTTCGGCGAGCGGACCCAGCGCCAGGGCCGGGAAGTAGGTCAGACCGGTGATGATGAGGATCGTGCCGACGAGCAGGCCCGTGTAGAGCGGCTTGTCGGTACGGAGCGTGCCCGCCGTCTCGGGGACCGGCTTCTGCTCGGCGAGCGAACCGGCCAGCGCGAGGACGAACACCATGGGCAGGAAGCGGCCGAGCAGCATGGCGATGCCGATGGTGCTGTTGAACCACTGGGTGTCGGCGTTCAGGCCCGCGAACGCGGAGCCGTTGTTGTTGGCGCCCGAGGTGTAGGCGTAGAGGATCTCGGAGAAACCGTGCGCCCCGGAGTTCGTCATCGAGTTGCCCGGGGTGGGCAGCGCCATGGCCGCCGCGGTGAAGCAGAGCACCAGGGCCGGGGTGATGAGGATGTAGCAGGCGGCGAACTTGATCTGGCGGGTGCCGATCTTCTTGCCCAGGTATTCCGGGGTGCGGCCGACCATCAGGCCGGCGATGAACACCGCGATGATCGCCATGATCAGCATGCCGTAGAGGCCGGAGCCGACGCCGCCGGGCGCGATCTCGCCGAGCTGCATGCCCAGCAGCTGGATCCCGCCGCCGAGGCCGGTGTAGGAGGAGTGGAAGGAGTTGACCGCACCCGTGGAGGTGAGGGTCGTCGCCACGGAGAAGATCGCGGAGGCGGCGATGCCGTACCGGGTCTCCTTGCCCTCCATCGCGCCGCCCGCGACGTCGAACGCCGGGCCGTGGTGGGCGAATTCGGTCCACATCATCAGGGAGGTGAAGCCGATCCAGATGGTGGCCATCGTCGCGAGGATCGCGTAGCCCTGCTTGACCGAGCCGACGAGCTTGCCGAAGGTGCGCGTCAGGGCGAAGGGGATGACCAGGATCAGGAAGATCTCGAAGAGGTTCGAGAACGGGTTGGGGTTCTCGAAGGGGTGGGCGGAGTTGGCGTTGAAGTACCCGCCACCGTTCGTACCCAGCTCCTTGATGACTTCCTGCGAGGCGACGGCGCCGCCGTTCCACTGCTGCGAACCGCCCATGAACTGGCCGACCTCGTGGATGCCGGAGAAGTTCTGGATAGCGCCGCAGGCGACCAGGATGATCGCGCCGACAACGGAGATCGGCAGCAGGATCCGGACGACACCGCGGACGAGGTCGGTCCAGAAGTTTCCGAGTTCACCGGTGCGGGAGCGCGCGAAGCCCCGTACGAGGGCCACCGCGACGGCCATGCCGACCGCCGCCGAGACGAAGTTCTGGACCGCGAGGCCGCCGGTCTGGACGACGTGGCCCATGGCCTGCTCGCCGTAGTACGACTGCCAGTTGGTGTTCGCGACGAAGGACGCGGCCGTGTTGAAGGCCTGGTCCGGGTCGATCGCGGAGAAGCCGAGCGAGCCGGGCAGGATGCCCTGGGCCCGCTGGAGGCCGTAGAGGAAGAGGACGGAGACCGCCGAGAAGGCGAGGACACCGCGGAGGTACGCGGGCCAGCGCATCTCGGCCGACGGGTTGGCGCCGATGGCCTTGTAGATCCACTTCTCCGGCTTGTAGTGCTTTTCGGAGGAGTAGACCTTGGCCATGTAGTCGCCGAGGGGGCGGTAGGCCAGGGCGAGTGCGGCGATCAGTGCGAGGAGCTGGAGCACACCAGCGAGAACGGGACTCATCGGTGGCTAGAACCTCTCCGGGTACACGAGGGCGAGGATGAGGTAGCCGAGCAGGGAGACGGCCACGACGAGGCCGACGATGTTTTCGGCAGTCACAGCTTGGTCACCCCCCGGGCGACGAGAGCCACCAGCGCGAACACCGCGACCGTGGTGACGACGAAGGCCAGATCGGCCATCGTGAGCTCCTGAGTGAAGAGGAAGAAATGAATCGGCCAGCCGGCCGATGACGAGACAACCGTGTCTTCGCCCGGGTGTTAAGACGCCTTGACGTGGTCCTTACGGCGGGACGGGAACCCTTAACGCCGTCCTTACGGGGAAGGCCGCTCCCAGGGGTCAGCCCTGGTGGGAGAGGCCCGCCGTGTCCAGCGCGGAGCCGGCCTGCGCGGCCAGCGCGACGGCTACGAGGCGGGCCTCCTCGGAGGGCAGGGGACGGCCCGGGAGCGGGTCGAGGAGGAAGCGGCCGTAGTAGTGGCCGCCGCCGGTCACCCGCAGTTCGGTCTCCCCGTCCGGCCAGTCGGCGTACTCGGTGATCCGGCTCCCGCGGCGGAGCCACAGACCGCCGCCGTGCTCCAGGCGCGGCAGGTTCCCCATCAGGGTCCCGTACTCGAAACGGCAGCCGCGCAGGCCCAGCAGGCCGACGAGCTCGCGGCGCACGTACTCGACCGCGTCCTCGGGCGAGCCGCCGTCCTCGGCGAGCCGGGCGGTGCCCTGGAGGCTCGACAGGTGCGCGGCGTCGGTGACCACGACGGCCTGGAGCCGGCGTGCGCGCGCAGCGAGCTGGGAGACGATCAGGCCGACGCAGAGCAGCAGGACGGCCGTCTCGATGTCGGCGCGGTCGGAGATGGCGAACCGCTGGTAGGGCCGGGTGAGGAAGAAGTCGAACCAGGCGGCCGCCGAGAGCGCGGCGATCGCTCCCGCCACCCGGCTGCCCAGAGCGGCCACGGCGACCACTGCGACGACGAGGATCAGCGCCGCGTTCGTCGCCGACAGGTCCGTACGGAAGGGCACGAGCGCGAGCGCTGCCAGGAAGGGGACCACGAGGCCCGCGACCAGCGCGATGGGGTCGCGGAACCGGTACCAGAAGCCGGACATGTGATGCCTCCCGTCCGGACCCGCCGCTCTTGCTTTCCAGAGCGTTGATCAGAACTTGTCGGGCTTGATCAGAGCGAACACGAGGTAGCCGAGCAGTGCCAGGGCGATGAGCAGGCCGACCAGGTTCTCCGCGTCCATCAATTCTTCTCCTCGGGTGGTGTGGCGGGGCAGGTGCCGCCACAACCAGCCTGCCTCTCCGTGGAGCCGGGGCAACGCGCCGCTGCGCCCTTTTGACGGCCTTCATACGCCGCCGCCACCTGCGCGTATGGAACACGTGAAGAGCGGCGGGGGAGCCGTATGGATAGCGCCAAGAGTGCTGGCGGCCGTCCGGCAGGCCTCCGACGCTGTCCTCACTTTGCTCATTCGGAGGGAACGGCGACATGGCCATACACATGGGAAAACCGACCACGGCTGTCCAGGGGCCGGGCCAGGAGGAGCCCCCTGATACGGGCGCGGGCGGGGCGGGGGACCGGCACAAGCTGACCGCCCTCCAGGGCCTCGCCGCTCTGTCGCTCGACGCGATGGCGTCCGTCGCGTACGGGCCGGAGTCGATCGTGCTGGTGCTGGCCGCGGCCGGTGCGTACGGCCTCGGTTTCACTCTTCCCGTCACCCTGGCCATCGCGGCGCTGCTCGCCGTACTGGTGGCCTCGTACCGGCAGGTGATCGCCGCCTTCCCCGACGGCGGCGGCTCGTACGCCGTGGCGAAGAAGCACCTGGGCCGGCGTACGAGCCTGGTGGCCGCGGCCTCGCTGATCCTCGACTACGTGCTGAACGTCGCGGTGTCGGTCACCGCCGGTGTGGCCGCTCTGACGTCGGCGTTCCCGGGCCTGCACGGCGAGCGGGTCTGGATCTGCCTGGCCGTGCTGGTGCTGGTCACGGCCGTGAACCTGCGTGGGGTCGTCGACTCAGCCAAGGCCTTCCTCGTGCCGACCGCGCTCTTCGTCGGCTCGATCCTCGCGATGATTACCGTGGGCCTCTTCCGCGACGGCCCGGTCAGCACGGCCTCCGCCGCCGGGCATGCCTCCGCGCTCGGCGAGGGTGCCACGACCGTAGGCGTACTCCTGCTGCTGAAGGCCTTCGCGGCCGGCTGCTCGGCGCTGACCGGCGTCGAGGCCGTCGCCAACGCCGTGCCGTCCTTCCGGGCCCCGGCGGCCCGCCGCGCGCAGCGCACCGAGGTCGCCCTCGGTGTCCTCCTCGGCGTGATGCTGATCGGCCTGTCGATCCTCATCGGCCGCTTCCACCTCCAGCCCGTCGAGGGCGTGACCGTCCTCGCTCAGCTCGCGGACGCCTCCTTCGGCCACAACGCTGCTTTCTACGTCGTCCAGTTCGCCACCATGGTGCTCCTCGCGCTCGCCGCGAACACCTCCTTCGGCGGCCTGCCCGTGCTGATGAGCCTGCTGGCCCGCGACAACTTCCTGCCGCACTTCTTCACCCTCAAGGCCGACCGCCAGGTCCACCGCCACGGCGTGGTCTGGCTGGCGCTCGTCTCGGCCGTCCTGCTCGTCTTCTCGGGCGGTGACACCAACACCCTCGTCCCGCTCTTCGCCATCGGCGTCTTCGTCGGCTTCACCATCTGCCAGGTCGGGATGGTCCTGCACTGGTGCGGCGAGCGACCGAAGGGCTGGCAGGGCAAGGCCGCCCTCAACGGCTTCGGCGCACTCCTGACCGGCGTCGCGGCGGTCGTCGTCACCGCCACGAAGTTCACCGAGGGCGCCTGGCTGATCGTCCTCGCGCTGCCGCTGATCGTCCTCGGCTTCGAGAAGGTCCACCGCGCTTACGCCGAGATCGGGGAACGCCTCGAACTCGGCCGCGTCCCGCAGCCGCCGCACCGGGCCCGGTCGCTCGTCGTGGTTCCCGTCTCCGGGCTCTCGAAGCTGACCTGCCGGGCGTTGACCGCAGCCCGCTCCCTCGGTGACGAGGTCCACGCCGTGACCGTCACCCACCCGGCGCCCGAGGACCGGGAGGCCGCCGAAGCGCTGCGTCGGGACTGGGAGTTGTGGAAGCCCGGCGTCGAGCTGACCGAGCTCTCCTCCGACACCCGGTCGCTCGGGCGGCCACTGTCCGGCTACGTGCGGGAGCTCGCGCGGACGCACCCCGATGCCCAGGTGACCGTACTGATCCCGGAGACCGAACCGGCCCACCTGTGGCAGCGGATGCTCCAGAACCAGCGAGGCTCCGTCGTCGCCCACGCCGTCCGCCGCGACACCGACGCCGTCATCTGCCGACTGCGCTTCCGGATCACCGACGTCGCATGCTGACGCGCCCTTGACGGCGGCTTGACGCGTCTCGTGCGCCGCCGTCAAGAAGGTGCCAATTCCCCCGCCCGGATGGGAATTCTCCGCAGAACGGGCAGTAGTTTCCTGCCTGTTGCGCCGCCGGGGTCTCGCCCACTCACGTGACGGCCGAGGGGGTCCATGGAGGGCAGCCCCGGCGGCGACACCCCCTTTCCCGCGCCGCCCCGGCCACGAACTGCCGGGGCTCCGCCACGCCCCCGGACTGAATCAGAAGGTCGCTTCATGCCTCCCGCCGCCTCCGCGCAGCACGTTCCCCCAGGTCTCGGCTCCCCTCCGCGGACTCCAATCAACCGGCCCTCCCGGAAACGGCCCGGCCAGGCGAACGTGGTGGACCCCGAGCTCCTCGCCGCCTCCGTGCGGGAGGCCGTGGCCAAGCTCCACCCACGCGAACTGGTGAAGAAGCCGGTGCTGTTCGTCGTCGCCGTCGGATCCGTCCTGACCACGCTGTCGGCGCTCTTCCACCCGTCCGTCTTCACCTGGGTGATCAGCGTCTGGCTGTGGCTCACCGTCCTGTTCGCCAATCTGGCCGAGGCGGTCGCCGAAGGCCGCGGCCGAGCCCAGGCCGAGTCCCTGCGCAAGGCGCGTACGGACACGGTCGCGGTGCGGCTGAACCACTGGACGTACGGGGCGAACCTGCGCGGTGCCGAGAGCGAGGTGGTGACGCCGGCCGAGCTCCAGCCCTTCGACTTCGTCCTCGTCGAGGCCGGCGAGCTGATCCCGGCCGACGGTGATGTGGTCGACGGGGCCGCGATGGTGGACGAATCGGCCGTCACCGGTGAATCGGCCCCGGTCCTGCGGGAGTCGGGCGGCGACCGGTCCGGAGTCACCGGCGGTACGACCGTGCTGTCCGACTCGGTCGTCGTACGGGTCACTTCGCGCCCCGGGAACAGCTTCATCGACCGGATGATCGCCCTGGTCGAGGGCGCCACCCGGCAGAAGACTCCCAACGAGATCGCGCTGAACATCCTGCTGGCCGCGCTGACCGTCATCTTCGTCCTGATCGTGGTCAGCATCCAGCCCATGGCTGCCTACGCGGGCGCCGCCCAGTCGACGACCGTGCTGGTGGCCCTCCTCGTCACCCTCATTCCCACCACGATCGGCGCTCTGCTGTCAGCGATCGGCATCGCGGGCATGGACCGGCTCGTCCAGCGCAACGTCATCGCGATGAGCGGGCGTGCCGTCGAGGCGGCCGGAGACGTCAACACGCTCCTCCTCGACAAGACGGGCACCATCACCCTCGGAAACCGCGAGGCCGCGGCCTTCATCCCGCTGCCCGGCACGGACCACATCAAGCTCGCGGACGCCGCCCAGCTGTCCTCCCTCGCCGACGAGACTCCCGAGGGCAGGTCGGTGGTCGTCCTCGCCCGGCAGTACGGGCTGGAGCCGGTGGCCGTGGAGGAACTGAGCAACCCGCGCTTCACCGAGTTCAGCGCCCGCACCCGGATGAGCGGCATCAACCTGAGCTGGGAGGGCGGCGCGGGCTGCGCCATCCGCAAGGGCGCGGTGACACAGGTCTGCGACTGGGTGGTGGCACGCGGCGGGACGGTACCGACGCAGACCGCGGAGTGGTCGGCCGCCGTCTCCGAGTCCGGCGGGACCCCGCTGCTGGTCGCGGTCCACGACTGGGACGGCCCGCGGGTCCTCGGGATCATCCACCTCAAGGACGTGGTCAAGGAGGGCATCCGGGAGCGGTTCGCGGAGCTGCGCGCCATGGGGATCCGTACGGTCATGGTGACCGGGGACAACGAGCTGACGGCCCGCGCCATCGCCGCCGAGGCCGGTGTCGACGAGTACCTCGCGGAGGCCACCCCCGAGGACAAGCTGGCACTCATCAAGCGGGAGCAGGAGGGCGGCAAGCTCGTCGCGATGACGGGCGACGGCACGAACGACGCGCCCGCCCTGGCCCAGGCCGACGTGGGCGTGGCCATGAATACCGGCACCTCGGCCGCCAAGGAGGCCGGGAACATGGTGGACCTCGACTCCAACCCCACCAAGCTCATCGACATCGTCGAGATCGGCAAGCAACTCCTCATCACCCGAGGTGCCCTGACCACCTTCTCGATCACGAACGACGTGGCGAAGTACTTCGCGATCATCCCCGCGATGTTCACCGCGGCCTACCCCGGCCTCGAAGCCCTCAACATCATGGGCCTGCACAGCCCGACCTCCGCGATCACCTCGGCGATCATCTTCAACGCCCTGATCATCGTCGCCCTGATCCCGCTCGCCCTGCGCGGAGTCCGCTACAAGCCGGCCTCCGCACACGACCTGCTGCGCCGCAACCTCGGGGTCTACGGCCTCGGCGGCCTGATCCTTCCCTTCGTCGGCATCAAGCTCATCGACCTGCTGGTGTCCACGATCCCCGGCCTCGGCTGAAGTCCGGCAAAACCGCGTCAGAGGATCGTCAGGGCGCTTGAGCGCCGCGCCGCGGGCCAGTTGGATGGACGACGTGGTGCCGGCGGCCAACCGCGGATCCGCAGGCGCCCCCAGCCCGTACGCGCTACGGGACACCCGCGATACGCGCTACGGGATCACACTTCACCGCACGGCTGAGCCCCGGCTTCTTCGGCCGCCCGCCACCGTGCCCGTCCACTGGATCCACTCATGCCTTCGTTCCTGTCCGGCCGGACCATCATGGTCACCGGTGCCACCTCCGGCATCGGCTACGAGACCGCCCGCCAGCTGGCCGAGAGCGGCGCCACCGTCCTTCTCCACGGCCGAACTCCGGACGAGGCCCGGTCGGCCGTAAAGCGCCTCCTCGCCACCGCTGATGTCGACGCGGAGCTCCTGCGGCCCTGCGCCGCGGACTTCACGCGGCTCGACGAGGTCGAACGGCTCGCCAACCGGGTCATCACCGGTCACCCCTACCTCGACGTCCTGGTCAACAACGCCGCCGTCGCCGCCCCCGAGCGCCACACGATCACTCCCGACGGCAACGAGCTCGCCTTCCAGGTCAACTTCCTCGCCCACTACCTGCTGACGCACCTGATGGAGCCCGCACTCACCACCGACCCGGGTGGACGCGTCGTGAACGTCTCCTCCTCGATGCACCGCACCGCCTCGATCATGTGGAACGACCCGAACCGCACGCGCCGTTACTCGCGTCTCGCGGCCTACGCACAGTCCCAGCTCGCGCTCACCGTCTTCGCAGCCGACCCCCGTGTCACCGCCGTATCCGTCAACCCGGGCGTATGCGAGACCGCGCTGAGGCCGCTGTACGGACCCGAGGGCGCCACGCCCGCCGAGGGCGCCGCACACGTCGTGCGGCTGTGCGACCCGGCCGTCGAGATCGTCAACGGCGCCTACTACGACCGCGGCGAGCGGACGCAGCCCGCCGCCGCGGCAACCGGGGACCGCACGGTCAAGCGGCTGAACAAGCTCGCGGACCAACTCGTCGGGCAGTGCGCCTGACCGCGCCCCACCCATCCACTCCACCCTCCCCGGCTACAAGGCCGGCCGGCGCCGACGCTCACCGGCGCCGGCTCCCCGCGGGGGCGGCCCACCGTTCCGGGCCGCCCCCGCCCTCTCCATTTCTCCGACCGAGGCGGCATCCGTCGTGATCGAGCTCTCTTCCTCCCGTCTGCCCGCTCTGGCCCGCTGGTTCCCCGGCGGCTCTCCCGGCGTCGCGGCCCTCCCCGAGCACGTCATAGCCACCGGCAGAGGCCGTTGGTGGGCGGACCGTGCCGTGGACCCGAGAGTGGTCGCGGTGTCCAGTGGGGACCAGGTCCTGCTGCGCGGAGACCCGGACGTGTTGACTCCCGACGCGCTCGCGCCGTTCGCCCGCAGCTACGTAGAAGCCCCGGCCCGCTTCCTGCCCGTCCTCGGCGGCGGGTTCCAGCGCGTCGATCCGTGGGAGCGCATGGTCTACGTACACCAGGGGCCCGCCCTGGCCGCTCGCCCGGCCCCCGGCGTCACGGTGCGCCGGCTGACTCCCCAGGACACAGCGGCCGTAGTCGTTCTCGGGCCCGGGGCGGCCTGGATCCACCGGACCTGGGGCGGCCCCGAGCAGCTCGCGTCCTCCGGCCTCTGCTGGGGGGCCTTCCACCGGGGCCGCGCCCTCTCACTGGCCTGCACGTACTTCCTCGGCAGCCGCTACGAGGACGTCGCGGCCCTCGCCGACCCCGGCCACCGCCGGCAACACCTGGCCCTCGCCTGCGTCACCGCCCTGTGCCAGGACATCGCCGCCCGCGGCCGTACGGCGAGCTGGACCTGCTCCCGCGACAACCGGCCCAGCCGGCTCCTGGCCTGGTCAGCCGGGTTCCGCCTGACCCGCGAGTACGTCCACTACGCGACCGGTCCCGCGCGCCGCCCGGGACTCGGAGGGCGCGCGGAAGCGGCGTGAGCCGATGGTCACCGCAAGCCGGACACCTTGAAGACCGTGTGAGCCGTCTCGCGGTCTATGCGCGAGGCCAATCCGCACAGGGCAGTGGCGCCGTACCGCAGAGAACAGCGCCGGATGGAGGTGCGGGTGTCCTTGTCCAGACACCGCCACATCGCCGGATTGCGTACGAGCACGGTCGGGTCGATCTCAACCCACCCTCCCTCCGTGTCCCGGAGGACCAGCCGCTGGGACACCCCGTCCGACCACTGGACCGAGACGAGCCGGTCGGTACGGACACTGCGCTCCACCAGCAGCCCGCGGGCGCTCAGCAGGCCGGGCCGGATGGAGACCCTGGGCGGCAGCATGATCACGAAGACGAGGAGGGTCAGCCCGCCCCAGAGGGCGCCGCGGATCACGTCGAGTCGGCCGACGCCTCCGTCCATCACGAACAGGGCCGTGCCGAGCAGGGAGGCGACGCCGATCGCCGACCGCCGCTCACCGGCCCAGTGGATGTCCTGCGCCGGCGGGCCGGGCGGCCCCGCGTGCCCGGTTCGCATGCCGGTCTCCGACCGAGTGATTCGTCGTCCCATGCGTGCGACGTTATGGAGGACCGGGCCCTCGGCAGCGCATCCTGACGGACTGCTGATGCCTCGGCGACGAGATCTTGACGGGGTGCCTGCAGCGGCTGCCCGGGGCACCCTGGGCGGGTGCCGTATGGAGGTCGTCAAGCTCGCGTTCCTCGCCGTATGGACGCTGTCAAGGCGTGCCAAGACAGCGGGAAATGGTTGTTTCATCGACTGACGTACGAGAGGAAGGCGGCACGCCCATGCCCCGGGTGTTGGTAGTGGACGACGAACCGCAGCTCGCGCGGTTGCTGGTCATCAATCTGAAGGCGCGGAAGTTCGACGTGGACTGCGCGCCGGACGGGGGCACGGCCCTGGACGCCGTGGCGAGCCGCCGCCCGGACGTGGTCCTGCTCGATCTCGGACTCCCCGACATGGACGGGATCGACGTGATCAAGCGGCTGCGGGTGTGGTCGCGGGTGCCCGTCCTGGTGGTCTCCGCCCGCCACGGCTCCGAGGAGAAGGTCCGGGCCCTGGACGCCGGCGCCGACGACTACATCACCAAGCCGTTCGGCATGGACGAACTGATGGCCCGGTTGGGATCGATCATTCGCCGTACGCCCGCGCACGCCCCGGTCACCGCGGACGAATCGGTCGTAGAGACCGAGGAGTTCACCGTCGACCTGATCGCGAAGAAGGCCAGGCGCGGAGGGCAGACCATCAGGCTCACGCCGACGGAATGGCACCTGCTGGAAGTCCTGATCCGCAACAAGGGCCGGCTCGTCAGCCAACGGCGGCTGCTCCAGGAGGTCTGGGGCTCCTCTTACGGAACGCAGACCAACTACCTGCGCGTCTACATGGCCCACCTCCGGCGGAAGCTCGAAGTGGACCCCTCGCACCCGCGCCACCTGATCACCGCCCCCGGTATGGGGTACCGCTTCGACGCGTGAGTGCGTCGAGTCGGCGGACCGCCACGCGCCCGGTGCTCGGAGGTCCTGACAAGGTCCTGACAAGGTCCTGGGCGGGTATCCGGTGGCTTCCCCCGAAGAAGGGGTCGGTCCGTAGCGGTCGGGTCTGTGGCCAGCGAGGATGCCTGTCATGCGCACGCTGCCCTGGTGGTCACCCACACCCCCTGGACGCCCTTGCGCTGCCGCTGTGGGCGCGGATCCCTGCCGGAGTCGTGGCCGGGTTCGGTATCGGCGTGGTGGCGGCGATCATGGGCGTGGCCGGGGGTGAGCTGCTGATCCCGACGATCGTGCTGCTGTTCGGGGAGGACATCAAGATCGCCGGGAGTCTCTCCTTGCTGGTCTCCCTGCCGACCATGCTGGTGGCCTTCGCCCGCTACAGCCGTGACGGCAGCTTCGCCGTCCTCGGCGCCAACCTCCGCTTCACCGCGATCATGGCAGCAGGTTCGATCGCCGGCGCCGTTCTGGGTGGGCTCCTGCTCGGTGTGTTCCCGAACGCGGTCCTCATCCCCGTGCTGGCCGTGGTCCTGCTCCTGTCTGCGGTCAAGCTCGCCCGTCACGACTGACTTCGCCGGGCCGGCCCCGAGCCATGGAAGCGGGGCGGCCCTGGTCGGGGGCCGCCCCGCGAGGTGGGACGAGGGTCAGCTGCAGGCTCGGCCGCCGTGGTTGGCGGCCTTCTTGCGGCGGGCCCTCTTCTTGCGTGCGCGCTTGGACATGGCTGGGGATCCCTTCAGGCGGTGTGGCCGACGAGGAGGTCGGCGAGCTTGTTGAGGCGCTTGACGGTGCGGTCGTCGGTGGCGGTGGGAGCCGGGGCGACCCGCTCGCCCCGGTCGTAGTAGGCGCCGTTGACGATCTCGGTGGACGGATCGCAAAGCCGTACGACGTGGGCCGCGCCGTCGGCTGCGGACTCGCCCTCGTTCCCGTAGAGGGGGAGGAGCCCGGTCTCGCAGATGCCGGGGTGGACGGAGATGGCCGTGACGCGCGGGTCGGAGGCGAAGACGGTCAGCGCCAGCTGGGACTGCGCGTAGGCCGCGAGGCGGGAGTACCGGCGGATGCGCTGCGGGTCGTTCCACTGGATGGCCGCGGTGCGGTGGTGGGAGGAGGAGACGTTGACGACCCGGCCGCCGGGATCGGTGGTGAGGGAGGCTGCCAGGAGATCGGTCAGGAGGTAGTGGGCGAGGAAGTTCACCTGGAAGGAGATCTCGTTGCCGTCGGCGGTGAGGGTGTGGCGCTCGGGCGCGGCGATGGCCGCGTTGTTGACGAGGACGGCCAGGCGCGGGTGGTCTCGTACGACGCCGTGGGCGAGGTTCTCGACCTCCTCCAGGCGGGCGAAGTCGGCGGCGAGCGGACGGAGCAGGGAGCCGTCGACGCCGGCGGTGGCGATCAGCCGGTCGGCGGCGGCCCCGGCTTCCTCGGGTGTACGGCCGTGGAGAAGAACGGTGGCACCGCGCTCCGCGAGCTGGCGGGCGGTCTCGTAGCCGATGCCGGAGGTGGCGCCGGTGACGAGGACGGTACGTCCGGACAGGGATGAAGTCATGTCGGATTCCTGGATCCTGGAAGCGGGCATGGCCGGCGAGCCCGGCGCCCCGGCACATGGCGGGGTGCGGGCTCAGCTCATGCGGTGATGGTCAAGACGCGTTCCGGCAGCCCCCATTGAAGGAGGGCGCGGGTACGTCGATATCGCGGCGGCCGGTGTCAGAAGGCCGGGCGGACAGCGGGCGCTGCAGGCTGCGGAGAGGTGGCCCCGGCGCGACGGATACGTCGTGACGGTGGCCGGTCTTCGTAGCGCGGACCGCTGTTCATGTCCTCATCCCAGCGGATCCGGGAGGGGCGGACAAGGCTCTGAACGGGTCCTTGACAGTCTTCTGACGTGCTTCGGGTGACGGAATCACGGCCGGGTTCGTGCAGGTGGTCAGGGCGGCATCAAAGATCGACAACGGCGCGGAAGGAACGCGTCAGGAAGTGTTGTCGCGGCTGTCGGCCTGGCCCAGAGTGATGTGGCGACGGAGCCGGATCCGGAAACGGATGAGGTCCGGTGGCGCGCGGCTGGTGGGCGGTGACCTGAACACCGCCGGGGAAACGCATGGCCCCACCGTGGGGGTACGGGCCGATGCGACCGCGCGCCGGTCAGCCGTCGCGCACCACATGAGCCGTCCGGCCCCGGCGGGGAACAGGGGGTCGGACGGCTCGCGTGGCCAGGACCGTACCAACAATCCATGATGTGTTGAATTCAGGATCGGGTGTACTCTCGTGGTGTGTTGACTGTTGCCCCCGAAATCGAGGTGCTGGCCAGGTTCGGCCGCGCGCTCGCCGACCCCATCCGCTGCCGCATCCTGCTCGCGCTGCGCGACGCCCCGGCGTACCCCGCCGACCTCGCCGACGCGCTCGGCATCTCCCGCACCCGGCTGTCCAACCACCTGGCCTGCCTGCGCGACTGCGGCCTGGTCATCACGGTGCCGGACGGCCGCCGCACCCGCTACGAGCTCGCCGACGAACGCCTCGGCCACGCACTCGATGACCTGCGCACCGCCGTAGTGGCCATCGAAACCGACCGCACCTGCCCGGATACCGCCGAGAAGGGGTGCTGCTGACGATGACCGCGGAGATATCCATATCCCTCGGGCCCTCTCCGGCCCGGCGGGACGCGCTCGCCCGCCGGATACGGCTCCTCGTGGCCGCGACCATCACCTACAACGTCATCGAGGCGATCGTCGCCATCACGGCAGGCACGCTCGCCTCCTCCACCGCCCTGATCGGCTTCGGCCTCGACTCCGTCATCGAGGTCTCCTCCGCCACCGCGGTCGCCTGGCAGTTCTCCGCCCGCGACCACGCCGTACGCCAGGCCCGTGAGCAGCGCACCCTGCGGATCATCGCCGTCTCCTTCTTCGCGCTCGCCGCGTATGTCACCGTCGACGCCGTCCGCGCCCTGGTCGGCGCCAACGAGGCCGAAGGCTCCGTCCCCGGCATCGTCATCGCCGCCCTTTCCCTGGCGGTGATGCCGTTCCTCTCCGCCGCCCAGCGCCGAGCGGGCCGCGAACTCGGCTCCGCCTCCGCGGTCGCCGACTCCAAACAGACGCTCCTGTGCACCTACCTGTCCGCCGTCCTCCTGGTCGGCCTGGTCCTCAACGCCACCCTCGGCTGGTCCTGGGCCGACCCCATCGCCGCCCTGGTCATCGCCGCCATCGCGGTCAAGGAGGGGCGTGACGCTTGGCAAGGCAAGGGATGCTGCGCGGCCCCCGTCGCGGCAGTACCGTCCGTTCAGGCTCCGGCGGACGCGTGCGGTTGCAGCCCCGGCTGCGACTGCTGCGGGTGAGCCACCGAGCTCCGTGAAGGACTGAACCGGCCCAGCCGACTGCCGACCTGGCGGGCGAGGCTTCGGCTGCGTCGGGAGTACGTCGACTGCGCCATCGGGAGGATGGCCGTTAAGGACGCGTCAGGATTGGCTCAACTCCGGGCATATGTGATCAGGCTGCGTACGCTTGCTCAGCCGTCGACGTCGATGGCTGATTCTTTGCCGTACGACAGGAGCCCACCACGATGGCCACCCCTGCCCGCACGTCGCGCCTGCGGGCGTGGATGCTGGAAGGCTTGACCGCCGAGAACAGTTCGCCCGCCGCCAAGGAGGCGGCGGCCCAGCCGCACGGCCGTCCGTGGTGGCGGGTCATGTGCCTGACGGGTCTCGACTACTTCTCCACCCTCGGCTACCAGCCCGGTATCGCGGCGCTGGCAGCCGGTCTGCTGTCGCCGCTGGCGACCATCGTGCTCGTGCTCCTCACCCTCTTCGGCGCGCTGCCCGTCTACCGGAGGGTCGCCCAGGAGAGCCCGAACGGTGAGGGCTCGATCGCCATGCTGGAGCGGCTGCTGACGTTCTGGAAGGGCAAGCTGTTCGTTCTGACCCTGCTCGGGTTCGCGGCGACCGACTTCCTCATCACCATTACCCTCTCGGCCGCCGACGCCACCGCGCACTTGGTGGAGAACCCGCACCTCACCAGCACGCTCCACGGTCACGAAGTGCTGATCACTCTGATCATGATCGCGCTGCTCGGGGCCGTGTTCCTCAAGGGGTTCAGCGAGGCCATCGGCGTGGCCGTGGTCCTGGTGGCCACCTACCTCGGCCTGAACGTCGTGGTCGTGGCCGTCGGTCTGTGGAACGTGATGACCGAACCGCACGTCGTCACCGACTGGACGACCGCGCTGACCACCGAGCACGGCAACCCGTTCATGATGATCGCCATCGCGCTCATCGTGTTCCCGAAGCTCGCGCTCGGCCTCTCCGGCTTCGAGACCGGGGTGGCGGTCATGCCGCACGTCAAGGGCGACCCCGAGGACACCCAGGCCAACCCGGCCGGCCGGATCCGTGGAGCAAAGAAGCTGCTGACGACCGCGGCCATCATCATGAGCGTCTTCCTGATCTGCTCCAGTTTCATCACCACGCTGCTGATCCCGGCCGAACAGTTCAAGCCGGGCGGCGAGGCCAACGGCCGTGCCCTGGCCTACCTGGCGCACGAGTACCTGGGCTCCGCCTTCGGCACGGTCTACGACATCTCCACCATCATGATCCTTTGGTTCGCCGGTTCTTCGGCCATGGCCGGCCTGCTCAACCTGATGCCGCGCTACCTGCCCCGCTACGGCATGGCCCCGCACTGGGCCCGCGCCCTGCGCCCGATGGTCATCGTGTTCACCCTGGTCGCGTTCCTGGTGACCTGGATCTTCAACGCCGACGTCGACGCCCAGGGCGGCGCGTACGCCACCGGTGTCCTCGTCCTGATCACCTCGGCCGCCGTCGCCGTGACCATCGCCGCCCGCCGGGCCGGTGAGCGCGGCTGGACCATCGGCTTCGGCATCATCTCCGCCGTCTTCATCTACACCACGGCCGTGAACGTCGTAGAGCGCCCGGACGGTGTGAAGATCGGCGCCTGCTTCATCGTCGGCATCATGGCCCTCTCCCTCCTCTCCCGCCTCGCGCGCGTCTTCGAGTTGCGCGTCACGGACGTGGAACTGGACGACATGGCGCAGCGCTTCATCCGCGACACGTCCAACCGCACGATCCGCTTCATCGCGAACGAGCCCGACAACCGCGACCTTGACGAGTACCGGCAGAAGAAGGAGCAGATCCGCGCGGACAACGACATCCCGCCCGGCGACGACGTCATGTTCGTCGAGGTCACGGTCCTGGACGCGTCCGAGTTCGAATCGGGCATGCGGGTGCGCGGCGAAGTGCTCCACGGCCGCTACCGCGTCCTGACCCTGGAGAGCTCCAGCATCCCCAACGCCCTGGCCGCCTTCCTGCTCCACGTACGCGACGAGACGGGACAGCGCCCCCACATCTACTTCGAGTGGACCGAGGGCAACCCGATGGCCAACTTCCTCCGCTTCTTCCTCTTCGGCCAGGGCGAAGTCGCCCCCGTCACCCGAGAGGTCATCCGCGAGGCCGAACCGGACCGGGCCCGCCGCCCCCACGTCCACGCCGGCTGACGTCAGGCGACGGGGCGTCAAGAAACCGACAGGAATCCCGCCGGCTCCTCGACGCGAGGGGGATCCGGCGGGATTCTCACTGCTGTGACCATCGACTGGCGTCCCGACCGCGGCATCCACAGGACCGTACTCGCCCTCGGGGCCGGGGGCCTGGTGGTCGTCACCACCGGCGCTGCCCTCGACGTCATGTGGCTCTTGGGAATCGGCGTCTGGGGGCTCATCGCGGCGATGGTGATCGAGCTCGTCTACCGACCTTAGGGCGTGTTCTGGGAGGCGGCCGACGCCGTCGTCCCGGCTACTTCGGGTCGCGGTTGAACTGTGCCGCCGACCAGAGGTAGCCGAGCGCGATCAGGCCGACGCACCAGGCGATCGCGATCCAGCCGTTGCTGCCGATCTCGGTGCCGAGGAGCAGGCCGCGCAGGGTTTCGATGGCCGGGGTGAAGGGCTGGTACTCGGCGATCGGTTGGAACCAGCCCGGCATGGTGTCGGCCGGGATGAAGGCGCTGGAGATGAGGGGCAGGAGGATCAGCGGCATGGCCATGTTGCTGGCCGCCTCGGGGTTCGGGCTGGCCAGGCCCATGCCGACCGCGATCCAGGTCAGTGCCAGGGCGAAGAGCACGATGAGCCCGAGCCCAGCCAGCCACTCCAGGACGGTCGCGTCCGTGGAGCGGAAGCCGATGGCCGCGCCGACGGCGCCGACGAGGACCACGCTCATGACGGATTGCAGCACGCTGCCGACGACATGCCCGATGAGCACCGACGGACGGTAGACCGCCATCGTGCGGAAGCGGGCGATGAGCCCCTCGGCCATGTCCATGGAGACGTACACTGCGGCCCCGATCACGGTGCTGCCGACGGTCATCAGCAGCAAGCCCGGGACGATGTAGGCGATGTAGTCGGAACGGTCGGCGCCGCCACCGCCGATGCCGGCGCTCATCACGTCGCCGAAGATGTAGACGAAGAGCAGCAGCATCATGATCGGCGTGAGCAGCAGGTTCAGGGTTCCTGAGGGGTAGCGCCGCGCATGGAGCAGGTTGCGGCGTAGCATCGTGTTCGAGTCGCGTACAGCGAGGGAGAGGGCGGTCATCGGGCTGACTCCTCGGGCTGGTTGGGGATGTTGGCCGGGCCGGTCAGAGCGAAGAACACGTCGTCGAGGTCAGGGGTGTGGACGGTGAGTTCGTCCGCCTCGATGCCGGAGGCGTCGAGCCGGTCGAGAACGGAGCGCAGTTCGCGCTGACTGCCGTCGCTGGGGATGGACAGTGATAGGGCCACGTCGTCCCGGGGGACCTCGCGCAGGGCGTCGGCGGCGGCCTGATACGCGACCGGGTCGGTGAAGCGGAGCCGGATGTGCCCGCCCGGGATGAGCCGCTTGAGCTCCTCGGCTGTGCCCTCGGCGGCGATCTTGCCGTCGTTCAGCACAGCGATGCGGTCGGCGAGTTCGTCGGCCTCGTCCAGGTACTGGGTGGTGAGGAAGACGGTCGCGCCGTCGGAGACGAGGTCGCGGATGATGCCCCACATGGTGTGGCGGGCGCGCGGATCGAGCCCTGTCGTCGGCTCGTCGAGGAAGATGATCCGCGGGCTGCCGACCAGCGTCATCGCGAGGTCGAGGCGGCGCTTCATGCCGCCGGAGTAGGTCGAGGCGGGCTTCTTCGCGGCTTCGGTCAGGCCGAAGCGCTCCAGCAGTTCGGTGGCGACCCGCCGCCCCTCGCGCTTGGACAGGTGGTGCAGGTCCGCCATCAGGAGCATGTTCTCCTCGCCGGTGATCAGGCCGTCGACGGCGGAGAACTGCCCGGTGACACCGATCGCGGCACGGACCGCCTGCGGGTCGGCGGCCAGGTCGTGCCCGCCGACGTGCAGGTCGCCGGCGTCGGCGGTGATGAGCGTGGAAAGGATCTTCACGGCGGTGGTTTTCCCGGCGCCGTTCGGGCCGAGCAGCGCGAACACGGACCCGGCCGGGATGTGCAGATCGATCCCGTCGAGGACGAGCTTCTCGCCGTACGACTTGCACAGTCCGACGGCGGAGACTGCGGTCGGCGACGGGCGGGCGCCCTGCGTGGATGTGGGCATGACAAATAGACCCATGGTGGCTTCCCTTTCGAAGACAGGATGCGCGGGGAGGGAGTGGATGCTGTTTCGGAAATCGGCTCAAGCGACTGTCTGTGACGGGGCCTCAGTCACGTCACATCGCCTTGGGGCGGTCGCCCTGCCACGGCGACCTGACCGTCGAGGGAGTGGCCTGCATTGGCAGGGCTGAGCCGGGCCTTGCCGGGCCTGCTCGGCGGTCAGGGTCTGCGGCGGCCTCTGGGAGGTTACTTCCCGGCTGTGCCGGGTTCCCTGCTGAGGGATTC
The DNA here is from genome assembly GCF_056428985.1 of Streptomyces sp. CA189. NCBI lineage: Bacteria > Bacillati > Actinomycetota > Actinomycetes > Kitasatosporales > Streptomycetaceae > Streptomyces > Streptomyces sp. CA189. The sequence goes on along the minus strand of NZ_JBWJVM010000040.1, from coordinate 41,278 downwards.
CTGGTAGAGGTCCGCGTACGTGCGTGAGTCCTTGATCAGGCCGTCGCAGAAGGCGGCGACGTCGTCGCCGATCAGTTCCAGGACCCCCTTGCCCGTGGCGGCGCCCTCCTCGAAGAAATCGACGATCCCAGGGAGCAGGGGCCCGTCGGGCAGGTCGACGGGCCCGACCTTGAACAGGTACTTCTGCATCTCCTTGTAGACGATCTGGTAGTCCGGCGGCAGGGCCTTGACCCGGGCCGTGTGCGCCCGCCACTGCTTCTTGCCCTCGATGATGTCCTGGATGCCCATGTCAGCCTCCCAGCCTGCTCAGTTTCCTGGCGACGTTCCTGTTCAACTGCTCGCGCCAGCGGTCGCGGTAGGTTCGGGCCCCTTCGCCGCCGGCCAGTGCCGTGCAGAAGCCCCGGATGTCGTCGCCGAGTACCTCGTTGACGCTCTGCCCGTCCGCCGCTGTTTCTTCGAGCAGCCCCAGGGCGGCGTCGAGGATCGGCATCAGGTTGCGGCCGGTGAAGTCCCCGTGGGGGAGGAGGTCGACCTTGATCTGTTCCCACGCCGCCCGGTAGTCGTCCGGCAGGGCAGCGGCCCGGGCCTCGAACGCCTTCCATTCCCTGGTGAGATCGCTGCCGGTGATGGTCTCCCAGAAGTTCATCGCCCGCCCTCCTTGAGCTTGTCGATGCGTGATGAGACGTACTGCCATTTCGCCCAGAACTTCGCGAGTTCCTCGCGGCCGGCGTCGTTGAGCGCGTAGAACTTCCGCGGCGGACCGACGCCGGACGGCCGCTTCGTCACCTGGACGAGTCCGTTCCTCTCCAGTCGCAGCAAGATGGTGTACACCGTCCCCTCGATGACGTCGGTGAAGCCCAGCTCGTTCAACTGGCGGGTGATGGCGTACCCGTAGGTCTCCTCGCGGTCGATGATTTCGAGCACGCACCCTTCGAGCGTGCCCTTGAGCATCTCCGTCAGGTCGTCCATTGCATGTCTTCCTCCTCGGCGTCATCAGTACTGCGTAGTACCGAGTACAGCTATACCGTATCACCGAGTAGTGGAGGGTGTCAGCGATCGGCGAGCCGCGTTCACGGGTGCCTGGGGTGCAGCCGGCCATGTCGGGATGCGCGTCGCGCAGGTGGCTCCAGGCCGCTCACGTCATACGTTCAGGTGGGCGCGAATGAGCGAGTCGAGCCGTTCCCATGCCGGGGAAGAAGCGTTGACCGTGCCCTGGACGAGGGCGGGGATCTCGGAGTCCGCATCCAGGCCGGGCAGTTCGCCGGACCCGTAGCGCTCCCGGTTCGCCTCGGCGATACGGAGGGCGAGGTCGTCGAGGCGCGGGTCGTCGGCGTCGAGGTCGTGCGCGTGGTCGTAGCCGAGGAAGAGCTGCCGTAGCTTCGGGTCGGCCAAGATGTCGGCCTGGTCGTGGAACAGGGTGGTTGCGCGGTCCGGGTGGGTGGCGAACACGAGGATCCACAGGTCGCGTTGCAGGTCCACCCATCTGGACGTGAACCCCCAACGGGCCAGGTCTTCCAGATGGGAGGCGACTTCGTCGGGCAGCGGCACCAGACGTCCCGCGGCGAGCCGGCGCAGACGGGCCTGTGTTTCCTGCAGGCTGCGGATACGGGCGTCGAGTTCGTCGTCGATCTCGCCCAGCGCCTGTCGGAGCTCCTCCTCGCCCGACGCCCTCAGGTCGCGAATACGGGCCAGGGGGACACCGGCTTCGGCTAGTGTCCTGATCTTGATCAAGGCGACGGCGTCGCCCGCACCGTAACGCCGGTAGCCGGACGCATCGCGGTCGGGCTCGGGGAGTAGCCCCTTGGCGTGGTAGACGCGGACGGTCTTGATCGACACTCCGATGTAGCCGGCCAGCTGCCCGATGGTGATCACCCGGCCATCGTCTCACTTGACCTTGCCCCAGGGGCAGGGCTGCAGCATGGCGTCATGGACAACACGAATGTCGATCGGGAGACCCTCCGCGAGCTGGCCGACGAGGGCAACGAGACCGCACTGGACCGGCTGGCCGATCTCGCGGACGAGGCCGGCGACCTGCGGGAGCTGAGCGAGCTGCTGGACGAGGGGTCGATGCACGCCGGGCTCCTGCTCACTCGACGCGCGGTCGCCTCCGGCGACCTCCGCGAGCTGCAACGGATCTCCGACGCCGGCTACGACGAGGCCGGGAGCGAACTGAACCGACTGCTGAGGGCGCCGGCCGACGGCCACTAGACGGCCTAGTCTCCGATGTCACGGATCCGGAGGTCGTCCAGCGTTTCGCGCCGTACGAGTACCCGGGCCGTGCCTTCGTGGACGGCGATGACCGGAGGGCGGCCGACCAAGTTGTACCCGGAGGCCATGGACAGCTGGTACGCGCCCGCCACCGGTACGGCGAGCAAGTCGCCGGGGTGGATGTCGCCCGGCAGCTCTACGCCGCTCGCGAGGATGTCCCCAGCCTCGCAGTGGCGGCCGACGACCGTCGTCGTACGCGGGGCGGCCGTCGAGTGGCGGCCGATGAGGCGGGGCGCGTAGCGCACCCCGTACAGGGCGGGCCTCGGGTTGTCGCTCATGCCGCCGTCGACGGCGACGAAAACGGTCTCGCCCGTGCGCTTGACGGCCAGTACGCGGTACAGGGCGACTCCGGCCGGTCCGACGACGGCACGCCCCGGTTCGATGACGAGCCGAGGCACGGGCAGGCCCGCGGCGGCGCAGGCCCCGCCGAGCTCGGCGCGCATCCGGCGGGCGAGCGCGGTGAGATCGAGGGCGGGTTCGCCGGGCCGGTAGGCGACGCCGTGGCCGCCACCCATGTCCAGCTCGGGCAGGACGATCCCGTGTGCGTCGCGGACCCGGGCCATCAGCCCGACCATCCGGCGGAGCGCCACCACGTAGGGCTTCACCTCGGTGATCTGCGAGCCGATGTGGCAGTGCAGGCCGGTCAGTTCGAGCTGCGGCTGGCCGAGTACGCGCACGATGGCGTGCTGCGCCGATCCGTCGGCGAGCGAGAGCCCGAACTTCTGGCCGTCCGTACCCGTACGGATCTTGTCGTGGCCCCCGGCCGAGACGCCGGGCACGACGCGCACCATCACCTTCTGATGTCCGTCGGGACCGACCGTGGCCGCGATCCGGGCTATCTCGGACGGACTGTCGATGACGATCCGACCGACCCCGAGCCGCAGCGCCGCCTCCAGGTCACGGGGTGACTTCGCGTTGCCGTGCAGCACGATGCGCTCGGCGGGGAAACCGGCTGTCACGGCGAGCTCCAGCTCCCCGGCGGAGCACACGTCCAGGCCCAGTCCCTCTTCCTCCACCCAGCGCACCATGGCGCGGGAGAGGAACGCCTTGGCTGCGTAGAGGACGTCGGCCTTGGGGAGGGCGGCGCGGTAGGCGCGGCACCGGTCGCGGACTTCGCCCTCGTCCAGTACGTAGGCCGGTGTGTCGAAGCGGTCGGCGATCTCTGCCAAGGACACGCCACCGACAGCCAGGTCGCCGTGCGGCAGCAGGGTCGTGGACGCGGGCCACACGGACAGTTCGCCGGCAGCAGCCGGAGCATCGGGGAGGTCGGTGATGGTCATGGTGCGGGCCCCCTTCAGACGGTCCGGGCAGCGACGTCAGGATCCTGCGGCACTGGTGTGGTGACCGGACCGGTCGCCGTCGCCGTCGCCGCCGGGGTGACCGCAGGAGCGGTCAGCGTCGGATCGACGGTCAGCAGCGACGCTCCGACGGGCCCGGCCATCGCACGGAGCGCGGACTCGGACAGCCGGATCCAGGGCCGGCCGGCGCCGAGCGTGGCCGCCAGCCGCTCCGCGGTCGTGAAGCCCACGGCGGTACGGGCTCCCAGCGGGGTGCGGAACAGGTGTACCACCACCTCCGCCCTTCCCGGCAGGACCGGTACGTACAGGGGTCCGGCCGGGACGCGTTCTTCAGGCTCCGGGTCGTCGTCGTACTGGAACAAACGCATGGGGCCCTCCCAGAGGAACCACGAATGGCAGGTGAGGCCCCGGATCCGGGGAGACAGACCGGGGGCACGACATCGAAGCTAACCCAGCTTCCCGCCCCCGAGCCCACCCCATGACGGGCCCTTGACGACGGGCGGCAAAGTCCATACGGATCACTGACGGCACGAGGCCGCCACCATCAGGAATCCTTCAAATCTCTGCTGTCCCGCGTGAGAAGGCCATCAACAACCGCCCCTCCCCTCCCTCGTCGTCCGTCCATGGGAGGCGACGGACGACGAAGAGAAGGAAGAGGCCGTGCGGAGAGTCGTGGTCGGTGCTACGGGCACCCCGGGGAGTCTGGCCGCGTTGCACAGGGATGCCGCGGAGGCCCGTTCGCGCGACGCGGAGCTATGGGTGGTCCTGGCCTGGAGGGCGAGGTCGTTTCCGGGGCCGTGCGGTACGCGGCGACGGCGGTCTCCGACCGTCGGTCCTCGTCCGGTGACCCCGCCGGTAGGCTCCGAAGGCATGACCCCAGTCAACCTGGCCGGCCCCCGCCTGGCGCTGCGCGAAGTCGAACCCGAGGACACCGCCGCGATCCTGGCCATCTACGGCGACCCCGAGGCCACCCGTCACCTCAGCTTCGAACCCCGCACCCGCGACCAGGTCCAGGCGATCACCGACCGGTCCATCGCCTCCGCGAAGGACAGCCCGCGAACCGAGTACTGCCTTGCCCTCACCCTGCTCGGTGAACACCGCCTGATCGGCTACGCACGCCTGGCTACCGAACCGCATCAGGCGGCCACCATCGGCTTTGCCTTGCACCCGGCACAGTGGGGCAGCGGCCTCGGCACGGAGACCGTCCACCTGCTGTGCACGCTCGGCTTCAAGGTCCTGGGCCTGCACCGCATATGGGCTGCGCGTTCACCACTCAACGAGGCATCCGCGCGCACCCTCCTGCGAGCGGGCATGACCGAGGACGGGCGGATCCGCGAGCACGTCTTCGTTCACGAAGCCTGGCGAGACTCGATCACCTACTCGATCCTGGAGCACGAGTGGATCCCGATCGACGTCCTGGAGCCCGACACCGCCGACGGAGCTCCGGCGGGCGTGGCCACACCTGACGCTGACAGGGGACAGTAGACGTGAGCGGGTGCTGCCAGGTTTGGGCCTGCGGCGCGAGCCGATGATCCCCGGCATCACCGAGTTTGCGCGTGGCGGCCTGCCCATGTCGGTGGCCACCGACGAGGGCAACCACTGGGTCGTGCGGCCGTGTCGGCCTCGCCCAGGCTGATCGTTTTCGGTCCTGCCGTCGCCTCTGATTGGCCGGGCCCTCCTCGGCCGCCAGCAGTTCCCCGGCCGCAGCCATGGCCGCCCAGACCTCCGGAGGCGAGCCCCGATCGCCGGGGAAGCCCCGCGGGCGTCGGCCGTGATCCCCATAGGTCGCGGATCCGTTCACTGTGAGAGTCCAGCACCCGGTCTGCGACGAACACGTGCCCGAGGCTGAGAAGCGTGGCGACGAGGCCTCCCTCTCCGGCAGCGAACCCGGAGGGGCTCGTCGCGGCGGACGCGAGGCGCAGGCTGCCAGTCGATTCTCCCCAGATTCCCCCCAGGGCCTGTCGCTGCCACAAAAGAGCTGGCCAGAGGCCTGTCTGGGGCAAGGCGAGGAGATCACCCGCATCTATTCCCCCCAGGGACTCTCCACGGCCGATTCTGGGCCGATCTGTGAGTGATACGAAAGCGAAGCGCGAAGGATGACTGAGCGGGAGCGAGCGGCTTAGTGGTCGGCTCCGGAAGTCCTTCGGGGGTTGATCATGCTGCGAGTGCCGTGGAGGATTCCTCCAGTAGGTCGGTGCCTGCGTGCCGGTCGAGTCTGGCCAGCAGATCGTCCAGGTCGGAGGTGGTGAACTTCCACTGGAACGGCTGTGCCGTGGTGTTGTAGCGGTCTTCGAATCTTCGGAGACGGTCCCTGACCTGGTCGAGGTCGGTGAAGTCGTTGGGTGAGACGACCTTGCGCTGCACGATGGAGAAGAAGATCTCTATCTGGTTCAGCCAGGAGGCATGGACGGGTGTATGGACCATGACGGCGTTCGGAAACCTGTTGGCCAGGCGGTCTATGGCCGACTGGCCGCGATGCGAGGAGCCGTTGTCGACGATCCAGTACACGCGTTTCGCGCTGGCGTAGGGCTCGCTGGTCATCACCTGCTCGACCAGTTTCATGAACGGCACGATGCCGGTGGTCTGTTCACAACGGCCGAAGACTTCGGCCCGATGGATGTCGTAGGCGGCCAGGTAGGCCAGGGCTCCGCCGCGCCCGTAAGTGTGGTTGACGCGCATTGCGCGGGCCTGGCCGGGGGCCAGGGTGGGGTGGCAGCGGCAGCGGGCCTGGATGGAGGTCTTCTCATCCGCGGAGATGACGTACTCGTCTTCGCCGAGCGGGACGCTGTCGAAGGTGCGGGCGTAGAGGTCCAGGACCCGTTGAGCGGTGGCGCGGAAGTTCGGGTCGCGGATGAAGATCCAGGAGCGGTGCTGCCAGGGCTTGAGTGCGTCGCCCTTGAGCCAGCGGCGCACCGTGGAGGCGGAGATCGTCTCGGTGATGGCCCGGGTGACGGCCTCGCGCGCGAGCTCGGGGCATGACCAGCGGGAGAGCGGAGTTTCGGTTTCGGTGGGTAACTGGCAGGCCAGCGCCTTGATTTCGGCGATCTGCAGCGCGGTGAATGTCGGCGGTCGTCCCGATCGCTTGCGGTCGGCCAGGGCAGGCACCCTGCCGGCCGTGAATCGGCCGCGCCAGCGGCGCACGGTATCCACGTGCAGGTGGGTTTCGGCTGCGATCCGGGCATTGCCGCGACCTCGTGCCGCCAGGAGCACAATCGCCGCCCGCTGGCGTGCCTGGTGCGGAGTTTTGTGGCCGAAGGCCATCTTCTTGAGCCGGTGGCGCTCGGAAGCGGTCAGCTCCACGGGCACGGCAGAGCACACGGGCATGGAAGGAGAGCGGCCCATCTCTCGGGGCGGTGAACGGGAGGGACAGCTCCGGCTTCCCTCACCGGCACAGCCCTCAAGTCCCCGGTGGCCAGGGCGTGCCCGATAGGTCGTTGACGAACACGCCCCTCGGGGGTCAGCTGGTGACGTACTGCTCGCGGTACTCCGCGGTGGGGGCGATGGGCGTGATCACGTCGATCAGGACACCGTTGGGATCGGCCACGATGAAGTGCCTTTGCCCGAAGTCCTCGCTGCGCAGTTCAAGGACGGGGTGCAGCCCCTCGCTGGTGACGAGCCGTTCCCATTCCGCGTCCACGTCCTCCACCTCGAAGTTGAGCAGCAGTCCCTGTACAGGGACCCGGTGGCCCTTGGGAACCGTCGGGTGGCTGTGGTCGAGGAGGGCGAGCTCGTACCCGGGATCTCCCGGCTGGCGCAGGCTGACATACCAGTCGGCCTCGAACGTCGTCTCGAACCCCAGCAGCCGGGTGTAGAAGTCGCGAGACTCTCGCAGCTTCGCTGTGCCGATCACGGGATAGAAACCGGTCAGCTTCATACCTGAACCTCTTTCGCATACCATCAGTATGCGAATGACGCTATTCGCATACCTTCGGTATGTCAACGAGGAGTGCGATGGGCATCCGGGCACAGCAGCGGGAGCAGACCAGGCAGGCGCTGCTGCGGGAGGGCAGGCGCCTGTTCTCAGGCAGCGGCTACGGCGCGGTGGGCCTGGCGGAAATCGTCCAGGCAGCCGGGGTGACCAAGGGCGCGCTCTACCACCACTTCACCGGCAAGGCGGACCTCTTCCGCGCCGTCCTGGAGGAGATTCAGCAGGACGTGGGCCGGCGCGTGGCGGCGGCCGCTGACGCCTACGACGATCCCTGGACCCAGCTGACCGTCGGCTGCCAGGAGTTCCTCACCGCGACCACCGATCCGGACATCCAACGCGTCATGCTGGTCGACGGGCCTGCCGTACTGGGATGGAGCCAATGGCGGGCGATGGACGAAGCCGCCTCGGCCCGCCACCTCGCCGACGCGTTGTCCTCCCTCATCGACGCAAGGATCATCGCCCCGCAGCCAGTCGCACCACTGGTCCACCTGCTCTCCGGGGCAATGAACGAGGCTGCCCTGTGGCTCGCGTCCTCCTCCGACCCCGAAGACCTGGACCACACCAAAGCCGCGCTGACGCAACTGCTGCAGGCCCTGCGAACCGATTGACTTGATGACCACACAACAGGGCGCAATCGCTCCGCCATCGACCCATGCACCCCACACGACCAGTGCTCAAGTCAACCCCCGAAGGACTTCCGGAGCCGACCACTTAGAGCCAGTCCCGCCGCTTGAAAATCACGTACAAACTTACGCAAACCATCCCCATGAGGCAGATCGCAAGGGGGTATCCGAAGGTCCATCCCAACTCAGGCATGGACTCGAAGTTCATGCCGTAGATAGTTCCGACGAGTGTGGGAGCAAACAAAATGGCAGCCCACGAGGAGATCTTCTTGAAGTCGTCACCCTCACGCCGCTGACCTGCGGAAATTGCCTACGCAGGCGGCCTGACCTGCAGCGATCGACCTTTCCGAGTCTTTCACCCTGCTGCCCGTATATGCAGCCGATTCCCCCCAGCCGCCCCCCAACGAGGCCTCATTCCCCCCAGATTCCCCCCCAGCGGACACTGTCTCGCCAAGAGGGGCACCGCAGGTCGGGGCCGTCCAACGTCGCTCACGACAGGTTACTCAGGGGAGTGGCGGCAGGGCAGGAGCAGGTGACAAGGCGGGGCCGGACCAGCTCGGCGAGGCCCGGCGGCGGGGCGTCCGGGCGGGTGGCCGCCGCTGGGCGCGGGCGGCCGGCGGCCGTGCGCAGGCGGAGAGGGCGCCGTGGTCTCAATGGGCAGCCGCTCCCGGGGTGTGAATATACGGGCATCGGCACGGCTGGGGTCTCAGCGCGGGATGCTGCTTTGGCGGGCTTGGGCGATGAGGAGGACGGCGTCGTCCTGGACGGTGTGGGGGCCGGAGGCGAAGGCCGGGGCGAGTTCGGTTTGGAGGGCTTCGCGCATGGCGGGGTTGTGGGGGTGGTCGGTGTGCCAGAAGTCGGCGAGGATGCCGGCCGCCGCACGGGCGGAGTCCTGTGGCGTGGGTCCGTCGAGGGTGAGGCGGGCGCCGACCCGGCGGAAGGAGACGTCGTCCAGGCCGGCCTCGGCCAGGAGGTGGGCGGCGCGGGTCAGGAGGTAGCCCTGGTGGTCGGGTTCCTCTCCGGCGAGGGCGGTGCAGTGGGTGTTGAGGAGGCGGACCATCTCGTTGTCGGGGGTGCCCTGGATCAGGACGACCTTCGCCGCGGGGTGGGACAGGTCCAGGACACGGAGCATCTCGGCGACCGCGGCGTCCGGGTCGTCCGTGTAGTGCAGGACCCAAGTGGCGACGACGGCGTCGAAGGAGTCGTCGGGCAGCGGCAGCGCGTCGGCCCGGCCGGAGTGGACCTCGATGCCCGGCAGCGCGGTGCGGATCGCCTCCTCCCTCGTGGCGTGGGGTTCCACGGTGGTGCACTGCCCGAGCCGGGCCGCGATCGCCCGCACCCCGGCCCCGGTGCCGCCGCCGACGTCCAGGACCCGCTCGTTGCCTTCGAGCGCGTCGACGACAGCGGGGATGTCCTCGCGCTCGAAATGCGGCTCGAACGCCGCCCAGGCCTGTCCGCTCAGCCCGTGCGGACCGCGGTACTCCTCGGGCAGCGGGTAGGGGCCCAGCAGGGTGTGCTCGGGCACTACGGGCCCGCCTGGGCGGCGGGCATAGGCGAAGAGGTGGTCTTCCGGTTCGGCCAGTTCACTGTCGGGCGAGAACACCGAGCGGGCCGAGTGCAGGACGCTCAGCCCGGTCCGTTCGATCTCCTTCAGGTACTGCTCGGCCGGGAAGCTGGTGACCTTCATCGGCATGCCCATCCACACCATGGGGTGGTCCTCGATGTCGGCGGGGACCGTGGCCGACACGAAGAGGCCGCCGGCGGTCAGCCAGCCGGCGATCCGCTCCAGCACCGCCGCCTGCTCGACGCGGGACATCCGCAGCAGCGGGAAGAACGCGCACACCGCCTCGAACGAGCCGTCCGGCGCCCGGAAGTCCCGTACGTCCTGCTGCTCGAACCGGCCGCCGGGCACCCGCTCGCGGGCCAAACCGACCATCGTCGCCGACACGTCGATCCCGGTCACCCGGAACCCGGCCCGGACCAGCGCCTCGGCCACCGGCCGGCCGGTCCCGCTGCCGATGTCCAGCACCCTGGCCCCTTGCGGCAGCCGCGCCGCCAGCCACTGAACCGCAGCGAGTTGCTCCGGCAGGCGCCCGAAGGCCCGCTCGTACTCCGCACCAAGCCTGTCGAAAGGCTCCGCCGCCGCTGCCAGCCGATCCATCGCCCGCCCGTCCCTTCCTTGTTGCACCCCAGCACCAGGAGTGATGCCGTTGTCGCGCACCGTAGCGGAACGTCCAGGGGTGAAGCCCGCGGCCCGCCTGGGCATCCCCTCCCTGTCGGGAGCCGGCTGGGACGACGTCAAGCTCGTCGGCGGCCTGGACGGCTGTTCCGCGACCCAGGTCCGCGCTGGACGTGGTGACGGAGAACGACGGCCTGGAGCTCCACTCGTCGGTGATCCGGCTGCAGGTCGGCACGGAACAGGCGATGGGGGTGCCGCGCGGAGAACCAAGCCTTGTCCTCCCGGGCCATCCCGGCATTCCTCTGCAGACTCTGGCCGCGGGTGCCCGTCTCTGCGTGAGGTGGTGGTGCACCCGTGCGCCGCCAGATGCCCCTGGTATGCGGAGCGGGCTCCGGGCAGGGTGAGCGCGCCGCCGTCGGCTTCCGGCGGTGCGGGGGCCGGTGACGGCCCAGGGACGTGGTGCGAGGGGAGTGCGTCGTGGAGGGGCAGTTGAGGAATTTCCTGTACCGCAATCCGCAGTTGTACGACGAGGTCTACGGAGACAGCCACCACCACGATGTCCTGCTGTGCGAGCGGGCCTTCCAGCGGTACCTCGACGGCACGCCGGCTTCGCTGCTCGATGTCGGCTGCGGTACCGGTGAGGACGTCGCCTACTTCGCGGCCAGGGGCGTGGACGCGGTGGGCGTTGATCTGCAGCCCCAGATGCTGGAGCGGGCGGCCCACAAGTTCCCCGGCGCCCGGTTCGTGCAGGCGGACATGCGCCGGCTGCGCCTGGAGCGTTCCTTCGAGGCGATCATCAGCTTCGGGTATGCCATCGCCAACCTCCACAGCAACCAGGACATTGCCGCTGCCCTGCACTCGATGGCCCGGCACGCGCGAGCGGGCACGCTCCTGCTCCTGGAAGCTCTCGCGTTCCAGCCGGACACACCGCTCACCCTGCCTTCGCAGTTCACCATCGATACTCCCGGATTCCGGGCCACGGCGCAGGTCCGCTACGAGGTCGATCCAGACAGCCGTCTTCTCCTCCGTCGGCGCTCCTGGCAGGACGAATCGGGGAAGCCGATGGAGGAGGACTTCGTCCGGTTTCGGATGCTCGCGCCCGAAGAGCTGGAGCAGTTGCTGGGAGCGGAGGGTTTCGAGCTGCTGGAACTCCATGACCGTCAGTCCCCGGACGGTCAGGGCCTGCCGAGCTCGATCATGGTGGCGGCCTGCCGCTACACCGGATCTGCGTAGCTTCGGGGTCGGGTACGGCAGCGAGACGGTGGCCGTCGCAGGCAGTGCGGGGGTCAGGCGGCCTTGCGGTTGCCCTGGTCGTCGCAGGGCAGTTCGGAGGCGGGGTGGTTGGTCGTGAAGTCACGGGCCGCTTGTCGTTCGGCCTCGCTGATCGCGGTGGACCGCACGTTGATGATGCCGCCGAAGGGGCGGTCGACGTCCCGGATGATGCACAGGGCCGTCGTCAGCAACGCGGTGATCACGACGAGCGTGACCAGTTGGCCGCGGTTGTTCCTGCGGGGCAGACAGACGCCGAGGGCCACCACGGTGATGGCCAGGGTGGCGAGCAGGAACCAGAGGATGGCGCTGGGGATGCTGGCGGTGGCCTGGGTCAGCCGTTCCTCCCGCTCGTCGGAGCGCTTGTTGTCGGCGGCGATCAGCATGCCGAAGACCGGCTTGCCCTCCAGATCGCGGAAAGTCTGCCGGAAGTCCGTCGACCACACGCTCGGTGCGGCGGAGCCCTTGCCGTCGGCCATGGCCGGCCACTCCTGTGTGCGGACAGCGCGTGCGTAGCAGACGGCGTCGGCCTGGATACGGGCACGCTGGACCTGGGGCGCGTACTCGGCGGTTTCCACGAGCTGGTCCAGTGCCCGGCCCTCACCGCGCGAGGCGACTTCGGCTTTGCCGTAGGAACCGTTGGCGGTGACCAGGACGAAGGCCAGCAGCAGGACGGTCAGCGTCAGCAGGGGACCGACGAGGTCCTTCACGGCCATGCCCGTGTCGTCGTCTTCGCTGAGCAGCCGGGGCCGCAGGTAGCGGTTGGCGGCGAGGCCCGTGAGCAGGGCGAGTACGGCGACGACGATGACGAGGGTCACGGGCGGATGCCTCCGAGGACGGCGTGCAGGTTCCGGTACGGGCGGGTGTCGCGATCATGGCTCGGCGTATGAGGCGACCGGAACAGCGGAAACGTCTCCTCGCCCCCGCACGGGGGACCCCATTGGGCTGGCGGGAGCAGCCGCATCGGCCTGCGGGCGCGAGAGCGGATCGTGTGTGCTCTCGGCCGGCGCTTTGGGCGCTGCCCTACTCTGAAGCGCCGCCGAAGGTTCGAAGTCCTCTTCACGGCCAGGGCGCTGTGCCCGATGACTACCGATCCGGCCACGGCGGGGGAGAGGCCGGAGATCCCATGGATATCCCCGGCCTCCAGGGCTGGTCCTCAAGAACATGAACCAGCGCTACCAGCCCGGATCCTGGGGCTGGCGTGTTGACGGCACCTTCTTGGACTCGTTCGTTGGGTGAGGGGAGAGATGCTCGGAGAACCGCACGAACCCTCAGTGGACGCCCCGTGCCTTCTTGTCATGGCAAAAGGCGGCCTTCACCAGCGAGGATGCCCGCCATGACGACCGACCAGAACCTCACTGTGCTCCGCCCGGCGCACTCAGCCCTCGCCGTCTTCGGCGCTGGAGCCGCGATCGGAGTGCTGGGCGGGATGATCGGGCTGGGCGATCCGCATGCGCAGCAGCACCCTCTACAAGGTGCTGGCGGCGCTGATGGTCGTCACGGCGGCCGCCCTGGTGGTCACCCACACCACGACCCTGAACTCCCTCGCGCTGCCGCTCTGGGCGCAGGTCCCCGTCGGGGTCGTGGCGGGCTTCGGTATCGGGGTCGTGGCCGCGATCATGGGCGTTGCTGGTGGTGAGCTGCTGATCCCGACGATCGTGCTGCTGTTCGGCGAGGACATCAAGACCGCCGGAAGCCTCTCCCTGCTGGTCTCCCTGCCGACCATGCTCGTCGCGTTCGCCCGCTACGGCCGTGACGACAGCTTCGCCGTCCTCGGCGCCAACATCCGCTTCACCGTGACCATGGCCGCGGGCTCGATCCTCGGCGCAGTGCTGGGCGGACTACTCCTGGGTGTGTTCCCGGACCTCATACTGATCCCCCTGCTGGCCGTGATGCTGCTCGTCTCCGCCGTCAAGCTCGCCCGGCACGACTGACCTGACAACACCCGGCTTGACGCAGAGAAGGACCAAGATCACACGCAGAGACGGCCGAAGCGATTGTCGGCGCCATCACCGGCACCCTTGCCCGCCCCCAAACTCCTCATCCGCGGCAGCCACGATGCGACCGGCCGCCTCCGCCCCCGTCGGCCGCACCGTGCCGCTGCGTCCCGACGAGGGCCGCGAGCTCGCCGAGACCTCACCTCGGCCGGCCCCCGCCAGCCGTGGATCGCCGCGATGTTGCTTTCCCGCTAGGGCACCCTCGAGGTCCTCGTCACCACGCTCGTCCAGCCGGAGCTCGTCGCAGGTCAGTGCCGCCACTGCCGTCGACCAGGGGCGGCGACCAGCATCCGATGCGCTACGTGCTCCTGCGCCTGGACGCCACCATCGACGACGTGCCGCGATTTTGTGACCCCGGTCGGGGCGCACTGGGAGGGGCTGATCGGTTGACGGCCGGCCGGTTTTGGGCCGTCTGTCGGTTGGGCCGTCGCAGGCTGAGCACCAGCGTCTGCCTGGCTCCCTTGAGTCAGCGGATGTGGCCTCGCAGCGTCTCCGTCGCCAGATTGTTGGCGGAGTGTGTGCAATCGGATCCCTTGTTGATCAGCTGACAGCAAGGAGCGGGCGGCAAGGTAAACCCCTGCCGTAGTTCACCAGGTAGCGCAACGCACCTCTTCGATACGCCCGGTGGCCGGCTCGTAGACAACCTGCACACAGCGCTCGGGGGCAGGCGGCTGGGGCAGATCCCCTTCCACGTCGTCGTCGAAACCCGCCTTGGGGCAGCAGTCTGGATAGCTGCTGTTCGGGTCCCCGGGTGTCCACACGATGCCTGCCGCTGCGGGCGAAGCGAGGAGTCCCAACAGGACGGCAGTAGCGACGACTAGGGGGATCGACCGGGCCATGGATGGTCCTTCCGGAGGGGGCGGGTTACGGCCAAGCTTCCGCCATCGCCTCCGGGCCGGAGCGCACAAGTAGGTGCTGTAACGATTCGCTGTCACTCAGTCGGTGGTGGCTGGACCCCGAGCGCGGTTGCTGGTCAGTCAGGTTCAGGCGCTCCGCTCGCAGTCGGCCCCGATCCCGCGCCTGGCCTCTGTCCCGCCGGCCGCGGCTCCCGGTGCGGCCTGGTGGCCAGGGCCGCACCGCGTACGGCCGAGCGTATCCCGCCGCCGAGCGAGCTGGTCGCGCTGTCATTCGATGCCGGCCCACCTGTTCGGACGCAGCAGGGCTCCGGTGAAAAGTGTGGGAAGAGGCTGGGCGCATGTCCGCCAAGCTGATCGTTTACCCGCCCGACGAGCAGGGATGGCGCCGGGTGCGCTACGACGGCATCGCCATCGGAGTCGCGCACCCGCCCGGCCGACATCCGTGACTTCCTCGCGGCCGCCGGCTTGGAGAAATTCGAGAACGTGGATCTCACCGCTGCCGACTTCGGCGGAGTGGCGAGGGGCCGGCCCAGAGGAGCGGGATCCCTCCCCTAAACGCTAGGTGCGGGGCAGCCAGCCGTCGGCGAAGTCGGAGCGCTCCCGTGCGCGCTGCGCTCTTTCCTCGAGAAGTCGGCGGAAGCTTGCCAGGGCGTAGCGTTCTCCCGTCGCCGCTCTGGGCCCGGGGATGCCGGCCACGGTGGCCATGCACTGCTGGGGCTGGGTCTGCCAGCCGGCGACCTGAACCCGTAGGCGCATGCGCTCTGCGCGCCGGTGCAGGTTGAGGAGGTGGAGCAGGCCGTCGACGTCCATGGCCGCGACGGCGTGCAGATCCACCAGGAGATCGCGCTCGTCCACGGTCACGTAGTCCAGGGCGCGCTGGAGGAGTTCTCCCGCACCCTCGTCGAGCTCCCCGGTTGCGCTGATCAGAACCGAGCTACCGCAGTGCTGGACATCAACGTTGATCAATGTTCTGCTCCCGTGACCCGAAGGCTCCGGACCTACGGGAGCCCCATCCTGGCGCGACGCGGCGTAGGGCTGGTGTGCGGCGCGCTCAAGCGCGCATAGAGGGCGTACGCCGCCGATGTACCGGCGGCGGTCCGTGCAGCTGCCCCCGCGTCCGCCGGGAGGGCCGCCTTCCCGAACTGATCGACGCCGTTGGCGAAGTGACGTCCCGTCGGACTGTCCAGACGCCGGCGCCTTCGTCGCCCAGACGCCTGGCTGGTTCCGCCTCGACCGCTTCCGTAAGCCAGAGGCGGGCCCTGTTCGTTGCTGCGGGGAAGGACATTCTGTGCCGGCATCTGACCGGATGGCTCGGTTCGCGTACGTTCTCGTCCTGGTGGTCCGCGGCTTTAGTTCCCAGGTCGTACGCCGACGTCGTCCGCGACCGCGTCGCCCATGCTGGCGTCCGGTGATAACGGCCGCCGCTACTCAAGGCCACCAGGCCCGCTCGATGGACCTCCCCACCCCTGCTGCGCTTGGCCTTTGGGCGGATGTTTCCCTTGCGGCGCATCATCCGGCGGTTGGCGCGCAGAGGCCCCGGCGGAGGTGTCGTCGGGGCCCTCTGGTTACTGCGGGCGTCGGCTGTAGCCGATGGTGAGGTTCGGGCCGCGGTGACGCGCGCCCGGGGGCTAAGGGATGCTCACTGCGAAGGCGAGGTCAGTGCGGGTCCCGCTGGCGTTGCGGGTGAAGACGGTGAGGGTGTTCTGCGCGTTGTTGCAGAAGCTGTGAGGCGTGGTGTGCATGGAGGCGGTACCGCCGTCCGCTTCGATGGTCACCTGCGGCGCTGTTTGGGTGAGTTCCAGGTCGGGGGCGGTGAACGTGATGCAGTAGGTCCCGGTCCGGTTGGTGCCGGACGGGCGGTTGACCTCGTCGATGCCCTTGCTGGCCAGGGGGGTGCCGCTCGCGGCGACTCGGACGGCTGCCTGGGCGTGGGGGGCATACATGGTGTCCGGGATGGCATGGGCGACACCGGCGGTGGCCATGGTGGCCGCTGCCAGGGTGGCGGTGATCCAGGCGGCGCGGGTCTTGCTGGAAGGCGTCAGGGGTTTCCTTCTTTCGGTCCTGCGGTGGCCGGTTGATCAACTGAGGCTGCTGCGGCTGCAGGGCGGTGATTCGGAACGGGTTGTCGTCGGGCCCGTGAAGGGGTACCGGTCCAAGCGGAGCGAGTTCGCGTCATTGCCGGGCGGCGCCTCGGTGGAGACCATGACCGTGGGCCAGGGACTTTCGGGGACGCCCGGCGAGGACGTCATCGGGATGCCTGTGACCACGTCGATCTTCGTCGAGTCATGGAGCGGCGCTACGGAGCGAAGTCATTGTCCGGAGAGAGAGGGGGCAGCGTTCTCGTCTACGGCGAGTGGGCGCGATCAGGGCACGAAGAGGAAGAACGGGGAGTCGGCCGGACCGCTGCCGTTGCCGACGAAGACGGTAAGGGTGTCTGCGGCTGAGCCGCACGGCGTAGTCGGCTGGGTGTTGAGGAAGACCTGGTACTGCCAAGGTGTGGTGCCCGGGATGCCCCACAGAGTGGCGGTCGGCGTGCTCCTTGCGACCTCGATCCTTGTGTCGTCGTCGAACGTCACGCAGTAAACGCCCAGTTCGGGCTTAGTGAGGGACTTGATCCCCTTGGAGTAGTGGCGTGTGCCGTCGGTATTCACCATCGCGGACGCCTGTGCATGCGGGGCCTTCGCCTTGACGGCAGAGTCGTCCGCGATTGCGACGCCTCCCATCACCCCCGCAGCCACACCAGCGAGGACACCACACATCGCCACGGGCTTGGACAGCTTGATCGAGCGCAATCTCTTCACAGCCTCATCCCTCGGAGCTCCTTCGCACGAGGAGCTGTTCAGGGTGATCGTTACGCTCGGTGCTCACGGACGATCGTTTCCGCATGCGACGACAGACCGCCAATGTCGCGGGAATTCACCCGTACGGCTCATCTGTACGTCCTTACTGGTTTGTACATGGGTTGTCGTTCTGGCTCGATTCTTGTCGCCGCAGCGGGACATTCGCGGAGCAGGGCGAAGTTCTCCTCGGTGAGGGGGCGCTGCGCTTTCCTCGGCGCGGTCGCTTTTCGGCCCGGCCCAATTGCGGAGATCAGTGCCGATGTCGCGATCGGCAGTGGGGGCCTGTGCCGGCACGCGGTGCGGTGCGTGCGCCTGCGCCTGGACGCGCGGCCGAGGATGTGCCTCCGTTCGGCGCACGGCCGCAGCTGCGGGCTGAGCAGCAATGCGCCCTGTCCCGGCAGTTCATGACGCCACGCACCTCGTTACCGGTGGGCGGTGCCAGAGGCGGTGCGGCTCCCCACCGCAGCGGCTTCGCGGCAACGTTCCTGGCCTCGGGCCCAGACCTCGGCGAAGGGCTGGGCCGATGAGGGGCGGAGGAGCCGGTCAGCTGGCGATGTATTCGGCGAGTTCTCGTTCGAGGGCCGCTTTCGGCTTGGCCCCGACGATGGTTTTGACGACGTCTCCGCCGACGTAGACGTTCATGGTGGGGATGGACATGATGCCGTACTTGGCTGCGGTCGCCGGGTTTTCGTCGATGTTGAGTTTCACCACGTCGATCTTGGTGCCATGCTCGTCCGCGATGGCTTGCAGAGAGGGGGCGATCATGCGGCAGGGGCCGCACCATTCGGCCCAGAAGTCGACCAGGACGGGCTTGTCGTTCATGAGGACGTCTTCGTCGAAGGAAGCGTCGGTTGCCGTCTTGAGAGCCACGGAGGGCCTCCTTATGCGTTTTTCTTGCCGGGCCAGGGCACGCTCTCACAGCTCTCGGCCAGTCAGCGTGACCAACTCGGTTACAGGGGCCGCAGCCGGCCGGGACGCGAGCGTAGCCGGGCCCATGACCGGTTCTCGGCCTGTGGCAGCGACCCCGATCGCGGCAGGCCGGGGGCGTTGTAAGTGAGGGCGGGCGGTCACCCGCTGGGCTGAACGGTGACGGCCGCGGGCAGCGGGTACGCCGGGTGACGCCTCGCCGGCGGTACCCATCCGGTATGCGGCGAGCCGGCGCACGCCGGCGCGCAAGCAGGTCAGCTCGGAGGAGTGGTTGCGGGGACGCACAGCACGTTGGCGTAGCCGTAGTTGCGTCCGGCCAGGTGGGCGGTGAAGGCGGCGAAGGCGGCCCGGTCGTGGTTGACGGTGATGGTCCGGCCCCGGTGGTGGGCTGTGATGCGGTAGCCGTGTTCGTCGGCGATGTCGAAGAGTTGGTGCGGGTCACGGCCGAGGCGCCGCAGGCCGCGGGGCCAGAACTCGACGATCATGCGCGGCCGGTGGTGGGTCAGGACCTTGCGGGCGCCCAGGAGCACGTCCAGGTCTGCGCCCTCGGCATCGATCTTGATCAGGTCGATCCGGTGCAATTCCAGTTCGGCGGCTACGTCGTCGAGGGTGGTGGCGCGTACCTGGATGGGCCGGCCGGTGGCGCAGGCGTTGCGGAGCAGGCTGCTGCGGGCGTTGGTGAAGGAGGACAGGTTCAGGCTGGCCGTCCCCGGCTGGTTCAGGGCGACGGCCTCGACCGTGTCGGTGTTGGTGATCTTGTTGAGTGCGAGGTTGCGGCGCAGCAGGTCGAGGTTGGAGGGGACCGGCTCGATGGCGATGAGCCGGCCGGTGGCGCCGACCGTTCGGGCGGCGGGGACGGAGAAGTAGCCGATGTTGGCCCCGACGTCGATGACGGTCATTCCGGGCCGGAGGTGGTCGTCGGCCCAGCGGCGGACCTCGCCGTCGTGCAGGCCGGCGACCTGCGGTCCGCTGGGCGGTGTGATGCCGTCGGTGAGGTGGAAGCGGCCCAGCGGCGTGTGGATGACGGTGTCGGGGCCGGGTCCGAAGGCCCGCCAGGCGGCGACACGCATCCAGTGCTCGATGATCCGGTCGGCGGAGCTGGTACCCCGGGCTGGGACGTGGTCCAGGCCGATGGTCCGCAGAAAGCCGCTGGCGGCTACCTGTGCGTTCCAGGCGGCTTTGCCGAGGCGCGAGAGCCGGGGCGGCCCGGTGACGGTCGGTCCAAGGACGCGGGTCATGTGCGATCTCCCAAGAGGCGTGCGGTCAGGAGGAGGCCGATGACACTTCCGGCCTCGGTGATGGTGCCCTGTTCCACGGCGTACAGGGCGTCTTGCATCGCGGTCCAGTGCAGGGTCATGGCGGACTCGCTGCCGTCCCGCGCGGCGGGGCGGGGGAGGAGTCCCGTACCGAGGTAGACGTGGGTGGAGGCGGCCGTGGTGTTGGGCAGCGGGTGGAAGACCGTCAGGAACCGCAGGCGTGCGGGCTCCCAGCCGGTCTCCTCGGCACACTCCCGTCGTGCGGCGTCCTCGGGCCGCTCGCCGGGATTGATCCCGCCGCCCGGCACGTGCAGGGCACGCCGGCCCAGGAGGTAGAAGCCGTCCTCGACGAGACCGACCCTCCCTTCCTCGTCGACTGGCACGACACGCGCCCCGTCTGCCATGCCGACATGGTCGTACGTGCTGTGCGTCCCGTCCGGCTGGACCACCCGGTCCCTGTGGAGCGTCAGGAAGGCCCCTGCTTGCAGCACTTCACCACCCAGGTGCTGCCAGCCCGAATCGCCGCCGGGCAGCCTTTGGGGGCCGCCGGGCGTGCCGGGAGCCCTGCGGCGGCGCTTCATGTGGCCCTCACACCTTCCGGTGACGCTGTGGCTGCCGGCGGTCCGGCTGTGCCGGGGAAGGGAAGCGGCATTCCGCGGTCGGCTGTCGAACCGCAGGCCGCAGTCCGCTGGGCGCAGTGCCGGTTCTGGGCATGCCCGCCACCTGCTCGGAGGCTCGTATGCCCGTACACGTTCACCGGCTGATGACCCAGGCCGATCACGACCACACCACACCCGCGTGGAGGGTCCTGGCCCGGGAGGCTGCCCGCTGCCTGCACTCCATGGCCCTGGCCGGGTGGCACGGCCGGGGCCGTAGCCGGATCACGGCGCCGTACTGGATGGCCCGACGATTCGCCGGTGTGCTCGGCGAGCCGCTCGACGACGACCGGCTCCTGACATTCGTCTTCGCCACCCCGTCCAAGCCGGTGACCGTGCGCGTACGGCGCAACCAGAGCGACCTGATCATTCTCTGGGAGGTACTGCTGAAACGGACCTACGACCTTCAGCAGACCTACGGGTTCGACGCGGGCCGACTGGACACGATCATCGACCTGGGCGCCAACACCGGCCTTGCCGCGGCCTACCTCACCGCCCGCCACCGGCCCCGCGTCCTGCTGGCCGTCGAACCGGTTCCGCAGACGCTGGCCGTACTGCAGGTCAATGCCCGCCTGTCGGGGAGCAGCTGGATCGTGGAACAGGCCGCCGTCGCAGCCGAACCCGGCGAGGTGGAGATCTTCGTCAGCGCCCTGTGGGACAGCTGCACCGCCCACCCGGCCGTCGCCCGGGCCCGCCGTCAGGATCCTCACCGGCTGGAGCCGCTGCTTGCCCGGCCGAACCTCTGGGCACGGGCCATGACCATGCCCCAACTCCTCGACACCCACGGGATCAGCCGTGTCGACCTCCTGAAGGTGGACATCGAAGGTGGCGAGGCCGCCTTGTTCGACCACGCCGAGCCGTGGCTGGACCGCGTCGAGAACATCCTGGTGGAGATCCACGACAAGTACCTCGACGGAAACGCCGTGCGCGCCACCCTCACCCGAGCCGGCTACACGCGCCTCCAAGCCCGCACGGCGGCCGCTCCAACAGCCTCTGCGAACCGCGTGGAGCTCTTCGTCCGCCACCCCTGACACCCGTACCGCACGGACCGGCCCGCGGAGCCTCATGGCCCCGTCCCCGGCGACGACCCGGCAAGACACTGACCCAGACGCGCCATATCGGCGTCCACCATGATCCGCGCGAGCGCGGGCAGCCGCACCCCCGCGGCCCAGCCCAGCTCCGCGGCCGCCTTGGAGGGGTCTCCCAACAGATGATGCACTTCCGTCGGCCGCACCAGCTCCGGATCGTGCACCACGTGCTCGTGCCAGTCGAGCCCCGCATGGGCGAACGCGGCGTCGAGGAAGACGCGCACGGTGCCGGCGTGGCCGGTGGAGATGACGTAGTCGCCGGGATCGTCGGCCTGCAGCATCCGCCACATCGCGTCGACGTATTCGGGTGCGTACCCCCAGTCGCGCACCGCATCGAGGTTGCCCAACGACACGTGGCGCTGCAGACCGGCCTTGATGCGGGCAGCGGCGAGGCTGATCTTCCGCGTGACGAAGCCCTCACCCCGCCGGGGGCTCTCATGGTTGAACAGAATGCCGTTGGCGACGAACATCCCGTACGCCTCGCGGTAGTTCACCGCCGTCCAGTAGCTCATGGTCTTCGCGATCCCATAGGGACTACGCGGCCGCAGCGCAGTCTCCTCGTTCTGCGGCGGCGGGCTGGAACCGAACATCTCCGACGAAGACGCCTGGTAGACCCGAACGGGCAGCTTCGACAGGCGCACGGCCTCGAGCAGCCGCAGCGTTCCGAGCCCCGTCACCTCGGCCGTGTGAACCGGAGAATCGAAGGAGCACCTCACATCCGACTGGGCCGCCAGATGGTAGACCTCGTCCGGACACAGCCGCTGGAGCAACCCGATCAGCGCCCCGGAGTCGGACAGCTCGACGCAATGAATCCCGACCAGCGGGGACCGGCCGTCCTCTCCGACGCCGAGGAGATGCGTGATCCGTGACGTGTTCGGTGTCGAGGAACGACGCACCAGACCGTGCACCACGTACCCCTTCGACAACAACAATTCGGCCAGGTACGAACCGTCCTGCCCGGTGATCCCCGTGATCAGAGCGGTCCTGCCCACGTGCACTCCTTCATGATCGCCTCACACGAGTAAATCAACGCGTAGCACTCCTTGGCGTGCGAACCGCCTGAAATGGGTCATATCGATATCGCGCCAGACACCGGAAATGCCCCGACCGGACCACGCGCCTCCGTGACGGCACGCGGCTCCGCAGGCGCCCACGCTCGGCGGCCCTACGAGCTGAAGCGCCACCCGACGTTCGCGCCGCCGTGCAGCGAGGCAATTCGCCGCACACCTGGCCCGCCTCGGCGAGAACACCTCCTGCAACGGAGGTCTGTTCTCCACCACGCGTTCGGGCGTCTCGTGGACGCGACCCTGCACGCCCTGACGACACCGCCCTCCGCACCTGTCCGCGCCCGCGTCCCGGGACTCCCCGACGGCCGCCGGCTCCCGCTCACCACCCCACCCGCCGCCGAAGCAGCGACAGCACCCACGGCGTGCGCTGGTAGGGAATGCGTCCCGGCGTACTCCATACCCCGCGTATGCATCATGGCCGTGTGGTTTGCGCCCTGACGGAGGTCACGTATCGGGACATCATGGAGCTGTGCCTCTGGGGCACCAGGCCATTGCCGGTTCCCCACCTGTAGCCGCGTCCGGACTTCCTCCCCGTCTCCACGAGAACCGATCCTCCGCCATTACGAACGAGTCCGGGCGCGCTGACCCGGCTCGCCGACGTGGGCCACCGTCACCACCGCCCTGGTCGTACGCGGCCGTCGGGGCGGAGCGAGGAGCGCAAGGAATGAACAGAGCCCCTCTGAGATCTCCCGCGGTGCGGGTGCGGCTTGGCGGAACGATCCCGCGTGGTCGGTCGTCGAGGAAGCCGAGAGCATCCTTGGGCGCACGCTGGAACCGATGCTGCTGAGTGCCGGGTCCGTCCCCACTTCGACCACGGACACGCAGTTGTCGGTGGTGCTGTGCTCGATGATGTCCTGGAAGGCGCTGGCCCTGGCCTTTGCCCGTGAGCGGGACACTCAGCCTATGCTGGCCGGCCACTCCCTGGGGCTGATCTCCGCACTGTACGCGGCGGGCGTTCTCACTGCCGGGGACACCGCGCGCGTCGTGGCCCTGAGGGCTCGCCTCACCGAAGCGGCCTGTGATGGAACGGGCGGGATGACGGCCCTGTTGCTCGGCGTCGACGGGGCCGCGGCAGCGTGCGCCGATGTCTCGGGCTGCTGGGTCGCCAACGACAATGCGCCGACGCAGACGGTTATTTCGGGGAAGCACGCGAGCCTGCGGGAGGCGGAGGCGGCCGCTACCGCACTGGGAGCGGGCGACGTCATTCCGCTCGATGTCGCCGGCCCTTTCCACACGCCGCTGATGCACTGGGCATCCAAGGAGTTCCTGTCAGGGCTGCGCGCCATTCCCTTCAGCCGCGCGCGGACGGTGATCGTTCACAACGGACACGTGCACCGGCCCGGCGCCACCGGCCCCAGTGCATGGCGCGAGCTCGTCGCGGCCGACCTCACCACTCCGGTCCGGTGGCGCGACACCCAGCACGCACTGGCTCGCCTCGGAGCCGACGCCGTCGTCGAGGCGGGCTACGGCCGCACGCTTACCGGCCTGGCCAAGCGCACGCTGGGGCGAGTGCGGCTCTACAACGCGTCGGCACCCGGCGCGTGCGACGTGATCTCCGCGCACGTTCGAGGGTGCGAGAACAACGGTGCGGCGCCGTCCTTCGAGATGGGCACCTCCCCATGAAGGTGCAGAAACCTGGCGCCAAGGTCGCTCTGGTCACCGGCGGGTCGCGGGGCATCGGCGCCGGTATCGCGGCCGCGCTGGCCGAACAGGGGCACCGCGTCGCGATCGCCTTCTCCCGGGACCAGACCTCGGCCGCCGAGACCGCCGCAAAGACCGGCTGTCTGGCCGTGCAGGCCGATGTCACCGTCCCTGCACAGGTCGACGCCTTGTTCCGCAAGGTCGGTGAGCACTTCGGCTCGGATGTCCAGATCCTGGTCAACTGCGCGGGTCTGCTGTCCGACGCGTTGGTCGGCGAGATGACCGTCGCCCAGTGGCGGGCCGCGCTGGAGGTGAACCTCACCGGTCCCTTCCTCTGCGCGTCCCGCGCCGCCGCGGGCATGACTGCCGCACGGTGGGGCCGGATCGTCACCGTCGGATCGGCTGCGGGCGTTCTCGGCTCGGCCGGGCAGACGAACTATGCGGCGGCAAAGGCGGGGCTGATCGGCCTGACCAGATCGCTCGCCCGTGAGCTGGCCCCGCACACCACGTGCAATCTGGTCATGCCGGGCCCCGTCGACACCGCGATGATCAGCCATCTGACCGACAAGCGCCGACGCCAACTGGCCGACGTGATCCCGTTCAAGAGGTTCGGGACCGTTCCCGAAGTTGCCGCTGCCGCTGCCTTCCTGTGCTCGGCGGAGGCGAGCTTCATCACCGGCGCCGTGCTGCCCGTGGACGGCGGGATGTCCATGGGTCATTGAGCCCCTGCCTGACTGTCTCTCCCCCCACCCACCACCGGCCGCGCCCGCGCGCCGCAATCCCACCTGAAGGAGTACTCCGCTATGAGCGACACCCAGCCCGACACCCCGGTCTCCAGCGCCGTCACCGAGATCCTGATGCGCATCCTGTCGGTATCCGCGGACGAAGTGACGCCCGAATCCCGGCTTGCGGACGACCTGGACGCCGATTCCCTCGACCTTGCCGAGATCGCCGCAGCGCTCGCCGCACGCGGATTTCTCGTGGACAGGGCCGATGTGAAGGCCCGGGCCGCGACGGTGGCCGACCTCATCGCACTCGTCGGCTCACCGTCCGAGCCCGTCTGATGAACGCGCAGCCGACCAGGCGACCAGTGGCGGTCACCGGGATGGCCACCACCACGCCGGCCGGAGTCCGCACCGAAGACCTGTGGAGGGAACTCCTCTCGGCCAAAGGGACGCTGGCCAGTGCGTTCGGGACGCCGGATGTCAGCCGCGGAGCCCCGGGGTTCGCCTGCCGATTGCCTGCCGTCGCCGGTGAACAGCAACTTGCCGCAAAGATAGGGAAGTTGGGCCGTCGCCTGGACCCGGCCACCCGGCTGGGCGTGTACACCGCGCTCAACGCCCTTGCCGACGCCGGCCTGGCCGACCGGCCACGGGGCGCGGGGCGTGCAGGGTCCGGCCGGTTCGCGGTGGTGGCGGGAACGGCGTTCGGTGCCTCCACCACCTTGGAGACGCCGGAGCGGGGCACCTTCTTCGTGCCGATGGCCATGCACAACGCGCTGTCCGCCACGATCAGTCTGACCGCCGGCTTCACCGGCCCGTCGCTGGCTGTCAGCGCCGCCTGCGCCACCGGCGCGGTGGCCGTCGGCGAAGGGGTACGGCTCATCCGTGAGGGCATCGCCGACGTCGTCGTCGCGGGCGGGGCCGAACTGCTCACCGCGAAGTCGCTGGCCGGGATCGGAGCCAGTGGAGCGCTGTCCGGACGTGGCCACGACCCGCTGCACTCGGCACGGCCCTTCGACGCCGACCGCGATGGAACAGTGGCGTCCGAAGGAGCGGCGTTCGTGGTGCTGGAGAGCCTCGATCACTCCGCCCGCCGGGGCGCCCGCGCGTACGGCTGGATCAGTGGCTACGCCACCAACTGCGACGCCCACCATCTGACCAGTCCCAGCCCGGGAGGCGAGGGAGCGGCGGAGTGCATGCGCGCCGCCCTGGCCGATGCCGCTGTCGACGAGGCGGACGTCACCCACGTCAATGCCCACGCCACCTCGACGCCGGTCGGCGATGCGGCCGAAGCCCGGGCGATCGCCTCGGTCTTCGGCCCCCGCCGAGTGCCGGTCACCGCCAACAAGGGCGTCACCGGCCACATGATCGCTGCCTCGGGCGCCGCGGAGGTGGTCTCCTCCCTCCTCTCCCTCGCCCACGCGGTGGTGCCACCGACCGCCAACACCGTCAAGGTCGACGACGCCCTGGAGATCGACCTGGTCATCGGCCGGCCCCGGCCAGTGCCGGCAGGCCCCGTGCTGTCCAGCTCGTTCGGGTTCGGCGGCCACAACGCCGCCCTGCTCATCATCCCCACGCCCTGCGGCTCGGAGCGGCCATGACGTACCGCGAGCACCTCCTCGACCACCTGGGCCGCCGTCGGGTCGTCGTCACGGGCATCGGCGTCACCACCCCGGCCGGATGCGACCTCGACACGTTCACGGGCACGGTGATGGCGGGCACACCGACTGCCGGCCCCATCACCCGGTTCGACCCGACCGGTCTCCCCACCCGGTTCGCCTGCCAGGTCACCGGCTTCGCCCCTGGCCGATACCTGTCCGGCAAAGACCTGCGCAGGGCGGACCTGTTCGCCCAGTACGCCCTGTGCGCCGCGCTGGACGCCCACGCCGATGCCGGTGCGCCGCCCTGCGACCCCACCCGGAGCGGCATCGTCTGCGGCTCCTCCTTCGGAGGGGCCCACTCCTACACCCTCCAGGCGCTCAACTGCCGTGACCGGGGCCCCGAAGAGGTCAGCCCGCTCACGACCACCCTGCTGATCCCGAACTCCGCCGCCGCGTTCATCGGCATGAAGCTGGACTGGCACGGTCCATCCACCACCTTGTCCACCGCCTGTGCCTCCGGGATCGACGCGATCAGCACCGGCGTCGCTCTGATCCGCGACGGGCGCTGTGATCTCGTGCTGGCCGGAGCCACCGACTCCGCCGGGGTGACCCGGCTGATGATGGCCGCCTTCTGCCAGTCCGACGCGCTGTCGACCCGTAACGACGACGTCGCCACCGCGTCCCGCCCCTTCTCGGTCGGCCGCGACGGCTACGTCATGGGCGAGGGCGCTGCCTTCCTGGCTCTGGAGCCTCTCGATGACGCCCTCGCCCGGGGGGCCAGGGTCTACGCGGAGATCGCCGGCACCGCGCAGAGCACCGACAGCCACCACCTCACCGCACCGAATCCGGCCGGGACGTGGGTCACCTCCTGCATGAACACCGCCCTCGCCGACGCCGGACTCACGCCCGCCGACATCGGATCCGTCAACGCACACGGACCATCCACCCCGCTCGGCGACGCGATGGAAACCCGCGCCCTGCTCGCCACCTTCGGCGGCACTCCTCCACCGGTCACCAGTTCCAAGAGCGTCTTCGGTCATCTGATGGGGGCGTCGGGCGCCGGCGAGGCCGCGGTCGCCGCCCTCACCGCGTACCGCGGCCTCGTCCCGCCCACCGCCGGCCACGGCAAACTCGCCGACGACTGCGCAGGGCTGGACGTGGTGACCGGACAGCCACGCGACACCGGCTGCCGACCGGTGCTGTCCAACTCCTTCGGCCTCGGCGGGCAGAACTCCTGCCTCGTCCTGACTCCGCCCGGATGGAGGCCCCTGTCGTGAAGGGAACCTTCGCCGACGAGGTGGTCCTCGTCACCGGCGGCGGACGCGGGATCGGCCGCCACATCACCCAGGCGTTCGCGTGCGAGGGCGCCCACGTCCTCGTCAACTGCTTCCGCGACCCGGACTCCGCCCAGCGCACCGTCGACGAGGTACGGGACAGCGGTGGCAAGGCCGACCTGCTTCCCGGCAACGTCGCCGACCGGACCGCTGTCCACGCCCTGTTCGACGCGGTCGCCGAACGACACGGCCGACTGGACGTCCTGGTCAACAACGCCGCGGCAGGCCGGTTCGCCGCAGTGGACGCGGTCCACGAACGGCACTGGCTCCGGGCCCTGTCCACCAACGCGGCCGGGCCTCTGTGGTGCGCGCAGGCGGCCCGGCCCCTGCTGGAGCGGGCACGGCGGCCTGCCATCGTGAACGTCTCCTCGTCCGGGGCGGGCGCCGTGCTGCCCGCCTATACGAGCACGGGCGTCTCCAAGGCCGCGCTCGAGGCGCTCACCCGCTACCTGGCCGTCGAGTACGGGCCCTCCGGCATCCGGGTCAACACCGCGTCGGGCGGCCTGATCGAAGGAGACGCCCGGGCCGGAATGCCCGGCAACGACCGCCTGGAATCCGCCGCCCGCGCCAGCACCCCGTTGCGTCGGATCGGCACACCCGACGAACTCGCCCAGGTGGTCCTGTTCCTCGCGTCACCCGCCGCGAGCTGGATCACCGGACAGGTCCTGCACGCCGACGGCGGCCTGTCGATCACCCATCCCGCATACGCCTCGATGATGGCGCACTGAAGTGAACAGCACCCGAGGGGAAGCGACCGCCAAGCCATGACCCAGGGCACCCCCACTCATACGACCCTCTCGATTCCGGCCACGGACATCCGGCTCCCGGCCGACATCCGCCCCGGCCGCACGGCACAGCACGAACCCCCACCGGACGTACTCCTCACGGGCGCCACCGGCTATCTGGGCGCCTACCTGCTGCGCGAACTGCAAAGCCTCACCACGGGAACGGTCCGGTGCCTGGTGCGTGCCGCCGACGACCGGACGGCGACCGCACGGCTGGCCGCGCGCTGCACCGCGGTCGGAGTGCCCGCCGAAGCGGCCGTCGCGGTCGTCGGCGACTTCACCCAGCCGCGGTTCGGCCTGGACGACGAGCGCTACCAGGCCCTCGCCGACCGCACCGGCACCGTCTACCACTGCGGTGCGTCGGTCAATATGAACGACCCCTACCAGCTGGCCCGGGTCCCCAACGTCCAAGGAACCGTCGAGGTCCTGCGCTTCGCCGCGTACGGGCCGGTCAAGGCAGTGCACCACGTCTCGACCATGGCGGTGTTCATCTCCGCGCGTGCCTGCGGAACCGACCTCGTCGGCGATGACAGCACACCGTCGCTGGGGTACTCCGGCACGTTCGGCTACCCGGCCTCCAAGTACGTGGCCGAGGAACTGGTGCGGCAGGCCGCCGCACGCGGCGTCCCCGCCGCGATCTACCGCCCCCCTTTCGTCCTGGGGGACAGCGCCACCGGCATGATCGCCACGGGCGAACCGCTCAGCACCCTCATGAGGGTGTGCGTCCAGCTCCGCGCGGCTCCCCAGACGCTGCCCCACGTGCCGGTCTGCACCGTCGACCACGCCGCCCGTACCATCACGGCACTGGCCCCGGGCGCGGCACGCACACAGGACCCCCAGGCGTTCAACCTGCACGACCCGGCCCCGTTCCCGCTCACCGAGGCTGTCCATGCCCTGCGCCGAGCCGGGCACGAGATCACATCCCTACCGGTCGACGCATGGCTGGCACTGCTGGAGTCCAACCGTCGCGTACAACCCGCCCGTTCGCTGTACGCGATGTTCGACATGCTCCCCTACCTGATCCAGGCGACCCCCGAGCACCGACTGCCGGCCCTCACCCCGTCCCGGGTCACGCCCCTACTCACCGCCAGGAGAATCAACGCCCCGTTGATGGACGAGGCCTACCTGGCCAGGCTCACCGACTGGATGTTCCCGCCGGAAGGGAGCCGACCGTGACAGCCAGGGTTCCGAAGCGCTCACCCGCTGCCATGCCGTGGCCTGTGGATGGCCTTGGGGTGGCCGGTTGTCATACGGGGCAGGGGCGGTATTCGAGGCTGAGTTCGCGGTCGACGGCGTAGCTGGTACGCATCGAGGCGTCGGTGACCTTCTCCCAGGAGCCGTACTTGGCGTAGAGCTGGTCCGCGGTGGGCCCGAGCGGGTTGCCGTACTTGGCCGTGTTCCGCTCCTCCAGGATGCGGACCTCCTCCGGGGTCATGCCGGCGCGGGTGATCTCCTTGGCCTGGTTGCGCATGTCGACCAGTTCCCTCGCGATCTCCTCCTCGGAGGCTCCCGACTCGCGCATGTTCGCCTCGGTCTGGTGCATGTCCTCCAGGAGGCCGTGGTAGCGGATCCTGGTCCGCTGCGCCTCCACCTTTTTGTCCATCGGCAGGACGCGGATGCGGCACACGACCGGGTCGGTGCTGGGGCAGGGATCGTCGGCGGGAACCGCCGGTGCGAGCGGGGCGGTGATGACCGAACCGCACGACTCCAGCGCGGCAGACGAAGCAGCGGCGGTCGTGGTCAGCAGTGCGATGGAGGCCACGAAGGGGACGAGCGCACGGCTCAGAAAGGAGGAAGTAAGGCGCATGCGCGCATCCTTGGCGACGACGGCCCATGACTCCACGTAAACACACCGATGATCACTCGTACGGGGCGCTCTGTTCCGCTCCACCGTCTCCTGTACAGGGCTGCGCATTCGTCAGTGCTTGCCGCGCGGCTCGAACGGAACCTCCGGGTTCGTCGTCACTGCCTTGTCCCTTGGGGCAGAAGGAGGCCACCGTCAATGAGAATGGGACATCAGAAATGCGAGCCCACAAGTGGTGTAGGCCCGCAACTGGAATGTCCCGTTCCTCGATGGCGAGGAGGCCGCCGTCACGCCAGTCGGCCGAACGTAGCTGCGCTCGCGTGCTGCGGCTGCCGGGGGCGCGTTGTGTTCACTCCTGCTGTTCATGTGTGCCCGCCTTCTCAGTGCAGAGTGTGATCGCTGGTGAAAGGAGCCGTGGGCCGCGGTTCCGGAAGGACTCAGGATGGAGTCGTAGGGGAGGGCGGCTTGGTGGGGATGACGGACCACCACCAGGAGATCGCCGGTATGGAGATTGGTGCGCTGGCGGGCCTGCCCGGATGAGCCGAGACGATTTGCGGTAGGTGTCCGCTACCGCGGTAGCGCTTGGTGGTCAGGCTCCAGTCGAGATTGCCGCGGATCCACGCACCGCATGTAGTGGCGTAGTCGGCCATGGCTGGTGGAGCCGTCGGCTGCAGCAGGTGGGCGTGCAGGTCCAGGAAGCAGGTCATCGCAGCTTCGTACATGGTGGTGGCTTCTGCGAGCGCGGTGGCCTGGTCGCAGCGGCGGGTGTGGGCGATGACGTCGATGAGGTTCTGCTGGTCGTTGCTGTTTTGCCGTTCTTTGTCGTAGGAGAGAATGTCGTTGGACCAGCTGATGACCGAGGAGAAGATCTCGATCAGCGCGCCGGTCTCGCCCTTCGTGTACACGCTGTGCGGGAGGACATAGCCGTCAATGGCGTCGAGAATGACGGCGAAGCTCTTGACCGCACCTCCATCGATCCGCAGCGTCACGTACTCGGGCAGGCTCATCACATGACCGCTGGCGCGCATCTGTGTCAGGATCACCTGGGCCTGCAGGTAGCGGCTCACCGCGCCGACCCAACGCGCGGCCTGTACCGGCGTGGACGCTTCCTCCAGGCGCAGCCGGATGTCGCGCAGCGCGGCGGCATAAGGATGCTCGGGGCGGGGGCCGGCATGGGGGAACTCGATAGCGCGGTAGAGCTCGGTGGTGATGCCCAGGATGTGCTGGGGATCGGTGGCGTAAGGGCCTTCGTCGCAGAAGGCGTCATCGAAGGCAAACAGCCAGGCGATGTAGTCGGCCTGGATCTGCAGGAGGTCCTCCTTGCCCCGGGGCGTGCCCCGCAGCGCGAGCTCCGCGATGTGCGTGCCCCTCAAGCGTCTTCGCTGGCTTTCGTCGTCGATGAGGGCGAACCGGTCGAGCCAGTTCAACGTCGCGGTGTCGATGGACGGCTCCAGCAGCTTGCGGCCAGGGTGCACCGAGGCTGGGATAGGACACCACAACTGCGCTATCGGTAGCGGTTCCGTCGTTGCGGAGAGCACTGTGCTTTCCCTTTCGGTCGGATGTAGTTCAGTACACACGTATGCGGGCCCCGCCACACGCAGTTCTTCGGGGACCGCCGACGGGGGTCACGCATTCGGGAATGGCCGGCGGAGGCCTGCCTTCGTCACGACGTGGTCGCGCATCGTGGAGAGCCAGCACGTACCCGAGCAGTGCTTCTGACCTTGCCGCCAGCGGAAGGTATGCCACGGCACCGAGCAGCAATACCGGGGAGCAGAGCCCCGGCCTCGGTCGCTGAGACGTCTCCACGATCATGGAGGAAAACGACACTGCATGGATCGAGACCAGATCACCACTAGTACGGGCGAAGCATCAGACGGGAGTTCGTCTCACCGTTTTGTCTCATGGGTCAGAACAAGGCCACCGCCGATGAGAATGGGACGAAGAAGTCATTCACCGCTACACGCCTCCTCGCAGGGTAGGAATCCAATCCGAACGGCCTGTGCTGGCCGCAGGCCCTGGGTGCGGCCTGGGCAGGCGGGGTGAGGTGCGGGTGGCGCTGGTTTCTACCGGCCGTCAAGCAGGCAGAGGCGGGACTGGATGCGTGTGGTCCGTGGGCACGCTCCAGCCTGCGGGCGGACGGTATGGCGTGGACCGACATCGAGCGGGCCCATGGTGACAGCTGCTTGGTGCGGCAGAGGCTGGGCCCATGGCCGCGAAGTTGATCATCTGCCCGTCCGACCAGCAAGGCTGGCGCCGTGCCCGCTATGACGGCGTCGCCATCGGAGTGGCGCACCGCCCAGCCGATGACCGAGCCTTCCTCGCCGCTGCCGGGTTGGAGAACGCGGAGGACGTCGACCTCGCCGGCCCCGACTTCGTGGAGTGGCGCGGGGCCGGGCCCGAGGCGTGGGAACCGTTCCCCTTGCCTGCCTCCACGTTCAGGTGGGGACTTCTCGTGGAGCACCGCACCCGGTAGGGGCTGAGCAGGTGCCCCCACGCTGACCGTAGACGGCCGTGCGGCGAGCAGAGCGGTGACTGAGACGGGCCCGATCGTCGTGTTCGCGAACTTCCTCTCCGACTTGGCGGTGGATCTCAACGAGCGTCAGATCCTGACGCGGTGGGCCCAGCGAGCACCGCGGAAGGCGTGGCCGCCTCGGCCCGGGGATGGGTCGCAGGACCGGACCGTTCTGGTGATCGCGCCGAGAATGCCAACGGGGAAGCCTGGGCGTCGACCGTGCTCCCCGACAGTCGCGGATCCGTTCACTGTGAGTGTCCAGCACCCGGTCTACGGCGAACACGTGCCCAGGGCGAGAAGTGTGGCGACGAGGTCTCCCTCTCCGGCAGAACCCGGATGCGGCGGGCGCGAGGCGCAGGCTGCCAGTCTATTCTCCCCAGATTCCCCCCAGGGCCTGCCGACGCCACAAAAGGCCTGGTCAGAGGTCTGTCTGAGGCAAGGTGAGGAGATCACCCGCATCTATTCCCCCCAGAAACCCCCCACGGCCGCTTCTGGGCCGATCTGTGAGTGATGCGAAAGCGAAGTGCGAAGGATGGCTGAGCGTCACGCGAGGGGCTTAGAGCCAGTCCCGCCGCTTGAAAATTACGTACAAACTGACGCAGACCATCCCCATGAGGCAGATCGCAAGGGGGTATCCGAGGCTCCAACCCAACTCAGGCATGGACTCAAAGTTCATGCCGTAAATGGTTCCGACGAGTGTGGGAGCAAACAAAATGGCAGCCCATGAGGAAATCTTCTTGATCTCCTCGTTCTGTTCGAAGCCGGCCTCGGCCAAGGCGCGCATTTCGGCGTTCTGTTGTTGGGAGACCAGGGTGGCGTTGACCGTCAGGATTTCGGTCAGGGCCTGGCGGAAGCCGTCGACTCGCTCGCTGGTGTGGGTGACGTGGTCGGCTACGTCGCGGAGGTAGCGCTGGAGTTCCTCGTCCGTGCCGTACTTTGCGAAGCCGGCCATCAGGCTGTGGAGCATGCCGACCAGGGGGCGGGTGGCGCGTTGGAACTCGACCATTTCCCGGGAGAGTTCGTAGATGCGGCGGGAGACTTCCGGGTCGCCGCTGAAGACCTCGGTCTCGATCTCGTCCATGTCGATCTGGACGCCCTCGACGACTGGGGCGTAGCCGTCGACCACCGCGTCGAGGATGGCGTACAGGGCGGCTTCCGGTCCGAGGGAGAGGAGTTCGGGGGACTCCTCCATGCGGCGGCGGACGGCCGAGAGGTCCGGGGCCGCGCCGTGGCGGACCGTGATCAGGAAGTCGGGGCCGACGAAGATGTGGAGCTCCCCGAAGTCGACCTCCTCCAGCGCGTCCAGGTAGCGGGCGGCCCGCAGGACGACGAAGAGGGTGTCTCCGTAGCGCTCCAGCTTGGGGCGCTGGTGGGCCTCCAGGGCGTCTTCGATGGAGAGCGGGTGGAGGTTGAACTCATCGGCCAGGGAGTGGAGTTCGGGTTCCGTGGGTCGGTGCAGGCCGATCCAGGCCATGCCGTCGGGCTGTTCGCGCAGCCGACGGAAGGTGTCGGCGAGGGTGGTGGGGGAGGCGACCCGTACGCCGTCGCGGTAGACCGCGGAGTCGATCACGCTGCGGTGGTCCGCGGGGGTGGGGGCCGGCGGGGGCGGCTTCGGCGCCCGTGGGGGTGTGGCCGGGGGGGCGGAGGGAGGGGCGGCCGGGCGCCGCCATCCCGTACGCTTCGCGGGCGCGGAGGTGGACGGGGGCGAGGGGCGGCGGTCTGGTCGCTCCGACATCGCAGGTCAGCTCCCGGTCGAACGGGTGTTTACGGGCAAGGGGCAGGATATCCGGGTGAATGGAACCCGGGGTTCAAACGGGTCCGTGCGCGCGGGTGCGACCGGTCCGGAGTTGCGGACAGAAGGTGTCCGCATGGGCCGCTACGTTGCTGTCATGGCCTCCAAGACGACGCGTCCCGTACTCGATACCCGTGCGCTGAACCGTGCCACGCTCGCCCGTCAGCTGCTCCTGACCCGCACCGAGATGTCCGCGCAGGACGCCACGCGGCACCTGTTGGGACTGCAGGCCCAGAACGTGAAGCCGCCCTACTTCCAGCTCCACGCCCGCCTCGCCGGATTCGGGCCGGCCGAGCTCGCCGGGCTGATGGAGTCCCGGCAGGTGGTCCGGATGGTCACCATGAGGTCCACCATCCACACCCACACGGTCCACGACGCGCTCACCCTGCGCCCCCTCGTCCAGCCCGCCCGCGACCGGGAGGTCAACTACTTCCGCAAGGGCCTGGTCGGAGTGGACCTGGACAGGCTCACCGAGCGTGCGCGGGCGTTCGTGGAGGCCGAGCCGCGGACCATGGCGGAGATACGGGAGGAACTGCTCAAGGAGTGGCCCGGAGCCGACCCGCAGTCGCTGTCCGTCGCCGCGCGCTGCCGGCTGCCGCTCGTCCAGGTCACCCCGCGCGGGGTGTGGGGGAAGAGCGGGCAGGTCCGCCTCACCACCTTGAGCGAGTGGGTTGGAGGAGAGGGAGGAGAGGGAGGAAGAGAGAGGGGAGGGCAGAGGGGAGAGGGGGGAGAGCCTGGTGGGGAGGGGCGGGGGATCGATGATGTTGTTCTGCGGTACCTCGGGGCCTTCGGGCCCGCCTCCGTCAAGGACATGCAGACGTGGGCCGGGCTCACCCGGCTGCGCGAGGCCTTCGAGCGGCTCAGGCCGGTCCTGGAGGTGTTCCAGGACGAGAACGGCGTCGAGCTCTTCGATCTGCCCGACGGGCCCCGCCCCGATGCCGAGCAGCCCGCGCCGCCCCGCTTCCTTCCGGAGTTCGACAACCTGCTCCTCTCCCATGCCGACCGCTCACGGGTGATCGCGCCCGAGCTGAAGGGTCGTACCTGGTCCGGGAACCAGGCCCACTGCACGCTGCTCCTCGACGGCTTCCTCGCCGGGCTCTGGAAGCTGGACGGCGGGACGCTCACCGTCGAGCTGTTCGCCGACGTCTCCAAGACTGGCAAGGCCGGCAAGGCCGGCAAGGCCGACAAGGCGGAGATCGTGGCCGAGGGGGAGGCGCTTCTCGCCGCCATGGGGGACAGCGGCAGTGAGGGCGAGGGCCGTTCGGGTGGCTCCGTCCGCTTCGGGTCCATCCGCGGCTGAGTCGATAGGGAGGGCGGGTCGGGCGGGCGGGCACGGGAGGGCGGGCGACCCGGCCCCGCCGCGCTCTGGTGGCCCGTACGCCGGACACGGCACGATGCCTGGCACGACCGAGATCACCCGCAATCGTTCTCGTTCGTGGCGGGCCGCTCGACCACCGACGGGACGCGGCGCGTCATCCAGGCAGCTGTTCGGGATTCGGGACCTAGGAGAGAGCAATGCGGATTCCCATGACCGTCACGGACTTCCTCGACCGGGCGGAGCTGGGGTTCTCGTCCAGTCCGGGCGTGGTGGACGAGCCGGATCAGCCCGGTCCACCGGTCCCCGATTCGACCTACGGGAGGCTCGGCGAGCGCGTACGGGCCTGGCAGGCGGGATTCG
Source organism: Streptomyces sp. CA189 (assembly GCF_056428985.1). Classification (NCBI taxonomy): domain Bacteria; kingdom Bacillati; phylum Actinomycetota; class Actinomycetes; order Kitasatosporales; family Streptomycetaceae; genus Streptomyces; species Streptomyces sp. CA189. Next base: position 5,156 of record NZ_JBWJVM010000040.1, on the reverse strand, counting down.
ACGCGCTGGGGGTCGGCGAGGGCGAGCGCGTGGCGGTGGTCAGCCACAACTCCGCCCGGCTCCTGGAGCTGCTCTTCGCGGTGCCGATGAGCGGGCGCGTCTGCGTGCCGGTCAACTTCCGGCTCAAGCCGGAGGAGGTCGCGTACGTGGTCCGGCAGAGCGGGGCCTCGGTCCTGCTCGTCGACCCGGAACTGGACGAGTCGCTGTCGGCCGTCACGGCCCGCCACCGCTTCGTCCTCGGGCCGCAGACGGATGCGGAGCTGATGCGCTTCGGCGTGGAGCCGCGCCCCTGGTCGCACCCGGACGAGGACGCGACGGCGACGATCAACTACACCTCGGGGACCACGGCCCGCCCCAAGGGGGTGCAGCTGACCCACCGCAACATCTGGGTGAACGGGCTCACCTTCGGCCTGCACACCCGGGTCTGGGAGCGTGACGTCTACATGCACACGCTGCCGATGTTCCACTGCAACGGCTGGGGCATGCCCTTCGTGATGGCCGGGCTCGGCGTCAAGCAGGTCGTGCTGCGCAAGGTCGACGGCACCGAGATCCTGCGCCGGGTCCAGGAGCACGGCGTCACGCTGATGTGCGGTGCGCCCGCCGTGTGGAACACGGTGCTGGACGCGGCGGCGAGCTGGGAGGGCGAGATCCCGGGCCGCGACCGGGTACGCGTCGTCTGCGCGGGCGCCCCGCCGCCGAGCCGGACGATCCAGCGCATGGGCGAGGAGCTGGGCTGGGAGTTCACGCAGATCTACGGCCTGACCGAGACCTCGCCGCTGCTCACCTTCAACCGGACCCGGCCCGCCGACGCGGACCTGCCGGCCGAGGAACGGGCGCACAGGCTGTCGCGCGCGGGGCTGCCCGCGCTCGGGGTCAAGCTGCGGGTCTCCGAGGGCGGCGAGGTGCTGGCCAGGTCCAACGTCGTACTGGAGGGGTACTGGGACAAGCCGGAGGAGACCGCGGCAGCCCTGAAGGACGGCTGGTTCCACACGGGGGACGGGGGCACGGTCGACGAGGCAGACGGCCATCTGACGATCTCCGACCGGAAGAAGGACGTGATCATCACCGGCGGCGAGAACGTGTCCTCGATCGAGGTGGAGGACGCGATCTTCAGCCATCCGGCGGTCGCCGAGGTCGCCGTCATCGGCGTGCCGCACGAGAAATGGGGCGAGACGATCAAGGCCCTCGTGGTCCTCGCCGAGGGAGAGGCCGTCCAGGAGGCGGAGATCATCGCCCACTGCAAGGAGCGACTGGCCGGGTACAAGGCCCCGACGACGGTCGAATTCCGCGCCGGCATCCCGCGTACGGCCACCGGGAAGATCCAGAAGTTCAAGCTCCGCGAGCCGTACTGGTCGGGCCAGGAGCGGCAGGTGAACTGACCCCGACCCCCACGGACGACCGAGGGCCGGTACGGGGCTGCGCGCGCAGCCCCGTACCGGCCCCCGGGTGGTGCTAGGCCGGCAGCAGGGCCTCGATCGCCGCGATGACCTCGGCGGCCTCGGGCTCGGTGCGCGGGCGGAAACGGGCCACGACCTCGCCGGCGGGGGAGATCAGGAACTTCTCGAAGTTCCAGGTGATGTCACCGGCCTCGCCCTCGGCGTCCGGGACCTTCACCAGCTCCTTGTAGAGCGGGTGGCGGTCGTCTCCGTTGACCTCGGACTTCTCCAGCATCGGGAAGGTGACCCCGAAACCGGCCGCGCAGAACGTCTGGATGTCGTCGGCGTTGCCCGGCTCCTGGCCGCCGAACTGGTTGCAGGGCACACCGATGACGGTGAAGCCCTTCTCCTCGTACTTGAACTGCAGGCGGGCCAGACCCGAGTACTGGGGGGTGAGGCCGCACTGCGAGGCGGTGTTCACGAGCAGGATCGCCTTGCCCTTGTACGCGGCGAGGCTGGTGGGCTCGTCGGACAGGGTGGTCAGCGGGATGTCGTACAGGCTCATCAAGCTCTCCTCGGCAGGCAAACACACGTCATACCCCCCCGAGCCTAGGCCCCCATGCCGAGGAGGTCCTCCGCCGGGTCGTTGACCGGCTGGGGCATGCCCGTGAGGTCCATGACGAAGAGGGGTATCCCGAGGTCGTCCGCGCGGGCTCGCGCGTCTTCCGTGTATCCGGCGAGCGAGAAGTAGACGCTGGTCGCGCAGGCCGTGAGCCCGTTCAGCCAGACGCACTCCACCGCCCGCAGCCCGGCCGGGGCCGTGGTCGGGTCCACCTGGGCGACCAGGCCGGGGGCCCGCAGGTCCACCGCCGTCGACGGGATCGGCCGCCCGTCGGGCTGGCGCACGTCCTGGAAACCGAGCCAGCGCAGGTACAGCGCGGCGGTGACCACCGCGTCCCGGGCGGTACGGATGGTCACGGGGCGGAAAGCGGGGCGGGGCACGGCAGGGTCGGCCGGGGGCCGGCCGGCCGGGGTGTGCGACGGGTCCTGCGGCGGGGCGTGCGGCGGGGCGTGCAGCGGGTCCTGCGCCGGGTCCTGCGCCGGGCCGTGCGCCGGATCGGCTCTCGGGCCGGGCGCCGAGGCCGCCGCGGCCGGCCCCGAGGGCGCCGCCGGCCGCCCGGGCGACTCCGCCGCGCGAGGGGGAGTACGTACGTCCCCGCCCGGGGTCCCGCCCGAAGCCCCGCCGCCGAGCGCCCCCGCGACCCCGCCCACCGGTTCCAGCGGATGTACCGGAACCAGCACCACCGTCCCGCAGGAGGTGCACCCCACCTCCGGGTGCGGCCACTCGCTCTCCCGGCCGCAGGCCTCGCACCGCACCGCGACCCAGCTCTCCGTCCAGGTGCGGTGGGTCAGCTCCCGGGGCGGTGACGCCAGGTCCAGGGGAGGGGTGACCGGGTTCCCGCAGGCGCAGGGGAAGACCGGGACGGCGTAGCCGTTCTCGCGCAGGCACCCCGGGCAGCGCACCGGTACCGCATCCGCCATGAGGACCGGACCCCCTTCGTCGCTCTTCGTCGCTGTGCGTAGGCCCATGGTCCACCACCTGCCACCGGAGAGGTGGGCAGACCCCCGATTTTCGGTCGGGCACTGGATTTTCGTACAACTCACTGCCCCATCGGCGGCTTTTGGTGGGTTCCGGGGTGCCGTACCGCCTTGACGTTGTGGGGAGTCGCCGCTTAGCTTGTTCCGTATAGCAGAACAAAACTTCCGGATTACGGAAAAGCCTGACCGCCAGACCCGCAGGAGAACTCGATGCCTCGTATGACAGCCGCCGCCGCTGCAGTGGAGATCCTCAAGCTCGAGGGTGTCGAACAAGCGTTCGGCGTCCCCGGTGCTGCGATCAACCCGTTCTACCGCGAGCTCAAGAACGTGGGCGGAATCGCGCACACCCTGGCCCGCCACGTCGAGGGTGCCTCGCACATGGCCGAGGGTTACACCCGCGCCAAGGCCGGCAACATCGGCGTCTGCATCGGTACCTCGGGCCCGGCCGGCACCGACATGATCACCGGTCTGTACTCGGCGATCGCGGACTCCATCCCGATCCTGTGCATCACCGGTCAGGCTCCGGTCTCGAAGCTCCACAAGGAGGACTTCCAGGCCGTCGACATCGCCTCGATCGCCAAGCCGGTCACCAAGAAGGCGACGACCGTCCTGGAGGCCGCCCAGGTTCCGGGCGTGTTCCAGGAGGCCTTCCACCTGATGCGCTCCGGCCGTCCGGGCCCGGTCCTGATCGACCTCCCGATCGACGTCCAGCTGACCGAGATCGAGTTCGACCCCGAGACCTACGCGCCGCTGCCGGTCTACAAGCCGAGCGCCACCCGCGCCCAGGCCCGCAAGGCCCTGCAGTTCCTGCTCGACTCCGAGCGTCCGCTGATCGTCGCCGGTGGCGGCATCATCAACGCCGACGCCTCCGACCTGCTGGTCGAGTTCGCCGAGCTGACGAACGTCCCGGTCATCTCCACCCTCATGGGCTGGGGCGTCATCCCGGACGACCACGAGCTGGCCGCCGGCATGGTCGGTGTCCAGACCTCGCACCGCTACGGCAACGCGACGTTCCTCGAGTCGGACTTCGTCTTCGGCATCGGCAACCGCTGGGCCAACCGCCACACCGGTTACAACCTCGACGCCTACACCAAGGGCCGCAAGTTCGTCCACGTCGACATCGAGCCGACCCAGATCGGCAAGATCTTCGCCCCGGACTTCGGCATCGCCTCGGACGCCAAGGCGGCCCTGGAGCTCTTCGTCGAGATCGCCAAGGAGCTCAAGGCCGAGGGCAAGCTGCCCGACTTCAGCGCCTGGGCCGCTTCCGCCCAGGAGCGCAAGGCGACGCTGCTGCGCCGCACGCACTTCGACAACATCCCCATGAAGCCGCAGCGCGTCTACGAGGAGATGAACAAGGCGTTCGGCCCCGAGACCCGCTACGTCACCACCATCGGTCTGTCCCAGATCGCCGGTGCGCAGATGCTGCACGTCTACAAGCCGCGCAACTGGATCAACTGTGGCCAGGCCGGCCCCCTCGGCTGGACCATCCCGGCAGCGATCGGTGCCGCCACCGCGGACCCGGAGACCCCGATCGTCGCGCTGTCCGGCGACTACGACTTCCAGTTCATGATCGAGGAGCTGGCGGTCGCCGCCCAGCACAAGGTCCCCTACGTTCACGTCCTCGTGAACAACGCCTACCTGGGCCTGATCCGTCAGGCGCAGGGCGGCCTGGGCATCAACTTCGAGGTCAACCTCGAGTTCGAGAACATCAACACCCCCGAGCTGGGTGTCTACGGTGTCGACCACGTCAAGGTCGCCGAGGGCCTGGGCGTCAAGGCGATCCGCGTCACCGACCCGGACAAGCTGGGCGAGGCCTTCGAGACGGCCAAGAAGTGGGCCCAGGAGCACCAGGTCCCGGTCGTCGTCGAGGCCATCCTCGAGCGCATCACCAACATCTCGATGAGCAAGACGGTCGACATGAGCGATGTCACCGAGTTCGAAGAGGTCGCGACCGAGCTGGGCCACGCCCCGACCGCGCTCCGCAACACCCTGCCCGCCTAGTCCCATCAGGCTGGTCTAGCACCACAGAACGGCCCCCGTCCCTCCGCCAGGAGGGCGGTTTCTAGGGGTCGTCGCAACACGTGGTTGGTTGTTCAGGCCGCGAGGAGTTTATGCAGGCGCTCGGCTGGGGTTTCCCAGCCGAGCGTTTTGCGTGGTCGGCCGTTGAGCTGGGCGGCGACG